>JBJKQB010000024.1:0-25846 GCA_046705825.1 Candidatus Acidiferrales bacterium
AGCGAGCGAATGCCGCCGGGCGATAGAAACTCGTTTTCGTCGAAGACGTAGCGATAGATGCGCTGCAGCTTTTCGCGATTGGCGATAGTGAGCAGCCAGCGATTGCCTCCGGGCGACTTCTCGCTCATGTCAATGTGATTGGAGACGCCGGGATTGTGGTCGAGGAACCATTGGGCGCGCTGGCGGAACTGCGGGAGCGCCTTCAGGTCTTCGGGCTCGAAGGTGGTGACGGCGAACAGCGGGATGAGTCCGACCATGGAGCGAATCTTGATGGGGATGTGGCGCGCGCCGTCCATGTGCAGCACGTCGTAATAGAAGCCGTCCTCCTCGTTCCAGAGCCCAATACCTTCGCCACCCATGTTGTTCATGGCGTCGGAGATGTGCACGAAGTGCTCGAAGAACTTGCTGGCCACATCTTCGTAGGCGGGATCTTCGCGCGCGAGTTCGATGGCGATAGCCAGCATGTCGAGGCAATACATGGCCATCCAGCTGGTGCCGTCGGACTGCTCCATGAACTCGTTGGGGCCCAGGGGACGCGAGCGGTCGAAGATGCCGATATTATCGAGGCCGAGAAAGCCGCCCTGGAAAACGTTCATGCCCTGCGGATCCTTGCGGTTGACCCACCAGGTGAAATTCAGCAGCAGCTTGTGGAAGACGCGCACGAGGAATTTGCGGTCGGGCCGGCCGGTGATGCGCGCGGCGATGCGGTAAACGCGCCAGGCGGCCCAGGCGTGCACCGGCGGATTCACGTCGGAGAAATTCCATTCGTAGGCGGGCAGCTGGCCGTTGGGATGCATGTACCATTCGCGCAGGAAGAGAACGAGCTGCTGCTTGGCGAATTCGGGATCGATCAGCGCCATCGCGAGGCAATGAAACCCAAGGTCCCAGGCCGCGTACCAGGGATACTCCCAGGTATCGGGCATGGAGATGACATCGGAGTTGTAGAGATAGACCCAATCGTGATTGCGCCCGGACAAGCGGGCAGGATCGGGCTTGGGTTGCGTGGGATCGCCGTTGAGCCAGCGGCGAACGTCGTAGTGGTAGCTCTGCTTGTTCCAGAGCAGGCCGGCAAAGGCCTGGCGCTGCACCAGCTTCGCATCGTCGCTGGAATCGGCGGAAACACGCGGGGCGTAGAAGTCGTCGGCTTCTTTGAGGCGATTGGCAAAGACCTGCTCGAAGGGGGCGCCAAAGAGCTTGTCGAAGTTTTGGCCGTTCTTGCGAGGATCGCGATCGAGCAAGCGGAGACGAATGAGCCAGTCCTTTCCGGGCGGTATTTCGGAAACGAAATGTGCGGCCGCCTTGGTGCCGGTCATAGCGGGATTGACCGCGCCGCGTTCGTTCTCAATCAGGTAGCGGTGAAAGGCGTCCTTCACGTAAGGCGCTTTGTTGGGCTGCTGATAAAGGCGCTCATTGTTCGTTTCGTTTTCGGTGAAGAGCAATTCGGGGGCGCCCTCGAGGGTGAGCCAGCGCAACCCGTAGTGGTAATCCGATAGTTCGAACTACGACATCCCGGGCGGCGGGTTGACGCGGCGAACGTAGGGCATGTCGTAGGGATCGCCCCAATCCCAGCGATTGCGGAACCAAACGGTCGGCAGGAGATGCAGGCGGGCAGGCTCGGGGCCGCGATTGCAGGCGGTGATACGAATGAGGATGTCCTCGGGAGCGGCCTTGGCGTACTCGATGAAGACGTCGAAATAGCGGTTCTCGTTGAACGCGCCGGCGTCAATCAATTCGTATTCGGGATCGAGGCGCGTGCGCCGGGCATTTTCCGCGCGGAGCTGATTGTAGGGAAACTCCGCGTGAGGATACTTGTAGAGATATTTCAGATAGGAGCTGGTGGGAGTGGCGTCGAGATAATAATAGTATTCCTTCACATCCTCGCCGTGATTGCCTTCGCTGTTGGTGAGCCCGAAAAGGCGCTCCTTCAAAATGGAATCTTTTTCGTTCCACAGGGCCAGGGCGAAACAGATGTGCTGATGGCGGTCGCAGATGCCGGCAATACCGTCCTCGCCCCAGCGATAGGCGCGCGAGCGGGCGTGATCGTGCGGAAAATAATTCCAGGCATCGCCGTCGGCGCTGTAATCCTCGCGCACCGTGCCCCACTGGCGCTCGGAGAGATAAGGACCCCAGCGCTGCCAGTAAGCCTGGCGCTGAGCGTTTTCCTGCAGGCGTTTCTCTTCCGCGTTCATCCGCATCCTTTGACGAGGAACCGCCCGCAGCGAATGAAGACGCGCCGCAGGTTTCCGCTTGCATCGATTGGAACTGGCAGTGCTCCAGACGGGGGAGAACCGGCGCCGCAATCAAGAATCTGCTGCGCCGCGCCCGAGGGAGAAAGGTTCCAGAGCGGTTGCAGGAGTCACTCCAACCCGCTTCCCCACAAGACGGGCTGCGAGACGGGCACCCGAACCCGGCGACCTGCAACCTTGCACTGTATCTGTAGGGACGTGGGCTGCGCAAGCGCAACGATGGCCGCTTGCGCGCGAGATCTCAGCTCATCGGGTATGCCTACACCGGAGGGTGTAGCGAAAATGCCGATTCCGGCGTATGGAAAGGCAGAGTGCTTCGGGGGATTTTGGGTCCATGGGGGCGCTGCGCATTCTGATCGCGGATGATCATCCCGGGATACGCCGCTCGCTGCGCTCGCTGGTGCTGAGCCACATGGAATGGGACGTGTGCGGAGAGGCGGAAGACGGCCTGGAGGCAGTCCAGAAGGCCGAGCAGTTGCGCCCGGACGTCATTCTGCTGGACGTGACGATGCCGGGGATGAGCGGAATTGAAGTGGCGTCGCGGATTCACCAGAAAATCCCGCAGACGCAAATCCTCATGGTGAGCCAGCACGATTCGCCGCATCTGGCCCGGCTGGCGGCGGAAGTGGGCGCGCAGGATTACATTCCGAAGTCGGAGATCTGGAGCGCGCTGCTGCCAGCCATTGAATCGGCTGATCGAGAGCGAACCCGCCGCAGATCGCGGGGAACCATGCGGTAGTTGGGGTTGCGGCAGAAGCTCACCTGGCGGGTTCCTGAACAAGCACGGCGAAAGGAAGATCGGCGAAAATCTTCGCCAGCGGAATCGAGTTGCGCGAGGCGGCGACGGGCTGCATGGTCAGCAAATTGATCCAGGCAGCCGGGGCGCTGCGGGGCAGCGCGAGCGTGTTGCGCGCCCAAACCGCGTCGCCGAGCGGAAAGGAACCGGCGCGGACGAGCTGCGTGGTCAGGCGCGGGACGACGGATATGGCCCAAGCACCATTCCAGCGGCGGGCAAAGGCACAGACAAGGTCCTTCTTGGCTCCTGTGGCGTAGAGCGGGTGATAATCGCCGCGCAGGAAGAGGTCCTTGCGGGCGCGGCGGAAGTTGAGGACGATTTTTGCGAGGTAGAGCTTGAGGCGGCCGTCGCGCCAGTTGGCAAGCAGTTCCGCGGCGAGAGAGCGGCTGGGATGCTTGCTGCGCACGGATAAATCTTCGAGCGCCTCGACGCGCCAGCGATAATCGACGAGATTGCGATTGTCCGGATCGGTCAAGCGGAACTGCCACATACCGTTGCCCTGATAGAAGTCGGGGATGCCGGGCGCGGTCATCTTGAGAAGGAGCTGAGACCAGGCGTTCATGGCGCCGTAGGGTGCGATCTGCTCGAAGAAATCGAGGAAGTCGCGCAAGAATTTGTTGCCGCTGCCCGGGCGCAGGATTCTGCCGAGAAACTCGCGAAGGGCGGCCTCATAGGCCTCGTTGGGCGAAGACCAGTTGGAATGTGTTTTGGCTTCGCGCACGGCTTTCAGGAGAAAACCGTCGAGGCGGTCGCGAAGTTCCGCGAAGTCGGGCCGATCAAAGGGCCAAATGCCCAGCAGAGCCTGATAGAGGAAGAGTTCTTCGTTGGCGCTGGGCGCGAGGAGTCCGGCCACTTCGATTTTCTTGCCGCCATTCAGCTTCGACCAGCGGCTCAGGCGGCGCCGCCATTCTTCCGGAATCTCGGAAAGGACGTTGATGCGCGCGCGGACATCCTCGCTCCATTTCGTGTCATGCGTGGAAGTGGCGTTGAGGCTGGAGGGATATTCCTTCTGCCTTCTGCGATTGAACTCGTGAAAGGCGGCGATGCCAAAACGAATGCCCTTGCGGAACGGATTGCAGCCGACTTCGTTGAGCGAAAGCAGGCCGTGGTGAACGAAGAAGGCGGTGTCCTCGAGTCCTTTGGCCATAACCGCGCCGCTGAACTGCTGCCAGCGCATCAGGAAATCGAGCCAGGCTTCGCGGTAAGGCACCGGCCCGAAGGGCGGATCAAGAAGAAAGACGCGGCGAAAGAAGTCGAAGACGGCTTCGGAAACTTCGCTAGTCACCGCGGGACGATGGGCGAGGCGAAGAGCCTGGCTTAAATATGGGCGGCCTCGATCGGGCAGCTCGAGATCGCGGATGTAGGTGCGATAGACGGGCAGGCGCGCCGTGATTTCCTTCAAGCCGGGGATGAGTTCGCGCATGGGCAGATCGCGACCTCGAGGATCCAGTGCGGCGAGGCGTCCCAGACGAAACGAGAGCACGCGGATATCGGAGCCGAAAAGCGCCTCCATGACCTGGCGCTTGCGCAGGTACCAGGTATCGGCGAAGGTGGAGTGAATGCGGGTAAAGCGGCGGTACACGTCTTCGAGCTGGTGCCAGCCGCGCGGATTGATGAACAGCGTATTGACGATGTTCAGAAAATCGTAGCCGGTGGTGCCGGCCACGCGCCAGCCCTTGGGGAGCTCTTCGTCGCCTGAAGTGATCTTCTCGACGATGGTGTAAATGCCGAGGGAGTCGCTGTCGTCGCCGGGCTGCACTTGGCGGGCGGTCTGCAAGCGGTCGAGATACTGCAAGGGATCAAGCAGCCCGTCGATGTGGTCGACGCGCAGGCCGTCAACCTTGTTTTCGGCGACAAGGCGAAAAATCATGGCGTGGGTGGCGTCGAAGACTTGGGGATCTTCAACGCGCATGGCGACGAGGTCGTTCAGGCCGAAGAAACGGCGGTAATTAATTTCCCCCGCGGCCGTGCGCCAGTGCATCAGGCGGTAGGACTGCCGAAGCAGAAGGGCGTCGAGCCGGCAAAAGGATTCGGTCTTGCCCGGCGCGCCGTTGAAAACGCGGAGCGTTTCATCCAGAGCGTCGCGCACCGCTTTCTCGCGGCCGTAGAGTTCCCAAAGACGCGCTTTCAAGTCCGCGCGGACGGCGGACGGCGGCTTTTCCACCCCAAGATCTTCATCCGAAGGTCGCGAAAGGGCCCGAGCCGTCTTCAACGCGGATTCGAATTCGCGCAGGAGTTCCGCGCTGGCGCCCGCAGAGGCGTTCAGCAGTTCAAAGCACGGCGACAGGATCAAATGGTAGGTGCGCGGATTGACCGGAACGCGGTTTCCCTGCGCGTGAATGTAGAAGCCGCTCTCGTCGAAGCGCAGGACGATGCCCTGGGAGAAGAGCACGCGGTCGTACTGATCGGTGAGAATGGGGAGGACGACCTGGTTCTTCTGCACTTCCGGAGATTTCGCGCCGGGAGCGTCCCAGTCGATGTCGAAGTAGGCGGCATAGGGCGATTCGATCCCGTTTTCGAGGACGTCCATCCACCAGGGATTTTCCGGGCTGGCCGCCATGTGATTGGGAACGATGTCGAGCAGCAGGCCCATGCCATATTTGCGCAGGCGCTCGATCAAGCTGGTGAATTCCTCTTCGGTGCCCAGCTCGGAATTCACGTGCAGGGGATCGGCGACGTCGTATCCGTGCATGCTGCCGCGGCGCGCGCGGGACCAGGGCGACGCGTACAGGTGCGTGATGCCCATTTCATGCAGGTAAGGAATGATCTGCTCGGCATCGGCGAAGCGAAAATTCAAATGGAACTGAAGGCGGTATGTGGCCGAAGGAATGCGCATCGCGCCCTCAATCTATATTTCTTCGAGGTGAAAGGAAAGGCTGTCTCCCAATTTTCTGAACAGCGCGAGCCACTTTTCGGCGGCTTTCGGAGATTTGCGCGCCTCGGGATAAAACTCTTTCAGAACGGCGAAATATTCGTTTTGTATCTTCCAAAACTGCACGGAAAACGGAAGCGAGAGGGCCAGCTCGACCGAATTCAGCAGCCGTTGCAGCAGGTCCATGCGCTCCGGATTGGCGCGGAATTGAGCGGCGAGGCGCTCGAGTTTGCCGCGCAGGGCGAATTCGGCGGTGGTGGCGTCGAGCGGAACGCCAATGCGCTCGATTTCATCGAGGATGGCGCGCGTCTTCTGAACGTTGCGGTCGTCCGCCTCAATGGCGGCGCGAAAATCGGCGTTGAGGGTGAATTCGGCGGCCACCTGAAGGGCGCGGACGGGAGGATAGTTGAGCGCGTGGAGGAAATGCATGAGCGGCACGCGGTTTTCGAAGAGCTGGCGATAGGCGAGCTCCGCTTCCGCCAGAGGGGCGGCCAGAATCTGGCGGACGATCTTGCGCTGCTCGTCGCGAAAGAGCAGGCGAAGGGTGTTGCTGTCGAGGTGATAGGCGCGGTCGACGACGCGCATCAGATCGGTGAAGTCGCCACTATCAAACGCGGCGGTAATTTCGTTCACGGTCTGGGAGTAGGCTGAAAGGCCGCCGAAGTCGCGGACGCCTCCGGAGAGCAAATGATCTCCCAGATGCACCACACCATAGGACAAGTCCGCGGACTCCCAGGTGATGCGCGAGCGGATCTCGGCGCGGCCGGCGACCAGCTTCGTGTGGCCGGAAGAAAGCGAGCGAATATCCTTGCGGGAAACTTCATAGCAATAGATGCGGGCTTCTTCGCCGAAATCCTCGAAGAGCGAGCTGATCGCATAGTGCGCGCCGACGCGCTTGAGATCGAGCATGGCGGGCTTGACGAATTTGTCATAGATGCGTTTTCCATCGCCGTGTTCGGGCAGATTGCTCTTGGCCCGGGCCAGCCGCTCGGTGAATTGGGCCTCGAGGTCCTGCGCGCCATCGAGGCTGGCGGCGAGCTGGAGGGCGCGGCCGGCGTACTGGATCGTCTGCACCGTCTCGATGCCGGACAACTCGTCGAAGAACCATCCGCAGCTGGTGTACATCAGCATCAGGTGGCGCTGCAGTTCGAGCAGCCGCAGAGCGAGAACTTGCTGTTCGCCGGAAAGTTCGGCGCGCGCGTGGCGGCGCAGAAACTCGGAGACGATGTCGCGCGAGCGGTCCAGGACAACGCGGATATAGTCGTCGCGAGCTTCCCAAGGATCGCGGAAGAGTCTGGCGCCGTGGTTTTCGAAGAGCGGAGCGGCGGTGTCGCGGAGCCAATCGAAGGCTTCGCGCAGCGGCGCGCGCCACTCCTGATTCCATCCGCGATTGCCGCCGGAGTTGCATCCGCAATTGGCGCGCCAGCGCTCGACCCCATGCGGGCAGCTCCAGGAACTGTTCTCGAAGATCTCTGCTTCGTGGGTAGGTGGAAAGAGATTCAGGAATTCGGCGTAGTTCGTCAGGCGAGCCAAACCGTTTGATTCGATGTAATGCAGGGCGTAGGCAAGGGCCATATCGCCGTGAACTTTGTGATGGCCGTAAGTCTCGCCGTCGGTGGCGATGTGAGCGAGCTGCGGCCAGGTGCGCGCGTCGGAGTAGGTGCCGAGCAAACGGTGGGCAAAGGCTTCACCGCTGGCGAGAATGTCTTCGAAGGCGACAGCGCGGGAAGCAGGGCCGTCGTAAAAAAAGACGGCGATGGAGCGTCCGGAGGGAAGGAGAACGGAGTAAGCGCGGGAGGGATCGACTTGGCCGCCGGCGAGATCTTTCCATTTGGTTTCGCCGAGGCGGCGGACGCGGCGGGCGGAAAATGGCGAGAGGATGGTGAAGCGAATGCCGTGGAGCGCGAGCAGGTCCAGGGTCGGGAGATCGACGGCGGCTTCGGGGAGCCACATACCTTCCGGAGCGCGGCCAAAGCGATGCTCGAAATCGCGAATGCCCCAGATGACCTGGGTCTGGCGGTCGCGCGCGTTGGCCAGGGGCATGATCACGTGGTTGTAGGCCTGCGCTACCGCGGAGCCGTGCCCGGAGTGAAGCGCGATGCTCTCGCGATCCGTGGCTTGAACGGAGGAGTAGAGCGCGGGCAAAGCCTCTTCCATCCAGGAAAGGAGGGTCGGCCCGAAGTTGAAGCTGATCTTCAGATAGTTGTTGACGATCGTGCGGATGCGGCCGTCGCCATTCAAAATGCGCGAGGCCCCATTGGGCGCGTAGCATTCCGCGCTGACGCGCTCGTTCCAGTCGTGATAGGGATAGGCGGAATCCTGCAGCTCGACGGACTCGAGCCACGGGTTTTCGCGCGGCGGCTGATAAAAGTGCGCGTGCACGCAAAGAAAGCGGTCAGACGGCAGGGCCAATCGAATCTCCTTCAGCCGAGTGCTGATACAACAAAAAGGAATGCGGGGCAATGTCGATTGTGGATGATTCGTTGGCCTGAAACGACTCCGGAGCGGAGGCGCCCGGTCCGGCCCAGCGCGTTTCGGCGGAATCGAGCAGCTTGCGCCAGGAGCCGCAGCAGGCAGGCGGATGGACGGGCGCGGGCTGCTCGGAAAAATTGAAAGCGGCGAAGACACGATGGGGCCCGCTGCCGCGCTGCAGTAAGAGGCACTGGCCGGCGCAGGCCGAGGCTTTCGTGCGTGCTTTGCTTAGATTCGAGAGCGCCGGAACGGAGCGCCGCAGGCCGAGCAGCGCCGCGTAGAAATTGTGAAGCACGAGATGACGGTCCTGGTCGCGAAGGCTCCAATTCGGGCGCGAGCGCTGGAACGTTTCTTCAGCTTGCGGGTCGGGTATTTCGTCCTGCCAGCCGAAGCGCGCGAATTCCTGTTTGCGACCCTTGCGCACCGCCTCGATCAGAGCGGGATCGTTGTGGCTGACAAAATACTGGAAGGGCGCCGTCTCGCCGTACTCTTCGCCCATAAAGAGCAAGGGAACGAAAGGCGAGAGCAGGACCGCGCCGGCCGCCAGTTTGAGCTTCTCGAACCCGACGATAGTGGAGAGGCGGTCACCTTTCGCGCGATTTCCCACCTGGTCGTGATTCTGGGAAAAGACGACGAAGCGGCGGGCGGGGACGTCCAGAGAAGAGTTTCCGTAACGCCGCCGGCGATAGGGCGAAAACTGGCCTGAATAAACGTAGCCCGAGGTATAGGCGGTGGCCAGGTGTTCGAGCGAGCCGAAGCTTTCGTAGTAGCCCATTTCCTCGCGGGTGAGCAGGGCGTGCAATGCGTGATGGAAATCATCGTTCCACTGCGCGTCACATCCAAACCCGCCAACCTCGCGCGGGCGGATGATGCGCGAATCGTTGAGATCCGATTCGGCGATGACGTGAACGGAGCGGCCGAGTTTCGCCGAAAAGTTCTGCACCGCATGCGGCAATTCTTCCAGAAACGGAACGGCGGAGGTGTCCACGATAGCGTGGATGGCGTCCAGGCGCAGCACGTCCACATGGAAATCGGAAACCCAGTAGAGCGCGTTCTCGATGAAGAACCGGCGGACGTCATCGCTGTGGGGGCCGTCGAAGTTGATGGCCTCGCCCCAAGGTGTGTGATAGCGGTTGGTAAAGTACGGGCCGAAATTGCGGAGGTAATTGCCCTCCGGGCCGAGGTGGTTATAAACAACATCGAGAGCGACGCACAGTCCGAGGCGATGGCAGGTGTTGACCAGGCGCCGCAGGCCGTCGGGGCCGCCGTAGGAATTCTGGACGGCGAAGGGATGCACGCCGTCGTAGCCCCAATTGCGCGTTCCGGGGAATTGCGCCACGGGCATCAGCTCAATGGTGTTGACGCCGAGCTGCTTGAGTGCGTTGAGCCGCGGAATGATCGCGTCGAAGGTTCCTTCACGCGTAAACGTTCCAACGTGGAGTTCGTAAAGAACGAGTTGATCGAGGGGCAGTCCTTTCCACCCGGAATCCTCCCAATCGAAAACAGAACTCTGGACGGCTGAAGGTCCGTGCACGCCGTGGGGCTGGAAGCGGGACGCGGGATCGGGGCGGCTGGCGCCGCGGTCCAGCCGATAAAAATAGGTGGTGCCGACCGGCACGTTGCCGGCGGCGCAGAAAAAATAGCCGTCCGCGTTGCGTTGCATGGGCACGAAACGCGGCGTGGAATCCTGAATCTGCAAATCCACGGCTTGGGCGAACGGGGCCCAGACGAGAAATTCGCAACGTTGTTCGCCGATAGGCCGGGCACCCAGTGTTTCCATTCGATCCGCGCGGACGAAACCTTACGTCGTAAACCAATGATACAGGATGGAAAGAGCGGAATTGAAGACCAGAAGAAAATCCAAAGCGGAAAAAAAGCCGTGAGGACGGCGTGATGAGGTCATGAGTTATGTCTCCGATTTGCGGGCCGGCGCGCGAGGACGGGTGATTCTGTTTGCGGAAGGAGCTTTAGGCCATTTGCGCGAGTGCCGGCGCTTGGCCGCGCACCTCTGTGGCGCAGCCGAATCGCGCGCGCCGGCGGATCGTTGGGGCCGCAGCGCCCGTCCGGATGCTTCCCTGCCCCGGCGGCGTGGACGTGCACCCTCGCGCTCAAGAGGCATCAGGGGTTGCGTCTCCGGTTCGGAGTCGAGCGCGGGCTCGACGGGTTCCTCCCGCGGCATTACCATGCGCTCCCGCCAGGGATAGAAACGCAGAGAACCAATAAAATCGCCAAGAGCCATGTCGTCAAACTCCCCAATAGAGACGGGCATAAAAGCCCGGCAGAATTTCCACATTCATTTCTTAGACCAGTAAGCCACGTGAAGTGCAAACGAGGAATACGAAGAAAACCCGGTATTTCAGGCACTTAAACTGGATCGCGGGGAGGGATGCGTAAGAGGGAAGCGATGATGACAGGATTCCTGCCCGCAAAGAACCTGATGGGCCGCGCGGAGAGACCGAGGTCACGCGGATCCGAAAGAACCCCGCGGGAATTTCTGGAGAGAAGCGGGAGAATCGGCCCAGCCCTCGCGCCTTGTTTTTTCAAGGCACCCGACTCCCCGCGTCCCTTCCAGCCTGCGGGTTACATTCCGCATGGTTGAGTATTGCTTGTGAGCTGCTCGCGCCGAAATACCGTCGATCGCCTAAATCATCTGCGGACTTCGTGTAACCTTGCGCCAGATCGCGGACACCGAATCAGCAGCGGCCGTAAGCTCAACGACCGCTAGGGCTCGATGATCTGGTTGCGCACCGCATAGCGAACGAGTTCGCTGACCGAGTGGATTTCCAGCTTGCGCATGATGTTGGCGCGGTGCGTCTCCGCGGTCTTGACGCTGATGCCGAGGACGGAGGCGACCTCCTTGCTGGTCTTGCCCTCGGAAAGGAGCTGCACGATTTCGCGCTCGCGCGAGGTCAAGCGTTCGTTGATGATGTCGGGCATTTCGCCAGGCGTGCCCTTGCTGTTGAAATTGCTGAGGATCAATTCGGTAGCGCGCGGCGTGAAAAAGGGCTTGTGATTGGAGAGCGCCTCAACGGCGATCACCAGATCGCGGTCGGAATCGGATTTCACGATGTAGCCGCGAACGCCGGCTTCAAGAATGTCGCGAATGAGCTGGTCGGAGTAGTGCACCGACAACACCAGGATCTCGGTGTTGGGAGAAGCCTTCAAGATTCTCCGTGCGGCTTCCACTCCGTTCAGTTCCGGCATGGTGATGTCGAGGATGACGATGTCGGGTTTCAGTTCTTCGGCTCGAGCCACTGCTTCGCGCCCGGTGTGCGCTTCGGCGCAAATGGTCCAGCCGGGATGCGATTCCAGAAGGGACTTCAGACCGCGCCGCATGAGGTCGTGGTCGTCAGCCACTAAGATGCGCAGAGGTCTCATGCTGCCTCCGATCCGTGTATCTTGTGCGTGCCCCGTTCTAATCGACGCTGCTGCGGAACCCATTATTGCACCTCCCTAGCCTTTGCGTGCCTGAGAATGTTTTGGTCCATGAGACTGCAGATGCACAGAGCGAACAGCACCTCAATATCAGTTACGACTTCTCATAACCTCCCCACTTCTTGCAAAAAAAAACAGACGCGACGCCGGAACCCGAATGTCCCTTCCGCGCCGCGAAGAATTGTGCGCCCGTCTTCAGAACTGCGATGGATGCACCTTCGTTGCCAGCGCGCAAGAAGCCCCAGAGTGCCCTTAACCTGCTCGCTTTCAAGGGGTTTGCAGAACGCGAAACCATATCGTAATTGGGCGTCTCGGGTCGAACCCTTACGATCCTTGTAGAAAGGAAGGGTGCACCGGAAAAATTTGCCTAGCTTTCGCCGGTGATTGTGGATTCCCACCCGTAAGCCGCCACCGGCCGGGAACTTGCGAGCTCTGGCCCCACAGGATTGCAATTTCGCGCCAGGAATATCTGTCCGGCGGAAGGCCGCGTGCATCGAAAGAAGTGGGTGTCTGCGGAGGTGGACGTGAGCACACTCAAAAGAGCCATGATCCTGATCCCTGCGCTTGCTCTCTGGCAATTGGGAAGCGCCGCAGTTCGTCCGAAGCAAGCCCGTTTGGCCCAGACCGGAGAGAGCGTCAATTCCGATCAGGCCGAACAGGTGCAATCCGTTTCCGGGCGCATCACTGCCGTAACCGGGAACACTTTCTCTCTGGAACCGACGCAGAGCAATGATGGACCGAACAAGCGGAGCGCGATCACGGTGGTGATTGATCAGGACACCGTGGTCGAGGGGCGCATCCAGGTCGGGGCGAAGGCCGACGTGACGTTCCGGCGCGAAGCTGGCAACAACGTCGCAGTCAGCGTCCGCATTTCTCGTGCTTAGAATCATCGCTACCCTCGGCGCCGTGTATTTTGCGAGCACGCTGTCGTAGTGCACCTCGAACCACTCGCTGTGATAATCGGTTCCCTGGCTAGGCTGCTCATTCGCAACACGACAGGCGCCGGTGACTGAATATCCGCAACCGGCGCCGCAAGACAGAAGCCCAGGCCTATACGCCCGCGCGCCAGCGCCGATTTAGAATCGAATCGAGGGCCCAAACGTGATGCGCAGGTTCTGGTGCACGCCGTTTGCGAAGTACATCTCGTCGCCGGCGTCCACACGCAAACCAATGGGCCCAATAAACGCTTCGATGCCGCCGCCAGGATAAAACGTCCCGATCAGGTTATCGTCGCGGAGAGCGCTGACCGTGCTGGTGTAGGTTCCAACTGTCGCCGGCCGAGTGGAGAACAGGAACGACATGGCGCCGCCCTTCGCCGTAACGAACAGCCGCACGGGACCGGTCGTTTCCAGCTTGGGCCCGAACAGGCCGCTCAAGATGCGCAGGTGAGTGCGCGACGTGAATGCCACAGTGCCGCCGGAACCTGGCGCGCTGAATCCTTCGATGAACACTTGCGAGAAGTCGTACCCCGTTTCAGCTTCGAGTTGCAGGTGCGGAGTCAAGTTGACCGCGAACCGCCCCCCCACTCCTGTAAAGCCGAGGTTGTTATTCGCGGCCCAGCGAAAGTACTCGCCGTAAATCCCGAATTCCACATGATCTCCGGAATCGTGGTATTGAGCGAAGGCAGCGGGTGTAAACAGCAACGCGGCCACAATCAAGCACATTATCGTCCCGAAACGCTTCATAGCGGTTTCCTCCAGCGATGCACGAACAAGCGAAAATGCGCGCGCCCCAACTCGCACGACCGAAACGGGCGGCTCGGAAAGGCGTCGATGGTGGGCTGACGACCTTCCGCATCGGGCGAACTCGTGCTCACGTGAATTACAGCAGACGATCATTCCAAGCGTCTATCCAAGCGTTTGTGTAAGTGCCCTGGGGTCTCTCCTGTACGAGGCCGGTCCTGCTGCCCACGGGCCCAACTATCTGAATTTGCGCTTTTTACATCGGGATCAGACTCGAAATACGCGGCACGCTGTATTGGACCGTTCTGCGCTCGCCCTCAATATGAGGGGATGAAATGCGCGCCCTTGGGGCGCTTCGTATCTCGAGGAGGAAACCATGCTACGTTGGGCCCTTGCGTTCTTCATTATCGCGATCATCGCCGCGATCTTTGGTTTCGGCGGAATAGCGATGGCGGCGGCGGGCATCGCCAAGATCCTCTTCTTCATCTTCATCGTGCTCTTCCTGATTGCGCTTCTGGGCGGTCTTGCACGACGCGCTTGAGTTGGCCGGCCAGGAAAGAAACCAAGAAAGGAAATCGTATGAATGGCTTCACGCAAAGGATTTTGATCGGCTCGATGGCGCTGGGCCTTGCGGTGCCCTGCGCCTTCGCGCAAAACCAGCAACAACAGCGGCTGAAAGAAGCCGGAACGGTGATGCAGCAGATCTTGAACGTGCCCGATAACATCCCGCAGAACTTGCTGAACCACGCCAAATGCGTGATCGTGCTTCCTTCGGTGGTCAAGGCGGCGTTCGGGGTGGGCGGCAGTTACGGACACGGCGCCATGGTGTGCCGCACCGGCGCCAACTTTACCGGGCCGTGGGGTCCGCCCGCGATGTATTCGCTCGAGGGCGGAAGCTTCGGCTTTCAGATCGGGGGCCAAGCCACGGACGTGGTCCTGCTGGTCATGAACAAGGCTGGAGTGAACAGTTTGCTGCAGAGCAAGGTCAAACTGGGAGTGAATGCCTCGATCGCGGCGGGACCGAAGGGGCGTTCCGCAGCGGCCAACACGGACGCCTATCTTCGATCTGAAATTCTCAGCTACTCGCGATCGCGCGGAGTTTTTGCCGGCGTTTCGCTGCAGGGAGCTACGCTGCATCCGGACACCGGCGGCGATACGTCTCTTTACGGCAAGAAGTTGAGCGCTCGGCAGATTGTTGAAGGACCCAATCGGCCTCCGATACCGGCGGCGGCCCAGAAGCTCGACAGTGAACTGAGCAAGGCGTCGCCACACGGAACGAACGCGTAGACAACCACCACTTCAAATCACTTCAAAGAAAGGGGGAACCGCAGGGTTTCCCCTTTTTCTTTGCCCCGCCTTAAAAGTCCAATTCACCACAAAATGAAGTCGCGCGAGCGGCGAGCGGCGGAACCATGCAGGAGTCTGGAAGGGGAAGCCCCCCTCTCGCACCATCGAGCGGCAAAAGCCTTGAACTCGTCAGGAATCGTACCCCCGCACTTCGCCGCAAATTGCTGGCTTCACGGTATTTCCTGCAACAAGGCCGTGTGTTCCCCTAAGCGGAGGCTCGGTGGCCGATCCTGCCCTCATCGAGTGCCGAAGTCCGGAGGAACTAAACATGAAAAAGGTCTTCCAGCTTTCTGCTTTGCTGTTTGCAATCGCTCTCGTGGTCGCCATAGCTCCTTCAGCCCCGCTGCCGGCGCACGCCAACGCCACCCTGATCACCGCCGCATATTCGGCGCAGACTGCGAATCCCAACGCGCAGCCACAGAACCAGAACCCGCCCGCCACCAATCCGAACGACCAGAATCCGAACCAGAATCCCAATAACCCGAACGCAGCTCCCCCGATGCGCGCGCGCGGACGCCGGCTCCCGAAGACGGCCAGCCCGCTTCCGGAGATCGCTCTGATCGGCATCTTCTCGCTCCTCGGGATCATCGTGGTGCGGAGATTCGCGCGGAACATGGTCTGAGGCTGAGGCCGCCACTCGAATGAGACGAACAAGGCTCTGGCGCTCTCGGCCCGCGCCAGATGCCGCAGCCAACTCGGCCTATGACCGAAGGAGATGTTGAGCCTGCCATGGCTTCTGCGCCCGCGGCGGAAGAGAAATTGAAAGGCGAGAGTTCGCACACAAGCGTCAGCGAATACGCACGACGCGCCTGCGAGCAGCTTGCGTTTGCGGCAGCAAGCTCCCTGTTTGCTGCGGCCGTGATTGTTCTCGCGAATGCGGCGCTCCTCCGCTCGCGCTCCGTTCTCCGGGTAAGGGCATGGCGCAGGCAGGCCGCGCAAGTGCGCGCGGCGGTGAATTGGAAAGCGGTATTCCGGCCCGCGTTACGCCTCACCGAGGCCGGCCTGTGGATCCTGGCTGTCGGCACCCTGGGATATTGCAGTTATGCCTATGCCAGCGCCGCGCTTCACCAGCAGCATCAGAAGGCCGCTTTCGCCGAAGCGCAGGCGCAAGCGCGTCAAACGCCGGATGCAGCGTCGCCCATGACAGCATCGTTCCCTCTGCCGCTGGCGCGCGGAGAAATGCTGGGCATTCTAGACATCCCGCGGATCGGTCTTTCCTCCGTGGTCGAACAGGGCGCCGACGCGCATGTCCTCCGCAACAGTGTTGGGCATATCCCGGGGACCGCTCTGCCGGGAGAAAGCGGGAACGCCGCGCTGGCCGCGCATCGCGACACCTATTTTCGCCATTTGTCGGAATTGCACGCCGGAGATCAGATCCTCTTCCACACGATCGCGGGGACGTACCGCTACACGGTGCAATCGACGCGCATCGTCCCACCGACGGACACGGCGGTGCTCGCTTCGACTCGCAAGCCGACGCTCACGCTGGTCACCTGTTTTCCCTTCTATTATGTGGGAAGCGCGCCGAAGCGATTCGTGCTTGTGGCGACGGAAAACAATCCCCATCCCTGAGCCTATGGGCTCAAGACGGAAGCGACCAGTCACCTCTTCCCGATTTGTATGGGGAGTATGAAGCCGCCCGACGCGCTTAAACGCTGAATACCGCTCTGATGAAGCGGTCGGCGGGAAGGGTTTCGCTGCTCACGGCGCGCGTTCGGCCTGGAGAGCCGCTCGCTGCCCGGCCTGCCACAACCGAGTCTGCGCCGGTGGCCGTCAGGGCCCCCGCCGCATTCTCGAACTGACTTGGCGAACTCGAGCGGATCGACACCAACAGCGACCCGCTCCGCAGGTGTTCCTCGTAGAGATCGGCCTGACCCGGCGAAACGCCCAGCGCGACCAGCGCGCCCGCGATCACGCCATCCCGTTCCGGGCGCACATACGTCAGCCAGCCCAGGGCTCCGCCGATGAACGCCGCAGGGTCCGCCGCTGCCTCCGCATCGTTCTCTTCTTCCGAAAACGTTTTCGAGACCGCCGATTCGGGAAAAAGGACGGCAATATCGTTATTGCTGAATTCCAGGGCCTTCAGGCTGTCCACGCCCAAACGCAAACTGGGGAAATCCCGATAGAGACCAAATACCCGGCCCTCCTGTTGAAGCGCCACTTTGCTTCTCCCTTCCCGCGCGGCCCAAAGCCGAATCCGCTTCGCTCGGAGCGAGACAATAGATCATTCGACAATACGGCGGCAATACAGAAAAACCTGCATTTTGGGAAGGCTCGTTTCAGTGCCGCTGTGGAAAAGGACCCCTTGCTGTGGCGCCGGGAATTCGGTAGCCGCAAGCTACGGAATTGTCATGAGTCTTTTCAAATGAACTACGGTATGCTCCGCAGTTGAATTTTGATTTGTGCTCGGAGGTCCACGTGAAAACACTTTTTCTGATCGGAACGGTCATTTTTCTGAGCGCGGTGGGTGTTGGGAAGCGGGCAAATGCGCAGAACAAATCTCCGGAGCGCGAATGCCCGTTGCTCGCCGGGATTCCTGCGGGACAGACGCGGGTGATTGACCTGAGCTACGTCATCAACAGCCATTCGCCGGCGTGGCCGGGCGACGAGCACCCCTTCACCGCCACAACCGTGGATACGATGGCGAAGGACGGCTATTTCGCGCGCCGCTTCACCATGCTCGAGCATTATGAAACGCACATGGATGCGCCCGCGCATTTTGGCGGCGAGGACACGCTGGACGAAATTCCCATACAGCGTTTCTTCGCGCCGGGCGTGGTCATTGATGTCCGCGAGCAAGTGGCCAAGAACCCGGATTACCGCCTCACGGTGAAAGACATCGAGCACTGGGAAGCGCAGCACGGACGCATTCCTCCGCACGCCATGGTCATGCTGTACACCGGATGGGGCTCGCGCTGGCCGGACCAGAAGCGCTATCGCAACATGGACGCCAAGAAAGTGATGCATTTCCCGGGCTATTCAGTTCCGGCGGCGAAATTATTGATCGCGCGGCAGGCAACCGGCCTGGGCATCGACACGCTAAGCATCGATTACGGCCCGTCCGTCCATTTTGAGGTGCACCACACGACTCTGCCCGCGGGACTCTTTCACGTGGAAAACTTGGCGAACCTGGGCGAGCTGCCCGCCACCGGGGCGTTCATTATCGCCGCGCCCATCAAATTGCAGGGCGGTTCGGGCGGCCCGGTCCGCGTGTTCGCCATTCTGCCGCGCTGACCTCAGCGTCCGGGATGCTTGTTTAGCGTCACCTGTGGCGATTTCTCTGCCTGCCGCATCGGCCGTTACACGTACAATTACGTTCTCGCTCTAGAATCACGGTGGGAGGTGCTTCCCATGACAAAGTTGGCGCGGTGCTCGTTATTGACTTTGCTCGGACTCGTTCTGGGTGTGGCGGCTGCTCCTCCGTTGCGCGGTCAAACTGACGTCTCTACAGCACAGCTCGTGCGCGCTATGCGGCTCTTGAACACCGGAGAGTATTCGTATCGAGGCGAAAATCATCGATTCGCGCCCAAGAACGAGCTGATTGCTTTCCTCAAAAAGAACCGACAGCTGAGCCGCTCACCACTCAACCTGGAAGACCCGAAACCATATGATCTGGCGATCACCACGAGCAAGGACGGAGATCACTATCAAATCACGCTTCAGCGGCCATCCGATATGCACGAAAAAACCACCTGGTGCAAGACCGCGGCTTTCAGTGATGACCGGGGTGTGATTTTTCTCGGATTGGCGCTCGACTGCGAAGCCGCACCCCGATAGTCAGGGGCTTCACAGAATTCCGTACTGACCAAGTAAGCGGTTAGCCGGCGGAGGTTGTCTTGTGCTTTGGCGCCCCTTCCGCCTGCGGCGAGCGCACGGCCTGGTTGATTTCCTGGGCCGCTTCCGTGAGCTTTTTGTCCGCTTCTTTTTCTTCGTCGAGGGTCTGCGCAATCAACGAGGCGGCCTCATTCTCACCCAGGAGCTGCGCGAATTCGCGAACCGTGCCGTACGCCGCGATTTCGTAGTGCTCGGCGCGCTGCGCGGAGGCGATGATGGCAGCGTCGCGGACGGGGCCACCGGGGGTGTCCTTCAGCGCGGCGTTCCCTTCCGAGATGATCCCCTGAATGCCCTTGCACTTCTTGCCTGCGGCAGTTTCGCCGAGCGCGTCGAAGATCTGTTCGATCCGTTTGGCGTGTTCCTTGGTTTGTTCCAGATGGTGCTGGATGCCGGATTTCAGTTCGCGTGATTCCGCGGCCTTGGCCAGCTTGGGCAGCGCTTTGATCAGCTGATTCTCGTTGTCGTACAAGTCCCGCAATTCGTCGATGTAAAGTTCTTTGAGGGTATTTCCCGCCATGCTTTCTCTCCTTCCCGAGAGAATGTTGGAACGGCGGCCGGGCATTCACTGCCGGGCAAATCAACGTGTAGGTTAGGCGGCGGGACAGAAGCGAACAATCCGAGGAACTGTGTACGCTCGAGATGCGGTTTATGTACGGCAATTACGGGAGAGCGGCGCTTGCGAGTTTCTATTGTGCGACGATGTGCTCGTTGATCCGGCCGGCGAATTCCGGCTCCCGCGAATTCTCGCGTGGCCTGTGCAAGATAAATCTAGAATGAACTAGATGCACGCAAGCTCACGAGCCGGCGTGCTGGAACAGGGACTCCAGTTTTTGCCGCGAACTCCAGAAATCGACCCACAGATCGCCCACCTTGTCGACGCGCTCGCGGATCGTGCGGAGGTTCCAGCGCTCCGGCTTGAGCCCGGCGCGGAGTTCCTCCAGCCGCACCGGCGCCGAAACGGGCGCGTGGCGAAACGCGCGGACGGAATAGGCGCAGGCCAGCGACTGCCCGCGCGAATTCTGGTGCGCATCGACGTAAATGGAGCCGCGGCGCCGCTTGCTGACGGTGCGCTCCGACGTCAACACGCCGGGATGCTTGCGGGCCACCACGTCCGCGATGGCCTGCACGAACAAGCGCGCCTGCTCGAAGGTATAGCGCGGCTCGATGGGAACGAAAATGTGGAAGCCTGTAGCGCCGGAAGTTTTGGCGAACGCCTTGATCCCGAAATCTTCGAGCGCCTGCAGCAGAAGTCTTCCGAACTGGATCACGGTGGCGAACGTGGTTCCCTCCGAAGGATCGAGGTCGAAGAAGATGTAGTCGGGATGCTCCTGATCGTCGTAGCGGCTGGACCAGGGATTGTGGTCGATGCAGCCGAGATTTGTCAGATAGAGAAGCGTGGCGCGATCGTTCGCCACAATGTAATTGACGGAGCGGCCTGAGCTGTCGGAGGCGATGGGAACTGTCTTCACCCACTCGGGCGTATCCCGCCCCGCGTCCTTCTGGAAGAAAGCTTTCTCCTCGATTCCATTCGGATAGCGGCGCAAGACGAGCGGCCGGTCCTTCAGAAACGGGAGAATCATGGGCGCAGCCCAGAAATAGTGCGCGAGCAAATCGCGCTTGCGGTAGCCGTCCTTGGGGAAATAAACCTTGTTCAGGTTGGTGAAATGAAGCCGGCGGCCGTCCAGTTCGACGAAAATGTTGTCGGAGGTGCCGTTACGCAGCTCTTGTTCAATGCCCTTGTCCGTGGCAGGAGCGGCGATCGGGTCACTCGGAGGATGTGCTGCCTTCTTGCGTGACGACGCGCGCTTGCCCCCTTCCCTTTTGCCGCTCGTCTCCTTGTTGCGCGCTTTTTGGCTATGCTTTGCCTTCTCGCTGCGTGCTGCTTGCCCATTGGCCTTCTCCGCCGGGCTCGCGCCTTGCTCTTCGAACGTGCAAGCCTTCGGATCGCGATCCTCGAGCAACCCCAGAAAGCGGGGCTGGCGTAGATGACGATCGCTGGTCCAGTTTCCAAAGCGGACGCGCGCGACGAGTTCCGGCTTCACCCAATAGGCCTGCTCGCGGGTCGACGGCTCCTGCGCGAAGGGGCATTCGCTGACGCGCAGGTTCTGCAGGCGCGGCCAGAGGCGCTCCTGGACGTCCACGGCGAATCCGCTTCCGACGCCCCCGATGAATTCGAGTTTCTCGCCGTCGTACAGTCCGAGCAGAAGCGCTCCAAAGTACTCGCGCGCGCCCCGCGGGTCGGTCCAGCCGCCCACCACCGCATCTAAGTCCCTTTCCAGCTTGATCTTAAGCCAGTTCGAGGACCGCCCCGCGGGATACGCACTGGAAACCTTCTTCGCCACGATACCCTCCAGGTTCCGGTGACTTGCAGCCTGGAAGAGCTCGATGCCGTTCTCGAGGATGTGATCGGAATAGCGGATCTGAGCGTCGTCGCGCAGGATATGGCGCACGAGTTCTTTTCGTTGCGCGAGGGGGACTTGGCGCAGGTCGTAGCCGTCGAGATAGAGGAGATCGAAGACGTAGTAAACGACGGGGACTTCCGCGATCAATTTGGGCGAGGGTTTCTGCACGCCAAAGCGGAGTTGCAGGCGCTGAAAATCGCTTCGTCCCTGGTTGTCGAGGGCGACGATCTCGCCATCGAGCCAGGCCTCGCGCGCGTCGATATTCTTCGCAATGGGCGACAACTCCGGATATTCGCGGGTAATGTCCCGCTCGGAACGCGACCACATCTGAATCTTTCCGTCGCGCACAGCCGCGAGGGTGCGCACGCCGTCCCATTTGATTTCAAAGAGCCACTCGGGATCGGAGAATGGCTTTTGCGCGAGGGTCGCCAGGGCGGGACGAATGTAGTGCGGCATGGGAGCAGGCGTGGCGCCAGCCGGTATTTTTGCTCTCTGCTTGGCGCGAGCTGCCTGGACGGGTACAGACCTGGAGGGCGCTTGGCCCGACGCGGCGCCCGTTTTCGCTTCCGATGGAGGCAAAATAACGCGCGTTGCGGGCGCCGAGACGGCCGCAGCGTCGCGGTGCTTGATCAGCAACCATTCTGGCTTGGAAGAATCGCGATTGCGCAGCTTGACCAGGACAAAACTGCCCCGCAGCTTCTCCCCGTGCAGCACGAATTTCAGTTCGCCGCGTTTCAATTGCTCGCTGGCGGAAAGCTGCCCCTCGGGCTCGAAGCGGCCTTCATCCCAGATTTTTACTTCGCCGGCGCCATAGTGGCCCGCGGGGATGGTCCCGTGGAATGAGGCGTATTCGAGGGGGTGATCCTCGGTCTGCACGGCCAGGCGCTTGTCGGCGGGATTGAGCGAAGGCCCTTTGGGCACCGCCCAGGACTTGAGCACGCCGTCGATTTCGAGCCGAAAATCGTAATGTAGGCGGCGGGCATGGTGTTCCTGCACCACGAAGCGGTCGCCCGCCGAACCGCGCGCTTTTCCGGAAGGCTCGGGGGTCTCCCCAAACTTGCGTTTTCGCCGATATTCGGCCAGACGGGCCACGCGCTGATTATAGGAGAGACCGCATCCCCGGCGGAACACCCGCAAGCCACGCTACACCAACTATTTCCGGACACTAGGGAAAGGGCTGGATAGGACCCGTATGGGCGCCGTTCTAGACTTCCGTCCTGTTGGGAAGGGGGTGAAATCATGCCGGCGTCCGTTTGGAAGGGTTTTATCTCCTTCGGACTGGTTTCTGTGCCGGTACGGCTGTACGCGGCAGCGCGTGGTTCCCGCATCGCGTTGCACCAACTGCACAGCACATGTCACACGCGCTTGCGCCAGCCGCTGTTCTGCCCCACCGACGACCGCATCGTAGACCGTTCGGAAGTGGTGAAGGGATACGAGTACGAACCCGGGAAGTACGTTCTGATCGAGCCCGCAGACCTGAAGAAGATTCAGCCGCCGTCGGCGCGCAGCATGGAGATCTTGAGCTTCGCGGAGAGTTCAGAAATCGACCCGCTGGTGTTCGACGCTTCCTACTTTGTGGTTCCCGAAGAGGAAGGGCGCAAGGCCTACCGTCTTCTGGTCAAGACCCTGGAAGAGACGCATCGGGTGGGGATCGCCAAGTTGACCATGCATCAGCGCGAGTACACGGTGTTCATGCGTCCCTACCGCCACGGGCTAGCTCTGCACACGATGTACTTCGCGAACGAAATTCGCGAAGCGCCCGGATTTGGCGAGGCCGATCACACCAAGCTGTCGCCGCAGGAAATCAAGCTGGCGGAGCAGCTTGTCTCGACTCTATCGGAGGAGTTCCATCTCAAGAAATATCACGACGAATACCAGGAGCGCTTGAAGGAGCTGATCGAAGCACGTCAAAAAGGCGAGGAAATCGCTGCAGCACCGCCACAAAAACGCGCGCCCGTCATCGATATCATGTCGGCGCTGAAAAAGAGCCTGGCATCGGCAGGCGAGCCGGGCAAAGCCCGCAGAGCCTCAAAACCGGGACCGGCGCGGGCCACGGGGTCCGGCCAGCGAAGGGCCGCTCACCGGCGGGCGAGTTAGCCGGGAACAGGCAGCGCGTCGCAGCCGAATCGGTTTCACGGGAATCGCATCGAATAGTTCGATTTGGGAGGAAAAAATGTCCGTCACGAACGCTCGCACCAGCATTCATACCAGGAAGTATGAAGCTCTGTTGCAGAAGAAGAGGGAGGAATTGGCGCGACGCCTGAACTATCGTCTGGGAGACGTGACTGTCGAGCAGGAGCCGGATGACGAAGGCGATATGGCCCTCCGGAACTTCACGAACGATCTGGCGGTGGTTACGCTGCAGCGCGAACGGCGCGAACTGGCCGAAGTGGAAGCAGCGCTACGGCGAATCAAAGCGGGCACCTTCGGCATTTGCGAAGTGTGTGAAAATCCGATTCGAGAGGCGCGCATGCAGGCGCTTCCGTGGGCCCGCCTGTGCATTCAGTGCGCAGACCGAGGGGTAAACGCCGCTGCCGATTAAGCCATAGCCGATCTCGGAAGCGTTGGCTTGGCGGAGGCCGGGGCTACTCAGCGGATCAAAGACTCCTCGACCGCATGAGCATGGCGCAGGTTCCGGAAGGACAGGTTGATCATGGGCGGTGCGATCACGGTGGTCAGCACCGCCATGAACACAACGACGGCGTACACGGACGCCGAAATCACACCGAGACCGAGCCCGATCTGGGCAACCACCATGCCGACTTCTCCCCGCGGCGCCATGCCCAGGCCCACGCGCAGCGCGTCCGCCCAGCCCAGCCGGAGCGCCCCGAGCCCGCAGCCCACCAGCTTGGCCACGACCGCCGCGACGAGAATGATGCCGGAGAGAAGCAGCGTGCCGCGGTTCGCGAAGAGCGATGGCTTGAGATGCAGGCCGATCCCGACGAGGAAGAACGGAACGAGTAATTCGGAGACTCCGTGGGTCAGAACGCGAACCCTCGGCTCGACCGAATCGGACAGCGCCAGCCCCGCGAGGAACGCGCCAATAATAGCCGCGACTCCGGCGTAGATGGCGAGCACGGCCAGGCCGAAAAGAACGATCATGGCCAGGTTGAATTGCACTTCGCCGGCGCGAAGACGCGGCTGCACGCGATGAACGACGCGGTCCATGGTCAGCGTGCCCCACTTGGCGATGACCCACACGAAAAGGAAGGCTGCCGCCCCGGTCAGGCTCAGTTCGACCACGTTCACACGGCCGCGCGCGAGGCCGCTGACCACGGCCAGAACGATCAGGCCGAGCACGTCATCGATCACCGCCGCCGCCAGAATCACTTTGCTGGCGCGATGCTGCAGCAGTCCTTTCCTCGCCAGCACCTCTGCGGTGATTCCCACGCTGGTGGCCACCATGGCTGCGCCCACAAAAATGGATTCGATGCGCGGCTCGCCCCAGGCATGCATGATGGCCCAGCCGAGAAAGAACGGAACCAGCACGCCGATGAGGGCGACCGAAATCGCCGTTCCCCCCATTTTCACCAGCTCGCGCGATTTGACTTCCATTCCCACGCGAAACAGCAGGAACATCACACCCAGTTCCGCCAGGGCCATGAGCACTTCGTTCGGCTGCACCCAGCCGAGAACGCCCGGCCCGATCAGAACGCCTGCGACGATCTCGCCCACGATGCCCGGCTGCCCGACGCGCTCGCAGATTTCCGCGAAGAGCTTGGCCGAGCCAAACACGATGAGCATGTCCAACGGGATGTGCACGAGTCCCGTTTGGGCGTTGGCAAAAAGCAGTGCGATCGGGGCCACCGCCGTCACGCCAGGCCTCCCTCTGAAACAGGCTTCTGAAAACTGCGCTTAAAAAGTGGCGGCAGCAAGAAGCAAACGGAAGCTGCCGCCTGCTTCCGCAGGCACGAATTCCGCTCTTAAAGCTACCCATATAACTACCAGAAGTCAGAACCGCGCGTGGAAAAATCGGGGGCGGCTGCTGCGGGTTGCAGACTGGGGCGGGAGAGGCCGGGCGAAGCGCCGCTTGGCCCCGCAGACCGCATCTGTGGAACACGGGAGAAGAACGTCATTCGGAGATGTTTGGAGTGCGTTGTGCTGTATGATTGGGCTCGATTTCTACCAGACCCATGCTGCGAAATCCTCGAATTCGAATGAGCGCGCTGTTTTCTCTGTGCGCGGTGCTGGCCGCCGCCGCTTTCGCAGGATCGTCTTCAGCGCGCCGAGGATCGGCCGTAGCGCGCGCCGATTCCCGGGAGAAAACCGTTGCGGCTACTCCGCCGATGGGCTGGAACAGCTGGGATTCTTACGGCGAGTCAGCAACGGAAAAGGATATTCGCGCGAACGCGCAGGTGATGGCCCGGCGGCTCAAGGCGTTCGGCTGGCAATACGTGGTCGTCGACATGGGCTGGTACGTGGAGAACCATTCGACGGAGAACGGCGGGGAAAATGCGAAATTCAGCCTCGATGCTTCTGGCCGCTACACGCCCGCGAGCAACTCGTTTCCGTCAGCCGCGAATGGGGAAGGTTTCAAGCCGCTGGCGGATTACATCCATTCGCTGGGCCTGAAATTCGGGTTCCTTATTCTTCGCGGAATTCCCCGAATCGCGGTGAAGGAGAACCTGCCGATCTCGGGCTCGGCGTATCATGCGGCGGACGCCGCCGACGCCGGCGACACTTGCCCGTGGAATTCGTACAACTATGGCGTCAACGCGTCCAAACCCGCCGCGCAGGGTTACTTCGTTTCCATCTTTCGC
>JBJKQB010000025.1:0-3518 GCA_046705825.1 Candidatus Acidiferrales bacterium
GGCCAGAACACCTATCGCGGGCAGGTCAAAATTCTGAAGAACGCCGCCGGCGCGCGCAATTACACGCAATGCGACTCGCTGCTGATCGGCGACAAGTGCGGCGCGCATACGTTTCCGTATATTGAAGTCCGCAATTCGACGGCGCGCATGGAGCACGAAGCGTCCACCTCGAAGATCGGCGAGGACCAGCTGTTTTACCTGCGCCAGCGCGGGCTGAAGGCGGAGGATGCGGTGTCCATGATCGTCAACGGTTTCTGCAAGCGCGTGTTCCGCGAGCTGCCCATGGAATTCGCGGTCGAAGCGCAAAAGCTGCTGAGCGTCAGCCTGGAAGGCAGCGTCGGATGACCTCGAAACGCACGAATTCAAATTCAGGGAGTGAAGGATGAGCCTGCTCGAAATCAAGAACCTGCACGCCAGCGTGGATGGCCACGAAATCCTGCGCGGCGTGAACCTGCGCGTCAATCCCGGAGAAGTGCACTCGATCATGGGGCCAAATGGCTCGGGCAAGAGCACTCTGGCGCAAGTCCTCTCCCGGCATGAAACCTACAACGTCACCGCCGGCGAAATTCTGTTCAATGGCAAGGACCTGCTGGCGATGAAACCGGAAGAAGCCGCCTGCGAGGGCGTGTTCATGGCCTTTCAGTATCCGGTCGAAATTCCGGGCATCGGCAACACCTATTTTCTGCGGTCCGCGCTGAACGCCATCCGCAAGTATCGCGGGCAGGATGAAATGGACGCGATGGATTTCCTGCCCATGTTCCGCGAAAAGCTGAAGCTGCTCGAAATGGACGAAAAGCTGATGAATCGCTCGCTGAACGAAGGCTTCTCGGGCGGGGAGAAGAAGCGCAACGAGATTCTGCAGATGGCGGTGCTGGAACCCAAGCTCGGCATCCTGGACGAGACCGATTCGGGGCTTGATATCGACGCGCTGCGCATCGTGGCCAACGGCGTAAACGCCATGCGCAGCCCGCAGCGCTCGTTCATCGTGGTGACCCACTATCAGCGCTTGCTGAACTACATCGTTCCCGATTTTGTCCATGTGCTGGTCGACGGCCGCATCGTGCGCTCGGGCGGCCCGGAGCTGGCGCTCGAACTGGAAGAGAAAGGGTACGGTCCGATGGACCTCGCGGCACAAGGCGCAGCGCAGGCCTGACGCGGCGCGCAGCGCACTCTTCAGGGGGAAGAATCTCGTGACACCGGCAGCTCAAGCTCCAATTCAGCGGCTCGACACCTATCTGGACGGCTTCGCCGAATTCCAGAAACTCGCGCCGGGGCGTGACCTGCCCTGGCTGCGCGGCTTGCGCGAGAATGCCTTCGCGCGTTTCTGCCAGGTTGGTTTCCCGACCACCCACGACGAGGACTGGCGCTTCACCAATATTTCCTCGATTGCCGAAACGCCGTTCCGGCTTTCGCGCGATGTGCTGCGACTCTCCCGCGGCGATTTGCAGCCCTGGCGCATGGAAACCGCTGCTTGCCAGCTGGTCTTCGTCAACGGGCGTTTTTCCGCCGAGCTATCCTCGCTGGAGAATTTGCCGGCGGGGGTGCACGTCCGCAGCCTGACCCGGCAGATCGAGGAGAATCCGAAGGAAGTCCAGGCGCATTTGGGCGCGTATCTCGACATTCAGCGCGACGCATTCAGCGCGTTGAACACCGCGTTCGCGGCCGACGGCGCGTACATCCACATTCGCCGTGGAGCTGTGGCGTCCGGGCCGATTCATCTTCTCTTTGTTTCTGCCGGCAATGGCGCGCCGCTGATGACGCACCCGCGCAACCTGATCGTGGCCGAAGAAGAAAGCCAGGCGGCGATTATCGAGGACTACGTTTCGCTGGCGGGCGGCGAAGCTGCCGTAGCGCTGTGCAATACCGCGACTGAACTCGTCGTGCGCGATGGCGCGGTGCTCTCGCACTACCTGATCGAACGGGAAGACACCCGCGCGTTCAACGTTTCGACACTGCGCATCCAGCAGGGACGCAGCACGAACGTTGCATCGCACTCGCTGCTGCTGGGCGGCGCGATCGTGCGCAACAACGTGCATCCCGTGCTGGCCGGGGAAGGCGGCGAGTGCCTGATCAACGGATTGTTCATCGGCGGCGGGCGCCAGCACCTCGACAACTACATGTACGTCGAGCATGCCAGCCCGCATTGCGGCAGCCGGCAGTTCTACAACGGCATCCTCGACGGGCACGCGCACGGCGTGTTCCACGGGCGCATCATCGTTCACAAGGATGCGCAGAAGACCGACGCGAAGCAGACCAATCGCAATCTGCTGCTCTCGGACGACGCGCAGATCGACACCAAGCCGCAGCTCGAGATTTATGCCGACGACGTGAAGTGCACGCACGGCGCCACCATCGGCCAGATCGAGGAGGAAGCGCTGTTTTATCTGCGCTCGCGCGGCATCGATGAAATGTCCTCGCGCAAGCTGCTGCTGCTCGCCTTCGCCAGCGAGTGCCTCGAGCGCATGAAAGAAGAGCCCGCCCGGGCCTTCGCCGAAACACTGATCAACGGTTGTTTGCTCGAAGCCGCGAAGCCGCGCGAAGCCTCCGCGTCCGCGCGCAAAGCGGATGCGGGCAGGCGCTGGGAGGAGGTTGGATGAGTTCCGTCGCCAAACAGCAGAGCAGCGGCGTGCGAGCCGCGCGCGAGCCCGCGACGGCGTTCGACGTCGAGCGCATCCGCCAGGATTTCCCCATCCTGCGCCAGCAAGTGCGCGGGAAGCCGCTCGTGTATCTCGACAACGCCGCCACTTCGCAGAAGCCGCAAGTGGTGATCGACGCGGTTCGCCATTATTACGAGCGCGACAACGCCAACATCCATCGCGGCGTGCATTTCCTTTCCGAGCGCGCCACGGAAGAGTACGAGCGCGCGCGTCGCACGGCGCAGCATTTCGTGAACGCCGCCGATTCACGCGAGATTATTTTCGTGCGTGGAACCACGGAAGCGATCAACCTTGTCGCGCAGACTTACGGCCGGAAGAACATCGCGGCCGGCGACGAAATCGTGGTCACCGCCATGGAGCATCATTCGGACATCGTTCCCTGGCAGCTGTTGTGCGAGGAAAAGGGCGCGCGGCTGCGCGTCGCTCCGATCAACGACCGCGGCGAACTGCTCGTCGACGAATTCGAGAGGCTGCTTGGCCCGCGCACCAAGCTGGTCGCGCTGGCGCACGTCTCGAATGCCCTCGGAACAATCAATCCCGTCGCGGAGCTGATCGAGATGGCGCATCGCTGGAACGCTCCGGTGCTGCTCGATGGCGCGCAAGCCGCGCCGCACCTCGCCATTGACGTTCAAGCGCTGGGCTGCGATTTTTATGCTTTCTCCGGCCACAAGGTTTATGGACCGACGGGCATCGGCGTCCTCTACGGCAAGGCTGCGCTGCTCGACGCCATGCCTCCCTATCAGGGCGGCGGCGACATGATCAGCTCCGTCACCTTCGAGAAGACCACCTACAACCGGTTGCCCTACAAATTCGAAGCGGGCACGCCGAACGTGTCGGGTGCAATCGGGCTGGGCGCGGCGC
>JBJKQB010000026.1:0-3131 GCA_046705825.1 Candidatus Acidiferrales bacterium
GTCACAGGGCGCGATTCCACGTGGCCACAGCGCCATGCACCCTCCGCGCGTTGACGAGGTAGCGGGATGCGCTAGAATGAAATGTTTACGGCACTCATATGGAAACGACCACGCGACCCAGGGTTTCGGTTGTCAAATACCTGAACACAGTCCCATTGATCTGGGGCATGGTGAAAGGCAAGCAACAGGAAAAGTACGACCTCGACTTCACCACTCCTGCAAAGTGCGCGGACGACATCGCCGGGCGAGTGGCCGCGGTGGGCATCGTCCCGTCCATCGAGTACCAGCGCATGGACCGGCTGCGCGTCCTGCCGGGATGTTCCATCGCCTCAAAAAGAGTCGTCAAGAGCGTTCTGCTGCTCAGCAAGGTGCCCATCGAAGAAGTGACGACCGTGGCGCTCGACAACTCATCGCGAACTTCGGCGGCGCTGGTCCGGGTGCTGTTGCAAAAGTTCTATTCGCGGCCTCTCACCGCGGCTCCGGCAGACCCGGAACCTGAGAAGATGCTGCAGAAGGCCGATGCAGCGCTCCTGATTGGCGATCCGGCGCTAACGTTCGATGGCAGCGGACTGTTCGTTTATGATCTCGCGGCTGAGTGGAAAAAGTTTACGGGATTGCCTTTTGTCTTTGCGGTGTGGGCGGGCCATGAAGATGCCGGGCTCGGCAGTTTCTGCGCGGACTTTGAAGCCTCCAGAGATTACGGGCTGGCGCACGTCGATGACATCGCCCGCGAATACGCGCCCAGACTGGGCATGACAGCAGAGGCGGTGAAGGTTTACCTGACAGAGAATATCGATTATTCTTTGGATGAGGAAAACCGCAAGGGTCTGGCGCTCTTTTTCCGTCTGGCGCACGAAATCGGCCTGATCCCGGAAGCCAGGGAAATCCAATTCGCATAGGATGCGGCAGCTTGATTTCCGGCAGGCGCGTCCGGCAAAGGTTTTCGTCATCGAGTGAAAGAGGATGAGCTTAACAGAGTCACAAGCGCTCGAAATGTTGCGCTCCGACGATCTGCTCGGCGTTGGCATGGAGGCCAACTCTGTGCGCAGCAGGCTCCATCCCGGAAACATCGTCACGTACCAGATTGACCGCAACATCAATTACACCAACATCTGCACGGAGTATTGTTCTTTCTGCGCCTTTTACCGGCCCGTGGGCTCGCCGGAAGCATACGTGCTGCCTCTTGAAACCATCTACAAGAAGATTGAAGAAACGCTGGCGCTGGGTGGCACCGGGGTCCTCATGCAGGGCGGCCTGCATCCCGACCTGAAGATGGATTATTACGAGAACCTTCTTTCCAGCATCAAGAAGCGTTATCCGCAGGTCCACCTGCACTGCCTCTCCGCGCCGGAAGTCCTGAACATCGCGGAAATCTGTGGACTGACCGTTCGCGACACGCTGATGCGATTGATGGACGCGGGGCTCGATTCCATTCCCGGAGCGGGCGCAGAAATTCTGGACGACGAGGTTCGGCAACGGATTGCGCGGCTGAAGTGCAGCACCGAAGAATGGCTTTCCGTGCACCGCGAGGCGCACAAGCTGGGCATGCGGACCACCGCCACCATGATGTTCGGCTGCGGCGAAACCCTGGAGCACCGCGTTGCGCACCTGGAACGTGTTCGCCGACTGCAGGAAGAAACCGGCGGCTTCACGGCTTTCATTCCCTGGTTCTTTCAGCGCGAGAACACCTCGCTGGGGCGCTTCGTGAAGGAAGAAGTTACGGCGGTGGAATATCTCAAGACGGTTGCCGTCAGCCGCCTCTACCTGGACAACATCCAGAACGTCCAGGCGTCCTGGCTGACGCCGGGGCACAAAGTGTGCCAGATCGCCCTTCGCTTTGGCGGCAACGATGTCGGCAGTATTCTGATTGAAGAGAACGTCGTCTCGGCGGCGGGCTGCGGACGCACTTCTTCTGAAGAAAAACTCCGCCGGATGATTCGGGACGCCGGCTTTCGCCCCATCAAACGCGACACGCTTTATCGCAATTACTTCCTGAATTGACCTCGGGAATTGCTCCTGGCCCGGCTTGACATCTTGATGCCTCGCCCTTAACATCATGATGTGCGAACAACCCTCACCCTCGACGAGGATGTTGCCGAGAAGCTCAAAGCAGAGGCGCGGCGCGCGGGAAAACCCGTCAAGCAGGTGGTGAACGAGGCGCTGCGGCGCGGACTGGCGCTGCGGCGTGAGACACGCTCCATCAAGCCTTTTAAAGTGCGGGTCAGAGACATGGGCGCATATCCCGGCATCAACTACGACAATGTCGGTGACCTGCTGGAACAGGTGGAAGGACCGCGGCACCGGTGATACTCGTTGACGCAAACTTGTTGCTGTATGCTTACAACCGGTCGGCCGCTTCGCATGCTGCGGCCCGGCGCTGGCTGGAAGATGTCTTCTCGAAGCCCGCTCCTGTTTGCTTTGCGTGGGCCGTGATTCTCGCCTTTCTGCGGATTACAACTCATCCCCGCGTTTTTCCGCGTCCCCTCACCGCGGACGAGGCATCTGGAATTGTTGGCGAATGGCTTGAGCGGCCGAACACGTCCATTCTTGAACCCACGTCACGGCACTGGGAAATTCTCCAAAGTTTAGTCACCCAGGCGCAGGCGACGGGCCCGCTGGTGATGGATGCGCATTTGGCTTCACTGGCACTTGAGCACGGCGCCACTCTTTGCACAACGGACCGTGATTTCGCCCGTTTCCCCGGGCTTAAAATGATGAATCCGCTTCGATCAGACAGGTCCTGACACCCGATCTGCGCCAGGGGCGAACCTATGACCGAACTTCGATGGAACCCGACCCTGCGCGATTGGGTCTCAACCGCATCGCATCGCCAGAACAGGCCACAAATGCCGCGGGACTGGTGCCCGTTCTGTCCCGGGTCCGGACGCGTGCCCGACAACTACGACGTCTATATCTATCCCAACGATTTCGCTGCTTTCACCATTCCCGCGCAGCCGCCAGCTATTGAAGGCGACGACTTCTATCCCGTCAGGCCCTCGCACGGCAAGTGCGACGTGGTGCTTTACCACCCGGACCACAACACCTCCAACCCGCAGATCTCCGTCGAACACCTGACACTCCTGGTGAAAACATGGCACCAGCGTTTCAAGGAACTCAAGGCGACGCCGGGC
>JBJKQB010000027.1:0-35601 GCA_046705825.1 Candidatus Acidiferrales bacterium
TACAGCAGCGCGTCGAGCAGGCGGTAGTTGCCCACCGTGGCGGCGGCCTCGCGCAACGCCACCATTTCCGCATGGGCCGTGGGATCGCAGTCCACAATGGTGCGGTTGCCCGCGCGCGCTACAATACGATCATCGATCACTACAACGGCGCCGACGGGCACTTCGCCGCGTTCGGCTGCGGCGCGCGCCTCTTCCAGGGCGAGTTCCATAAACTTGTTATCGGTGGCCGCGTCTACGCTCATTGACAAACCGTCCCAATGCGCGCCGATACAGCAATAGCTCCCGTCCTTTTACCCGGAAGCGGTGAGTTTGGCGCGCCGCGCGACAGGATAACATGGAGCGTCCGGCCGTGCGCCTGTGTGTGCGAAGGTAGCGCCAGGGAGGGCTCATGAATTCACAATGTTCGCGCGCAAAACGGATTCGCGCGTGCGTCTGCCGCAAGCTGCCAGTGGTCCTGGCTCTGCAGATCGCTTTGATGGTGCCCACGGCCGCCCACGCCTCGCCAGATGCCCGCAACCATCGCCAGTCTCAAGGTCAAGCGTCTCGAGCCAGAGCGCATGCTGCGATCCGTCATTCCGGTAAGACGCAGCCCATGTACGCGGATCTGCGCGCCCGGGCCTGGAAAATGCTCGACGAGGCAGTCAACTCCGAAAAAGTCAGGAACCGCTCCGATGGCTTTTCAGCGATTTCCATCCTGAAGTCAAATCCGCATGCCATTCGGCTGATGACGCAAGGCCTGCAAGATAAGGACGCGGGTGTCCGCGCGCTGGCCGCTACTTCGCTCGGACGCATGGACGCAACTTCGGCCATTCCGGTTCTGCGCAAGGCCATGAACGATCCTTCGCCCGTGGTCAGCTTTGCCGCCGCCCAGGCGCTCTGGAGTCTGGGCGATCATAGCGGCCGCGAACTCCTCTACGATGTGCTTGCGGGCCAGCGTAAGACCAAGCCCGGCGTGATTCAGAGCAATATCGAACAGATCAAGAAGGACCTTCACGATCCCAAGACGATGGCGCTGATTGGCATCGACCAGGCCAGCGGCGCTTTCCTGGGACCCTTCTCCATGGGAGTTTCCGTGGTCGAGGAGTACGCGAAGAACACCTCGTCGCCGGTTCAGGCGTATTGCGCCAGCTTGCTCTCGCAGGACGACACGCCCGACACCATCGAGCAGCTCTCCTTGGCTCTGGACAATAACAATTGGACCGTGCGTGCCGCCGCAGCCAAAGCGCTGGCGCAAATGCGCGACCGCAGAGTCATACCGAGGCTGGAAGAGATGATGGAAACGGATAAGGATCCGCCCGCGCGCCTGGCTGCCGCAGCCGCCATCGTCAAGCTCACCGGCTGAACTCGTTCGCCCCGTTTGCAAGGGCTGTCGTTCGGTAGCGCCGGAGTTCTGCGGGCTCGATCGCCTGCAAGTCGCGATCGCTGCCTCAACGAACCGCACTGACTCAAAATGAAAAGGCCGGGCTTCCCGGCCTTTCTGGATTTCCAAATTAGCAGCGGTTTGTTACCGTTTTTTCCTGGGTGGCTCCGCGGGCTGAGCCAGCGGCGTCGTCGGTTCTCCCGGCTTAGGTTGAATCTTGAAAATATATTCCCCGGGACGGGCCAGTCCCATGTCCTCGCGCGCGATGCGTTCGATGGCGGCGGGATCGGTCTTCAACGACTGGACTTGCTTTTGCAGCGTCTGATTTTCCTGATTGAGCTGCTGAATCTGTCTTTGAATCTCCGCCGAGCGTTTCATGGAGTGGTGCATGGCCAGCACGCCGTGCGTTCCCAGAACATCCTGGAGCAGCAGCAGAACCAGCCCGGCGACCAGAAACCAAGTCGCGTTGCGATGCACGAAATCGCGCATCTGGGCGAAGAAGCTCATCTGCGTGGTGTCGATTCTCACCTCGGCTTCGTTCTTGGCCTTCACGCGGTGATCCATGCGCGAGCTTCCTCCGCAATTTTCTCCGATTCGGCCTGCGTCGCTGCTTCCGTGTAAATGCGGATCAACGGCTCGGTTCCCGACGGCCGCATCAGCAGCCACGCGCCATCCTCGAAAATAAGTTTGAGTCCATCCTTGCGATTGACGCTCGCCACCCGCCGCCCGGAAAATTCTTTGGGGTCCTGATTCAATTTGGCGGGAACGCACTCTCGTATCTCCTCCGGCAGGTGCAGGTTCACGCGGATCGGCCAGTACTCCCGGCCGACGCGTTTGAACAGCGCGCGCAATTGGTCCGCAAGCGAAGCCTGTCGAGCTGCGATCATCTCGGCCACCAGCAGGCACGCGAGAATTCCATCCTTTTCCGGAAGATGCCCGGCGATGGTCAATCCGGCGCTCTCCTCGCCGCCCAGCGCGATTTTGCCGTCGCGCAACAACGGGCCGACGTACTTAAAGCCCACGGGCGTTTCGTACACCTGCACGCCGTGCAGTTTCGCGACCGCATCGAGCAGGTGCGTCGTCGCGACGCTCCGCGACGCTCCCAGCTTGTAGCCGCGCGTTTCCAGCAGGTAGTCGAACAGCAGCCCCAGAATGTGATTGGGCGAGACGAACCCGCCGTCGCGGTCCAGTATGCCGAAGCGGTCCGCATCGCCGTCCGTCGCCAGCCCGGCCAGCGCGTGCTGCTCCAGTACCTGCTTCTTCAGCGGCGCCAGATTTTCCTCGGAAGGATCAGGGCCCGTCCCATCGAACAGCACGTCGCGATTCGCGCGAATCATCGTGGCGGAAATCCCGTGCGAGGCGAGAACGCGGTCGAGCCAGCCCGCCCCGCAGCCGTGCACCGCGTCGCATGCGAACGTTCCGCGCATCTTCTTGGCGCGCTCGATCACCTCGAACCGCACCATGCTCCGCAATTGCTTGAAGTACGGCTCGCGCGGATCGATGCGCTCGAAATCGTCCTCGAGTTCGTGTCCGGGCGACGGATCCTCTTTGATCGCGGAAGCGCGCGCCTCAATGTCCCGCGTCGTCTCCGGCAGCGCCGGGCCGCCCTCCGGCCCCGAAAATTTCAAGCCGTTGTATGCGGCGGGATTGTGGCTGGCCGTGATGTTGACCCCGCCATCGAGTTTGCCGTGAATGATGGCGTGCGCGATGGTGGGTGTCGGCGTCGCTTCCTTGCAGAAAAGAACCCGGCAGCCCTTCGCTTTCAGGACGCCCGCCGCCGCGCGCGCGAAATCCTCCGAAAAAAAACGTGTATCGTACCCCACGATCAGCACCGGCGACTTTTTCTGTGCGAGAACGTGTCCGGCGATTGCGGCCGCCGCGCGGCGCACGCCGGGAAACGTGAAGTCCTCGGCCATAATGCCGCGCCATCCGGAGGTGCCGAATTTGATTGCGGGAGCCGCCATTCTGCCTTCGATTCATCCGCGCAGCCAGCCAAAAAATCAACCGCGCAAAAACATTGTATATTGCTCCGCAATACGGAGAAATGGGGAGAATTGCTTAGCTCCGCACCGCAAGAGTAAAGTCGTGGCAGCCGAGACAGCAAGTCGGGAAACAGGCTGAAGCCCGGCCTCTAAAAAAGCTGTTCTGTGAATTTCTGATTCACTACACAGGAAGCGTCAGACGTTCAGGATTAGAAGCGGTAGACCTTGAGGACGCCGCGGCCCGGATCCATGACCACCAGGGCGCTGCCGTCGGGCGCGATCTCGAATTCATGGAATTCGAGGTCGTGGATGATGGGCACCCAACTGTTGTCGTGCAGTCCCACCCAAATCAAATCGCCGGAATCCCCCAGGGAGCCGCGTTTCAGCAGGATGCGCCGGCCGTCGGGGCCGAACTCAAATTTGCCGGGGCCGGTGCGCACGCGAATGGGCTGATTGGGGTCGGCCAGATTGTAGATCTCGATGGTATCGCCATCGATGAAGAAGCCGAGCTGCTGACCGGAGGCGGAAACGGTCAACTGTCCCTGAAACTGGGGGGCGGGCGCGATGGGGCGCACGGTCTCGTGCAGGAGATCGAGCTGGAAGAGTTCCGGTCTTCCCGAAGGGCTGAGGCTGCTTCCGACGGCGAAGGCCTGATTGCGCGGGGCGTCCCACACGACCTGATCGAAGGGGTGGCCGCCGAAGAGGATGGCAGTCTTGCCGTCGGCGGGAGTGACGCGCGCGATTTTGTAGGGGCCGATGCCGGCGAGGTAAACGACTGTCTGTCCGTCGGCCAGCCAGGCGCCATGGGAAGCTTTTTCGATGAAGCGCGTGTTGGAGCCCTGGACGCGGATTTCGTGGCCATCGTCGTCGAACAGCGCGACGACTTCGGTGCCATTGGGAGGCAGCGAGAACTTGGGAGTGTTTTCCTGTTGGTGTTGTTCGCGACGCTCCCTGCGCTGGAGCTGCTTTTCCGTTTCGCGCCGCTCGCCCGGTTTGACCGGGAACACCATCATGGAGGCGGCGATCCGGCGGCCGTCGGGAGACCACGCCAGCGACTTCACCACGTAGCTGATCAGCGGGGGCGTCGGCATGAAGCGGTCGGGCAGCACGATGTCTTTCTGATGACCGTTGAAATCGGCGATGGTGATCTGGTCGTGCTCGAGCACCGCGCGATCCTTGCGCCGGAAGTGCGGGACGGAAAAAACGATGCGGTCGTTCTGCGAGACGGCAAAGGTGCTGGCGTCGACGGAGATGGTGGCGGCGGGCCGATCCTGGGCGAAGGCGGGCGCGCAGAGCGCGACCAGCGCCGCAATCGCAATCACCACCGGCAGGAAATGGCGGGGCGGGCGGAGCAAAGCGAAAACTGAGAAGCGGCTGGTTGCTTCGCGGGGGCCCCGCGCGGGATTGTGAGATTTCAGAAGAGTCAAAGTTGTTCTGGCCAATTGATTGTAGCCCGTGACGGAAATTTCCGCAGCGGAAAGCTATGATTTCCGTTGAATCTTGCGAATCTCCTCCAGGCGCTGGCGAATGCGCGCTTCGAGTCCCTGGTCCGTCGGCTGATAATAGACGCGGCCGAGCAGGCTATCGGGCAAGCAAGTCATGTCCGTGACCTTCTCTTCGACGTCGTGCGCGTACTGATAGCCTTTGCCGTACCCGACGTGCTTCATCAAACCAGTCACCGCATTTCTTAGATGCAGGGGAACGGGTTCCGCGATGGTCCGCTGCAAATCGCCATGAACCGCGCCATAGGCGGTGTAGAGCGCGTTGGACTTGGGCGCGAGCGAGAGATAAACAGCAGCTTCGGCCAGCGCCAGATAGCCTTCCGGCGGTCCGATGAAATCGAAAGCCTCTTTGGCGGCTATGGTGACGGCGAGGGCGTTGGGGTCAGCCATGCCAATATCCTCGCTGGCCATGCGCACCATGCGGCGCGCGAGATAGAGCGGGTCTTCGCCGGATTCGAGCATGCGCGCCAGCCAGTAGAGCGCGGCATCCGCGTCGGAGTTGCGCACGGACTTGTGCAGCGCGGAGATCAGGTTGTAGTGTTCTTCGCCCGATTTGTCGTAGGGCAGAATCTTCTTCTGCAGGACGCCTTCCAGCAGGGTTTGCGAGAGGACGCGGCGGCCATCCGGGCCGGCCTCCGTTCCCAACACCAGCGCCTCGATCGTGTTGTAAGCGGCGCGGGCGTCGCCATTGGCGACGATGGCGATGCGCTGTAGGATGTCCTCGCCCGCTTCGATGTTTTCGTTGCCCAGGCCATTCTCGCGGTCGGCCAGCGCGCGCTTGAGCAGCAGAACAATCTGCTCCGCGCTGAGCGCCTTCAGGATGTACACCTTCATGCGCGAGAGGAGCGGCGCGATCACCTCGAACGACGGATTTTCCGTGGTGGCGCCAATCAGCAGGATGTTTCCGGCCTCGACGTGGGGAAGGAAGGCGTCCTGCTGCGCGCGATTGAAGCGGTGGACTTCGTCGACGAAGACGATGGTGCGCTGGGCGTAATGGCGGGCGCGTTCGGCCTTGGCCATGACATCCTTGATTTCTTTGATTCCGGAGAGGACGGCGCTGAAGGGAATGAATTCCGAGCGTGTGCGTTTGGCGATGATGCGCGCGAACGTGGTCTTGCCGCATCCCGGCGGTCCCCAGAGAAGCATGGAGCCAAGCTCGTCGCGCTCGATCTGGATGCGCAGGGGTTTGCCGGGCGAAAGCAGCTCTTCCTGGCCGATGAAGTCGTCGAGGGTGCGCGGGCGCATGCGGTCGGCCAGGGGACGCCCGGCGCGCGGCTCGTCTTCGGGTTCAATGGCGCGAAACAGTCCCATGTCAAACCTCGCCGGCCGATCGGCGCTGGCGGGCGGCTTCGTAGAGCAGGACCGACGCGGCGATGGCCGCATTCAGCGAATCGACGCCCTCACTGATCGGCACGGAAATGAGCCCGTCGGCGGCACGTTTCACTTCCGGCGGCAGGCCCTGGCCCTCGCTGCCAATCAGGATCGCGCAAGGCTCGGCCAAATGTGCGCCGAGATTTCCGGCGTCGAGTGCGTGCGGGGCGCGCTCGTCTTGCGGAGTTGCGTCGGGCGGCGCCGTCTTGCTTGCAGAGACGGCGGCATAAAGCCGCAGGCCCGCTACGCGCAGCTGCGCCAGTGCGACGGCCGCTCCGATGCCTCGCAGCAGTGGAAGACGCAGCGCGGATCCCGCGGAGGCGCGCACCGCCTTGGGTGACCAGGGATCGGCCGAGCCGCGCGTGGCGACGAGACCGGTTGCCTCAAACGCCTCAGCGGACCGCACGATGGTGCCCACGTTGCCTGGGTCCTGCACGCCCACCAGCACAACGACCAGCGCGGGAGCGCCGGGAAGGGAACCATCGGGCAGAGCCGCGCCGCGAAGGACGTTCTCGAAGGTCCAATCACGCTGGCGGAAGAGCGCAGCCACTCCTTGAGGAGTTTCGGTACCGGCCACGCCAGCGAAAAGCTTGTCCGTCGTGCGCAGAATGCGGGAGCGCGCGATACCTTCTTCGGTTTCGCGCGCAGCCAGAAAAATGCGTTCGAGGTGCTTTTCGCCGCTTTCGCTGACGAGCAGCGCGTCCAGTTCCAGCCCGGCGCGCAGACCTTCCTCGACGAGTTTTGGTCCTTCGACGGCAATGGGCTCGCCGGACGCGGGGCCGCCTCCGCGCAGCGCGGCTCGGAAGGCCTTCAGGCGGCGATTCTCGCGACTGCGTATAATTTCCGCGGCGGAATCGGAATCTCGCCGAGGGGCAGGGCTCCCGGAGAGGGCTGCCGGATTGGCGGCGGAAGGGGCTGCACGGGCCATGTGCAAAGCGTAACATCCGCCGAATCCGGCGTAAATCTTTGGGCCTGGCGTTTGGCGGTCTTGCGGGACCTTTACCCGATATGGTAATTTTCCAACGAACCACGGCGCAACCCGCCGCGAGTCAAAACTTTGCCCGTTGAAGTTCTGAAAGTCTCATCCACCGCGCCCGAGCGCCACGCCATCAAGTACGCCGCCGATTTCATTCAGCGCGGGCTTGTGGTGGGCGTTCCCACCGACACCGTTTACGGCTTATCGGCTGATCCGTTCAATCTGGCGGCCATCGAGCAGGTGTTTCAGATCAAGGGGCGCCCCGAATCGCGGGCGTTGCCGATACTGGTCAGCTCGATCGAGCAGGCGGTCACGCTGGTGCGCGACGTGCCGGACACGTTTCTGGTGCTGGCCCAGCGATTCTGGCCCGGCGCGCTGACCCTGGTGATCGAGGCGACGCACCGGTTGCCGCTGAAGGTTACGGGGAACACAGGGCACGTGGCGCTGCGCTGGCCGAACTCGCCGATCGCCACAGCGCTGATTGACGCGTTGGGCGGTCCGGTCACTGGAACCAGCGCGAATCTTTCCGGCTTTCCGTCGTGCACCAACGCGCAGCAGATCGTGAAGCAGCTGGGCAATCGGCTTCCTTTGATTTTGGACGGAGGAGACACCGGGAACGCGCTGGCGTCGACTATCGTGCGGATTGATGGAGAAGATTGGGCTATCGCGCGCGAAGGGGCCATCAGCGAAGCGGAGATTCAAAAAGCCCTCGAGAAATAGCCACGAAATGATGCGGTGGTGTCCTAGGCTTCTCGCCGATGCAAACCCAAAACCGCCGGCACATTCGCTACGCTCAGTGCAAGCGGGACGCCGGCGCTACCAACCTTGTGCGCAAGTGCTAACCTATAGATTCAGATTCGCAGAGCAGCCATGAGTGTCGGCGTCTACATCCAGATTCCTTTCTGCCAGACGAAATGCACCTACTGCAATTTCCATACGGGAGTGGTGTCGCGCGAGCGGTATGCGCCGTATGCGCGCGCGGTTTGCAGAGAGATCGTTGATTTCAGTCGATTGCGGGGAGATGAAGGACACGATACCGCAGAAGCGCAGAGGACGCAGAGAACATCCACAGCACAGAGAGGAACGGTGGACACCGTTTACTTTGGCGGAGGGACGCCGAGCTTGCTGGAGCCGGCCGCTCTGGCGGGAATCGTTGCGACGCTGCGCGAGGCTTTTCCGGTTGCAGCTGAGCCGGAGGTGACGCTGGAAGCGGATCCGGAGACGATCACGCCGGAGAAAGCCGCTGCATGGCGCGCGGCCGGGTTCAATCGCATCAGCCTGGGGGCGCAGTCGTTCAATGATGTGGAATTGCGGGCGTCTGGGCGCATGCATCGCCGCGACGACATTTACGTTGCGATGGAGAGGCTGCGGCGCGCGGGTTTGGAAAACATCAGCGTGGACCTGATCGCGGGGCTGCCGCACCAGACGCGCGATTCGTGGGAAAAGGCCGTGGATGAGTTGCTCGCGCTGCGGCCGGAGCACGTCTCCATTTACATGCTGGAGATTGATGAGGGCAGCCGGCTGGGCAGGGAAGCGCTGGCGGGCGGAACGCGCTACAGCGCGGGCGTAATTCCGGTGGACGATGACATTGCGGCGTTCTACGAAACGGGGTGCGAGCGGCTTGCCGCGGCGGGCTACGAGCACTACGAGATCTCGAATTGGGCGCTGCAGGGGTTTCGCTCGCGGCACAACCTGAAATATTGGCGGCGCGAGCCATATTTCGGCTTTGGCGCGGGCGCGCATTCGTTCGATGGGCAGACGCGCTGGGCCAACATTCACGATGCGGCGCGGTACGTCGCATGCATCGAGCAGGGGACCAGCCCGCACGAGCAGGTCGAAGCGATCACGCCGGAGCAGGCGCTGGAAGAAGAGTTCTTTACCGGGCTGCGGCAGCTCGACGGGATCGATCTCGCGCGCATTGAGTCGACGTACGGGCGCAACGGGCTTCGCGAGCGAGTCGCGTCACTGCGCGCGCGGGTTGCGGAATTGCAGCGGCAGGGCCTGGTCGAGCTGGACGGCACGCGGCTGCGGCTTGCGCCAAACCGGCTGACCGTGTCGAACGAAGTATTTGTTGCGCTGCTCGACTAACGCGCAGGATTGCGTTTGCATTTCGGCGGCGGCATCGAAGAGAATCTACGCGAGATGACAATCGAGCCTGAAACTCAATCCGCGGTTGAATTGCGCAGCGATACGTTCACGAAACCTACGCCTGCGATGCGCCGCGCCATGGCTGAGGCGGAAGTGGGCGACGACGTTTACGCCGAAGATCCCACCATGAATCGCCTGCAGGCGCGCGCGGCGGAAATCTTCGAGCGGGAGGCGGCGCTGTTCGTGCCCAGCGGGTCGATGGGAAATCTGCTGGGGATCATGATGCACACGCGTCCGGGAATGGAAGTGATCTGCGAGGAGCGCGCGCACGTCAACCTGTACGAGCTGGCCTCGATGTCGGCGATTGCGGGATGCATGCCGCGGGTGATTCCGGCGCCGGACGGGATTCTCACGTGGGATTTGATCGAGCCGCAAATCCAGGAGAAAACCTACGATCATTCGCAGACGGGCCTGATCGAGCTGGAAAATACGCACAACATGCGCGGCGGCACGGTTTATCCGCCGGCCGTCGTGGAGGACATTTGCGATCGCGCGCATGCCGCGGGGATTCCCGTTCATCTCGATGGCGCACGCATTTTCAATGCGGCGATTGCGCTCGGGCGCGACGTGGCGAGCCTGACGCGCAAATTCGATTCGGTGATGTTCTGCCTGTCGAAGGGCCTGGGCGCGCCGGTCGGGTCGATGCTGGTTGGCTCGCGCGATTTCATTGAACGCGCGCGCATCGGGCGCAAGCTGCTGGGCGGGGGAATGCGGCAGGCGGGCGTGCTTGCGGCGGCGGGGCTGGTTGCATTGGAAGAAACGCCGAAGATTCTGCATCGCGACCACGAAAACGCGCGCTACTTGGCCGAAGCGCTGGCGCGGATCGAAGGCATCGCGATCGATCCAAAGAAAGTGGTCACGAACATCGTGATCTTCGAGGTGAGCGGCACGGGCCGGACCGCAGCCGAAGTCTGCGAAGAACTGGGGCGTCGCGGTGTCCTGTGCGAGCCGACGCGGAAATTCGCGGTGCGCATGGTCACGCACTATGACGTCGACCGCGCCGGCATCCAGCGGGCAATTGCGGCTATGCAGGACGTGGTCAGCTCGATTCGCGGACATGCGCCCGTGGCGGCGCGCTTCTCGCAGTAGAGGAAGATCCTCAGGATGATGTGACGATATATGGAATTTGCCCTTACGGACGAGCAGGAACAGCTTCGGCGGACGGTCCGCGAATTCGCGGAAGGCGAAATCGCGCCGCACGTGATGGAATGGGACGAAGCGTCGCGCTTTCCCTCCGAAATCATCCCGAAACTGGCCGAAATGGGCTATCTCGGCGTGATTTTTCCCGAACAATATGGCGGCGCGGGCATGGGGTACGCCGAGTACGCCATCATTATTGAAGAATTGTCGCGCGTGGACGGTTCGGTGGGGATCATCGTGGCCGCGCACAATTCGCTCTGCACGAATCACATCTACAAGTTCGGCAGCGAGGCGCAAAAAAAGAAATACGTTGTGCCGCTGGCGCAGGGGCAAAAACTGGGCTGCTGGTCGCTGACTGAACCGGAAGCGGGCTCTGACGCGGGCGGCACGCGCACCACAGCGGCGAAAAAGGGCGGCGGTTGGGTCATCAACGGGTCGAAAACGTTCACCACCAACGGGCACTACGCGGATGTGTGCGTGGGCATGGCAGTGACCGACGCGAGCAAGAAGCGGCACGGTATTTCCGCGTTCATCATCGAGAAAGGGACGGCGGGATTTCGTCCCGGCAAGAAGGAAAACAAGCTGGGGTTGCGCGCGAGCGACACGAGTGAAGTGGTGTTCAGCGATTGCCGCGTGCCGGAAGAGAATCTGCTGGGGCGTGAAGGGGAAGGATTCGTCAACAGCCTGCAAATTCTGGACGGCGGGCGCATTTCGATTGCGGCGCTGGGTCTGGGGATGGCGCAGGGAGCGTACGAAGCGGCGCTGCGTTACGCCAAGCAGCGCAAGCAATTCGGCAAGCCCATTGCGGATTTTCAGGCCATTCAATTCAAGCTGGCGGACATGGCGCTGCAAATCGACGCCGCGCGCCTGCTCACGTATCGCGCCGCGTGGCTGGCCGATCGCGCCATCGCGTTTGGCGGCGCGGACGGGCGCTTTACGGTCGAGTCGAGCATGGCCAAGCTGTACGCGGGAGAGGTGGCGGTGCGGGTGGCCAACGAAGCGGTGCAGATTCACGGTGGCTACGGCTTCATCAAGGACTATCCCGCCGAAAAATATTATCGCGACGTGAAGCTGTGCACCATCGGCGAGGGCACCAGCGAAATTCAGCGGCTGGTGATCGCGCGCCAGCTTCTCGGGAAAACGTAATTACTCGAAATTAGCGGTGATTGGGAATCGCCAACATAGCTGAGCGAGACGACACTTGGATTTGCGGCCTCCGTCACCTTTCTAACCTCGGTTTCCTCGGGGCTGCGGCCGGTTTCCCAGCTGGTACGCGGGTGAAGCCGAAAAGCAATACGACTGGTACCATTTGGGCTTTTGTTGTTTCTCGGACTAGCGACGTTGCACATCGCACGGAATCGCGCGAATGACGAGAAGCGTCAAAACGTTCTGTTCGTTGTGTGTTGTTTCTCTGAGTCGCGGCCATTCAAATGCTATGGTGGTTTTTTCCCTGACGCTGAGCGGGGCCGCCCGGCCGTGTTTTATTCTTGTTCTTGGGTTCGCGAGCCAGCTAAGGAACCACGCGCAGCCTTGAGGGTGCTGAGAATAGCAAGAAAATGGAGGCCGCAAAACAGAAGAAATCTGAATCCTAGCGATATATCTGAGGGACGGCTAAAGCGACCTGATTGGCTTCATGCAGCATTGTATCGTTCCGAGTCCCTGTCCATATGATCAAGAACACCGACAAGTGGGCTGCGCAGATTCGCGCGGGAGATGTCCGCGCAATCTCGCGCGCTGTTTCCGCGATTGAGAATCGCGCCGCGGAAACCGAACCGTTGTTGCGCGAGCTTTTCCCGCACACGGGCCGCGCGTACCGCATCGGAATCACGGGCGCGCCGGGAACCGGCAAAAGCACCTTGGTCGACCGCCTCGCGGCGCGCTACCGCAAGGAAGGCAAGACGGTAGGGATCATCGCCGTCGATCCATCGAGCCCGTTCACCGGCGGTGCGATTTTGGGCGATCGCATCCGCATGCAGGGGCACGCGGGAGATTCGGGCGTGTTTATCCGCTCGATGGCGACGCGCGGGTACCTTGGCGGGCTGGCGCAGGCTGCCGGAGACGTTTCGTTGCTGCTCGACGCGGCGGGAAAAGAAATCATTCTGATCGAGACGGTGGGGGTAGGGCAGGGCGAGATCGAAATCATGCGCCTGGCCGATTGCACGGTGGTGGTGCTCATGCCGGGCATGGGTGATGACGTGCAGAGCCTGAAGGCAGGCCTGATGGAAATCGGGGATTTGTTCGTGCTGAACAAATGCGATCGCGAGGGCGCGGATCGCTTCGAGCAGCAGCTGCGCGCGATCCTGCAGCTCGTGCCGGAGCGCGACGGCTGGCGGCCGCCCGTCGTGCGCACCGTGGCCACCGAGAACAAGGGCGTTGCCGAGACGGAGCAGGAAATCGCGAATTTCCGCAAGCGCTCGGTCGAGCCCGGAAAGCGTTCGGCGCGCCAGATCGCCTACTGGAAGGAATGGCTGTTGCGCTTGCTGCAGGCGCGCATCACGACGCGCATCAGCGATCATTTTTCAGAAGCGCAATTCGACCAACTCGCCGCAGCGGTGGCGGCGCGAGAAAAAGATCCGTACGCGGCAGCGAGCGAAGTCCTCTCGCGCGCCGGGCTGGAGTGAGCCGCCTGAGGCGCGCTTTCTCCGCTGCGACGTTCGCGCGTGCATCCGCGGCCGCATTGCCCGTATAATCGACGCGCATTCATGAAACTTGGCAATCTCGAATTCCACATCATCTCTGACGGCCACTGCTACCTGGACGGCGGCGCCATGTTTGGCGTCATTCCCAAGCCGCTGTGGGAGAAAAAGGCTCCGCCGGATGCGCGCAACCGCATTCAGCTGGCAATGAACTGCCTGCTGGTGCACGCCGGCAACAAGCGCATTCTGATCGAGACGGGCGCGGGAACCAAATGGTCGCCGAAGCTGCGCGACATTTACGGTTTCGACGGCTCGCGCCTGTTGAACGGCTTGCGGCATCACGGCTTGGGCCCCGACGACATCGATGTGGTCATCAACACGCATCTGCATTTCGATCATTGTGGGGGAAATACGCGCGTGGAGAAGGACCGTGTGGTGGCCACGTTTCCGCACGCGCGCTACGTGGTGCAGCGCGGCGAATTCGAGCATGCGATGAATCCCACCGAACGCGACCGTGCCAGCTATTTCAGCGATAACTACGCGCCGCTGAAGGAGGCGAGCAAGCTGTCGCTGTTAGAAGGGGACCGCGCCATCGCTGCCGGAGTCGAACTGATTCGCGTTCCCGGGCACACCGCCGACATGCAGTGCGTGAAGCTTACGGGCGGCGGCAAAACGGCTTTCGCCTTTGCGGATTTGGTTCCCACCACGGCGCATCTCCCGCTGCCGTGGATCTTGGGCTACGACCTGTATCCGATGACCACGCTGGAAAACAAAAAGAGGTGGATCACCCAGGTCGCGCGCGAGGAATGGCTCGCGCTGTTCGTCCACGATCCCGCGATTCCCGCCGGCTACATTCGTGAGCGCGAGGGCAAGTGGGAAGTCGAGCCTGTCACGGTGGGCTGATTCCTTCGCCGCAGCGAAGCACGTCCGACGGCAATCAAGAAACGGGCGCAGCAAGCCAACGAAGCAGCGCAGGACGGTTGTGTTTTAGCGCTCGCGAGATAAGAGAGGAAGCCAGGCATGCCGAAACCGAAGAAGAAGCCGGCGCGAGAGCATGTCAAGATTGGCATTATCGGCGGGAGCGGGTTGTACTCCATGGCGGGATTGACCGGCGCGCGCGAAATCCGCGTGAAAACGCCGTTCGGCGATCCCTCCGACGCCCTTGTGGTGGGCACGCTGGAAGGCCGCCGCGTCGCGTTTCTGGCGCGGCACGGGCGCGGCCATCGTTTTTCGCCAACCGAGATCAACTTTCGCGCGAACATCTTCGCCATGAAAATGCTGGGGGTCGAGCGCATCAACTCCGTGAGCGCGGTGGGCTCGCTGCGCGAGGATCTTCCGCCTCTCGATTTCCTGATCCCCGACCAATTTTTTGATCGCACGCGCCTGCGCGTCTCCACGTTTTTTGGAGACGGCATCGTGGCCCACGTTGGCTTCGACAAGCCCACTTGCGCCGATCTTTCCGCGCATCTGGCCGACGCCTGCACGCAGATTGGGGTGAAGGTGCATCGCGGAGGGACGTACGTGTGCATGGAGGGCCCGCAGTTTTCGACGCTCGCCGAATCGCACACCTATCGCCAGCTTCGTTTCGACATCATTGGTATGACCAACTTGACGGAGGCGAAGCTCGCGCGCGAGGCGGAGATCTGCTACGCCACGCTGGCTATGATCACCGACTACGATTGCTGGCATCCCATGCACGACGCGGTCACGCTCAACGAGATCATCGGGAACCTGAACAAGAACGCGGAGAATGCGCAGCGGGCCATTCGTGAAGCCGTGCGCGTCATGGCCGACGAGCGCAAATGCAAATGCGCCGGCGCGCTCGCGCACGCGATTCTCACGGATCGCAAGCTCATCCCCGCGGCAACGAAGCGGCGCCTCGCACCCATTCTCGGCAAGTACATTCCTAGCTCCTGAGAGTAGTGCTGGCAATTGGGCCGACTTCCTTGCTGGATCAGCGGGAGACAACTAACGCCTCCTCCTGCGAACGTGCGCCCGAGTTCGGGCAGGTCCTGCCTCATGGATTGTGTTATAAAATCGCAGGATGAATTTGCAGGGAGTGTTTGCGCCGCTCACCACGCCGTTCGCGCCGGACGGCAGCCTGGCGCCCGAGCGCCTGCGCGAAAACATCGCCCGCTACAACGAAACACCGCTGGCCGGCTATGCGATGAATGGCTCGACCAGCGAGTCGGTGCTGCTGCTGTGGAGCGAGGTCTATCGCGTCTGGGAAACGGCGAAGAAATACGCCGCGCCGGGGAAAATCCTGATCGCCGGGACCGGCGCCGAATCGACCGCGGAGACGATCGAACATACCGCGCGCGCCGCTGCGCTCGGCTTCGACGCCGCTCTTGTGCGCACGCCAAGCTTCTACAAGCCCGCCATCAACGACGAGATGCTGGCCGAGCATTATCTTCGCGTCGCCGACGCCGCGCGCATTCCCGTGCTGATCTACTCCGTTCCCGTTTTCACGCACGTGACGGTCGAGGCTTCGCTGATCGCGCGCGTGGCCACGCATGCGAACATCGCTGGCATGAAGGACAGTTCGGGCAACGTCGAGGGCGTGGCGAAGATCATAGCCGCCGCGCCGAAGACTTTCCGCACGCTGGTCGGGTCCGCCAGCACGTTCTACGATTCGCTCGAACGCGGCGCGTGCGGGGCGATTCTTGCGGTGGCCAATGCGCTGCCCGAAATGTGCTGCGCAATCTGGCAGGCGTATCAGAATCGCGATGCAGGGCGCGCGCGCTCGCTGCAGCAGAAGCTGACGCTGGCGGGCAAACTGTTCGGCCCACAATATGGCATTGCCGGGCTCAAGTACGCGCTCGATCGCCGCGGCTACAATGGAGGGCCGCCGCGCCCGCCGCTTCTTCCCGTGAAGGACGCCGGCCGGCGCGAAATCGACGCCATGCTCGACAGCCTCTTCTCGGAAGCGGCCGCTCGCCCCTGAGTTGCCGCGCCTGGGATGCGGCGCTCGATATTCTGAATCGCGCCGCGCCGTCCATCATCCAACACTGAGGCTCAGCGAGGGCGCCCAAATGAGTCAATTTCTAGTATCTGCGACGCTGCTCAATTTCGCTCCGGCGCGATGTAGCCGCAGGCGGTATAGCGCCGCGTATGCCTTGCGGTGTCCACTTGCGGACGCCGGCGCTCGGGTTTCTGGTCTTCGCCTTTCGGGCTCGAACTTGTGCCATCGAAGCTCTGCCGTTCGGGTATCATGATTACCTCGATGGAATCGCACTGCTTGCCGTTCCGCGAAATCCCTCATACGAGCGAGCTGTTCTCCACATTTCTTGAGAAATTTGACCGTGTTTCGCAGTACTACGGCCATCCGCCGACCGCGCAGGGCATCGTCGATTCCGCGCGCCAGGTGCGGCTCGATCCCGAAACGCGCCGCGGCGTGGTGGAAGTTCTGCGCGAGCAGAACGAGCGCTTCGGGGCGGGTGGCGACACGAAAGCCAGTCTGGACCGGTTGGCGGCCGGCGCGCTGGCCATCGTGACGGGCCAGCAGGTGGGACTTTTCTCGGGCCCGCTTTACAGCTTCTTCAAAGCCGTTTCGGCGGTGCGCTTCGCGGAAGAGATCGGGCGACGCGGCGTCGATGCGGTGCCGATTTTCTGGCTTGCAACAGAGGACCACGATCTTGCCGAAGTGAACCATTCGTTCTGGCACACGCGTTCGGGCTTGGCGCGCTACGAACTCGCGCAGAACGCGGAATCGGAGGGCAAGCGAAGCGGCGAAGTCGTTTTTGGCGGCGCGGTCGAGCCGCTGGTGGAGCAGGCGTCGGCAAGCCTGGAAGGACCGTTCGCAGGGCACGTTGCGGCCGCGCTGCACGAGTCGTACACACCTTCCGACACGTACGGCTCCGCGTTCGGAAAGCTGATGGCGCGCCTGCTGGCGGGCCGCGGAATCATTTTCATCGATCCGCTCGATGCGCGGCTGCATCGCCTGGCCTCGCACGTTTTTCGCCGCGCGTTGTATGACTCGGAGGAATTGCGCGCGGCATTGGCGGCGCGGTCGAAGGAACTCGAGAGCAGCGGCTATCACGCGCAGGTGAAAGTCGCGCCGGGCTCGACGCTGCTGTTCTTCAATGTGGACGGCCGGCGATCCCCGGTGCGCGCGCAGGACGGCAAATTTGTCGCGGGCGACGCTGAATTCAGCCTCGACGAACTGCACGCCGCCATCGAATCGCGGCCCGAAGCGGTAACGCCCAGCGTTCTTCTGCGGCCCGTCGTGCAGGACGCGCTGCTGCCCACTGCTGCGTACATTGGCGGCCCCGCCGAGGTCGCTTACATGGCGCAGGCGCAAGTGCCGTACGAAAAGATCCTGGGTCGCATGCCCGCCATTCTTCCGCGGTCGAGCTTCACGCTGATTGAGCCGGGCGTCGCGCGCATTCTATCGAAATACGGGCTGGACCTGCACGACGTATGGCGCGGAGCGCAGCACGTCCGCTCGATCATGGAGCAGAAAGCCATTCCCAACGCCCTCGCGCGCCGTTTCGAAGCGGACGAAGAGAAGCTCCACGCCATGTTGCGGTCATATGCCGAGGCGATCGAGCGCCTTGATAAGACGCTGCTCGGCACGCTCGACGCGGTCGAAGAAAAAATGCTGTATCAATTCACCAGGCTGAGAGAAAAAGTCGGGCGCGCGGAAAATTTCCGCACCGGCGTTCTCGACGGCCATCAAGCCGCTATTTTCGATTCGCTTTATCCTAATCACGAGCTGCAGGAACGCGGCCTCTGCGCCCTGCCGTTTCTGGCTGCGTATGGCTCTGAACTTCTCGACGAGTTGACGCGTCTCTCGTCGCTGCCCGATTCAACCGACGGAGACTCCTGCGCCCACCAGCACCACGTCCTTTCCCTCTGATCTTGCTGAAGCTGACTGCTGCTTGCTGGCTTCGTTCCGACAGATCGGGCAATACGAAAATGCAAGGGCATCATCCATGCGGCGACCGATCTCTTCTACAATTGAGCCACGCGCCCGGACTGATGAGGCACTTCTTTTCACCAACAGCCGGCCGAGAGGCAGCGGATGATCAAAGTCGTTTACTGCATCACGAAGAAGGCCGGCATGAGCGACGACGAGTTCTTCGACTACTGGAAGAACGTTCACGGGCCGATTGGCGCTCGCATTCCGGAACTACGAAAGCTGGTGCAAAGCCATCGGCGAACGGTTCCTGGAGACAAACCCAATGCTGCGTATGATGGAATGGCGGAACTCTGGTTCGACGATCCAGCCGCTTTGCTGGCCGCTCGGCGGTCGCACGAATGGCAGGCCTCGACGGAGGATGAGAAAAACTTCGTGGACGACCGCAAAGTCGCTTACTTTGTATGCGAAGAGCACGTCATTCTGGACGAATGCGGAAAAGGCGCCCGTTGGTCCGAGCGGCACTGAATAAGGCTGACGGACTTTCGGGATCGCGGCAACGCCCGCGCGAGCGGCCGCTCAGTCGCGCAGAATTTCGCGGAGCGTTTGCTCCGCCCGCTCGCGCTCGCGCGCATAGTCTTCGTCGCTGATTGTGCCGCCCTGGCGGCCGCGCTTGAGCTGAAGGAATTCTTTTTTGACCCGGTCGAGATTCTCTTCGATGCCAGTGGGGACAGCCCGTGCCGCACGCTCCTTCTGATGCTCGTTTTGTTTTCCGCTTGTAGAGCCCGGCTGGTTCGCCTGCGCTGTATTGCCGCGCCAGAAAAATAGCGTACCAACGAGCAGCAGGACGGCAATCGCACCGCCAACGATCCAAACCAACTTGCGCTCCCGTCCCGGGAGGGTCGAGATGGCGGCCTCCTGCGAAGGCGCGGATGTATTGGCGGCGTTCGACGGGGCCGCCGGTTCGCCGGAAACGGAAATTGCCAGGGGAGCCTCGGCCGGCACGGATTGTCGCGCGTAAACGTCGAATCCCTGTTCTGAACCTACGGGACTGAAACCGTCGCTCGAAACCTGAACCCCTGGAGGCACAGCCAAAAAGACGTGCGTGGCCGGATAAGGGGATTGCGATCGAAGCGCCGCCTGGCTTGAGGCATAGGGCACGGAATAGAGAATACGCACGACGCTCTTGCCCGGGCGAAAGGGCCAATTAATTGCCTTGCGATCCTTCCCGACAGACATCGTGTCTTGCCGCGTGGGTATGGTGGTGTGGACGGTCCACGCGAACACTTCTCCGAGCTGTGCGTTTTCGGGAACGGGAAAGGCAAACGTGCCGTTCGGCGTGTACAAGGCTAGCGGCGGATGGCTCTGGTTCTCCACGATGTACTGCTCTTCCACTTCGAGATTCGAGCCGTTTGGCCGAAGCATGAGGGCGTGGGAAGTTACGGCGATGCTTTCCCGGCTGGTGGTCGTATCGTAGACGACGATGCTGACATTCTGTTTGCCGGGCGAGGCGGTCTGGTAGTAGGGGACGCCGCGGTAAGACACCTCCAAGAGCATCGGCTGTTTACCCGGAGCGACGTTGCGGAAACGGAATCGTCCACGCGAGTCGGTCTTCACTTTGTCCACCGGCGTCATGCCCTGCTCAAGCTTCATCAGCACGACTTCGCCGCCCGGAACGGGCTGACCGGTTGTGCCGTTTTTGACCGAACCGTTGAAAGTCTCCGCCGCCGCCAGGTTTGCCGCACCGAAAACGAGGATAAAGATTGCCAGGTTGCGCCCCAGTCGCCTGCAGGTGATTCCTGCGCTGCTCCGCAGTTCTTGCGCGTTTGTCATTTTCGGCTCTCCTGCTATTCCCCCAATAGAATTCCGGACACCCGCAGTTGGCAGTACGCCACTTCGTGCAACAGCCCGGCCGGCAAATTTCTTCGGTGCTAACGTTCTCGTGACACCAAGACCGGCTCGCCTATCTCTTCACTCAGCGCCGTTTCGGCCTGCGGCTTGGCCGGAGGCGCGGAACTCTCGCTGGGAACCAGCGCCAGCACGATGCCGAGCACCATTACCAGCCCGCCGAGCCAAATCCATCGAACCAGGGGATGCAGAAGGATGCGAATCACGGGCAGCCCGTTCTGGGGGCTATCGCCCTCGTAGGCAACATAGAGATCGTGTGCCAGAGAGGAGTAGATGGCCACCTGCGTTTCGCTCACCTGGCTGGCGGGATAAAAGCGGCGTTCCGGATAGAGCATCATCGCGGAATGGCCGTTCTTGAGAACCTCGATGCTGGCCCGCGCGCCTTGATAGCTTGCCGTTTGCGTATTGTCGAAGTCTTGGCTGAACAGCGTGTAAGGTCCGATCGTGACTTCATCGCCGGGCCTCATGGTCGTCTGAATCTCGCGATTGAACGGCTGGCCTGCGATTCCCAGGAAAATCAGCGCGATTCCCAAATGGGCGATGTAGGCGCCGTTCCGGCGCGTGTGGCCCATGGTAAGGTTTCGCAACTCAAACAGCGGATTCGAGTGCGACCGCGCAGCGAGCGCGCGAGCACCCAGAATGAACTGGAGCGCGATGCTGACCGCCGCGAAGGTTCCGAGACTCACGCATAGAAGAGAACTGAAATGACGGAAGCCGAACCCGTAGGCGATTGCGCCGGTTGCGATCCCAGTGCCGAGTGACGGGCCCAGGCGCCGAATCAAAAGCGCGAAGGAATTCCGGCCCCACTCGAGAAACGGCGCCGCGCCAAGCAGCAGCAGAACAACCAGCGCGATGGGAACGGCAATGGCATTGAAAAACGGCGGGCCAACCGTGACGCTCGACCCTTGCACCCATGCGGAGAACACGGGAAGCAGTGTGCCCCAAAAGGCGCCCAGACAGGCCAGCAGCAGAATCAGTACGCCGAAGAACAACACGGATTCACGTGAAAGAAGGGAATCGAAATGCCGGCGAGGCCGCAAGGACGAACGGTTCCTCCATGAGGCCCAAAGGCACACGCCGAGAACTACGGCCAAGAAGGCCATGAGCCACACGCCGATCTCGGATTTTCCGAAGGCGTGAACCGAGCTGACGACACCCGAGCGCGTCAGAAACGTCCCGAAAACGCTTAGCCAGAATGTGGCAAACAACAGCCACAAGCTCCAGCGTCGCATCATTCCGCGACGTTCTTGAACGACCAGGGAATGCAGGAAGGCTGTTCCCGTCAGCCAGGGAAACAACGACGCATTTTCCACCGGATCCCAGGCCCAATATCCGCCCCAGCCAAGCACCGCATAGGCCCAGTGCGCCCCGAGCAAAATCCCGATGCCCAGAAAGGTCCAGGCGACAATCGTCCACCGGCGGGTCATGCGAAGCCATGTGTCTCCCGGCTCACGCCGAATCATAGCCGCCAAGGCAAAGGCGAAGGGGACGGCGAACGCGGTATATCCCATATAGAGCAGGGGCGGGTGCAAGACCATCTCGGGATACTGCAATAAGGGGTTCAGCCCCTGGCCATCCGCCAAGCTGACCAGGTGTGCTCCTCCCGTCGCGGTCGTGACCCCAAGTACGTTAAACGGGCTGGCGGCAAAGTTGTTGAGGAGCAGGAAGAAGAATTCCAGACCTGCCAGGATCACTCCTGCAACAGCAATCAGTTCCTGGTGTTTCTTGCGATTCTGGATCAGCGCAATGAGCGCGAACAGGGAGAGGAGCCAGGTCCAGAACAGCAGCGAACCCTCCTGCCCGGCCCACAGGGCGGCAAACTTGTACACGACAGGCAACGCGCGGCTGCTGTGTTCGGCAACGTACGCCATCGAGAAGTTGTCGGTCAGAAGGAGGTACAGCAAACTCGCAACCGCCAGTGAAACTGCGGCGAACACCATGGCGCCGGAATAGCGAGCCGCACGCGTGAGTAACGGGCGCCGGCTGGCAAGTCCCACGATTCCCGCAGCCACGCCGTACACAGCGGCGAAAAGGGCAAAGACCAAGGCCACAGAACCAACGATGTCCACCGAGCTTCTCCCGTCCAGCGCCGGCGTGATGGCTTCTCCGAGAGGACGACAGCTGTTCCAGGGCGGCGCCGTGGAGCTTCAGGAGCTGCAAATTCTCTCTACAGCCGATGAGGAATTCCGCTCCAGAACGCCCTCGCCCGCAACACTAACGGACCCCGACACGAGCGACTGTAGCCGGCGTCACAACCGACCGTGACAAGACTCACGGAACCGCTTGAGCGCTTGCCGTAGCTTGGGCTCGCTTGGGCTCCCCGCGTTCTCCGCCACAGGCGTTTTCTGGGTGGATGGGCGAGCCGACGATGCACCTGCACCCTCGGTGAGTGGGAGAAGGCACTTGGGAGCGGCTCGGATCCTGATGATTTCATTGGGTTTCTCTCTTGCCCCAGCGAGCGGCCAGCCCGCCGCACCGCTGTCACGCGACCCTATGATGAGTATCACGTGGCTGGCTGTTGTGTTTTTCATCGCCCTTGTGGCGGAAGCCGCCGACGTGGCCAACAGGTGGTCCTCCGTCAAGCCGGTCATTCGATGGATCCTTGTTTCTTATCTGTTACTAAGCATGGCGGCTCTCCGAGCCCGTGCCGACAAGCACCCGGTGCCTCTCGACAAGAACGCCGATACCACCCAGTGCGTCAAGTGCCACGCGGACAAGACCAAGGGCAAGGTGGTTCATGAGGCTGTCAGTGCCGGGTGCTTGACATGCCATGTCGCACGGCACACGCGGGACGTGACCCGCGTGAACTTGAAGACCGCGACTGTGGCAAAACTTTGCTTCGAGTGCCACGCGGACAAGGATCCCTCCCAAATCCAAGGACGCATTCACCCCCCAGCGGTGCGAGATTGCCTGAAGTGCCACGATCCCCATAGTTCTGCAAACGAGAATTTGCTGCTGAAGCCGCTCTCCGGATCAACGGCCAAGGAAAACCTCTGCCTGTCGTGCCACAGCACTGGCGTCGACGTTCCGCAGGGCGGCAGCCGTCACCTGGCGCTCGATACAGGCTGCGGGACATGCCATGTCACGCACAAAGTGGGCGACCCGGCTAAGACCGAATTCGCGTATCACCTCACCAAAGACGCTCCGCAGCTATGCCTGGATTGCCATGACGCGAAGGACGCGACGCTGGCCCAGGCGCACCGCGGCCAGCCCTTCGCCACAGCGAACTGCATCCAGTGCCACGATCCTCACCAATCGGCCGCGCCCAACCTGGCGCAGAAGTTTCTCCACCCGCCCTACGCGGAGAAAAGCTGCGACATGTGTCACCAGCCGGCCAAGGACGGAAAAGTGGTGCTGACGGCGGCGGACGTCAACACCGTGTGCACCACATGCCATGCCGATCAGGCCAAGGAGATCCAGACGGCGAAGGTGCAGCACCCCGGCGCGCTGGGCGACTGCACGCAATGCCATAACCCGCACGCGGGAAGGTCGCCGGGATTCCTGCAGCCGGGTCCGGTGGCGGCATGCCTGGCCTGCCACACCGATTTAGCCGAGCAGGGCAAAAAGGCGCATCCGCACCAGCCGGCTTTCGAGCAGGGCTGCGCCACCTGCCACACGCCTCATGGGGGAGAGAACGCGAAGCTTTTGCGGGTCAGCGATGTGAACTCTCTCTGTTTGGAGTGCCACGGTCCGAACGCCCGGCCGCAAGCGGTCAATGGAACAAACCTGGTGTCCATTTTCGGCGGCAAAGTGGAGCTGCCGAAAGACTACTTCAGTAAAGTGCCAGCCTTGCCGCTCGCGGATGGCCGCGGCCATCCGACCCTGAACCATCCAGTTTCCGGGCTCGTGAACATAAAAGGTAAGGCGCCGTCCCAGATGACCTGCCTGAGTTGCCACCAGCCGCACGCTTCGTCGAAAGCCAACCTGCTGCTGGGGGATCAGGAACCCAACATGGCGTTTTGTGGCAGATGCCATACGGAGGGCACGCTCGCTGTGCGTTAGAAGGAGACCTCAAAAATGCTTCGCGCTCGCTGCAATTCGCAAATGCTCCGAAAGAGCTGGGCGGTTCTGGCGCTCACGCTGGCCGCGCTGCTGGGCGTGGGCCCGTTGCAGGGCGGCACGAAGAAGAAAAAGCAGAAAGGTGAGCAAGTGGTTGTGCCGCGAACGTCCACGTTTGACATCTCAAAGATCGTTTGGCCCGAACCTCCGGAAATCCCTCGCGTGAAATTCCAGGAGATCCTCACCGGCCAGAAAATCAACTGGGCCGCACTCGAGAGTCAAAAGAAACCGAAGCGATCCTGGATGGATCGCCTGGCCGGAACCGAGCCGGACCAGCCCATCGCCGATCTGCAGCAGAAGGTCGGTTTCCAGCTGATGCGGCCGTACGGAATCGCGGTCGATTCCCAGGGGAACATTTATGTTGCGGACCAGGGAGTCGGCGCCATCTTCATTTTCCCGCAGTCGCCCTCGGGCAAGCTGCAATTGCTCAAGAACCGGGTGGACGCGCCCTTGCCAATGGTCGACGGCCTGGCCATCGATGATGAGGACCGGCTGTTTGTCACCGACGCGAAATTGCACCACGTGGTGGTGTTCAACAAAGAGCATCAGGCGGTCGCCGAATTTGGCGCAGGCGTGCTGGTATCGCCCGCAGGGATCGCGGTGGACAACGAGAACCGTTTCATTTACGTGGTGGATACGCAGCAGGATCAGGTGCTGGTCTTCGATGCGGATGATTTCAAACTGCTGCGTCGCATGGGCACCGGGGGCAAGCGTCATACCTTGACCAGCCCCGGAAATTTCTCCCTTCCGACCAACGTCGCTGTGGACAAAGACGGCAACGTCTACGTCACGGACACCTTGAACGACCGCGTGGAAATCTTCGACGCGGATGGAAGCTTCATCAGCCAGTTCGGGACGCCCGGCGACGGCCCCGGCCACTTTGCCCGGCCGAAGGGAATTGCTATCGACCGTGACGGCCACATCTGGGTCGCGGATGAAGTCCAGAGCCGGGTGCAGGTCTTCAATAAGCAGGGAAGACTGCTGATCTACTTCGGCGAAATGGGATGGTATCCGGGCCAATTCCAGGCGCTTTACGGCGTGGCCAGTGATAACCGCAATAACCGGATCATCACCAGCGAACAGTTTCCCGGACGTGTGCAAGTGTTTCGCTACGTCACGGACGCCGAGGCGGCGGCCATCAAGGCGCAGCGCGAAGGCGGCACGAAGAATGGCGCTGCAACGCCGCCGGAGGAAAAGAAGCCGGTTCACACAGGTTTGGTGACGGCGAAGGGTTCAGCGGCGCAATAGCGCCGCCAAGAGTTTGTCCGCCCGCAGACGGGCAAGAACGCGGCTACCGGTAATGCGCAAGGCCGCGTAGCAGTCACTTCTCCTTAAGGAGGTAACGCAACTGACATGAAAAAACTCAGCTTGGTAATGCTCGGAGTCCTGGCGATGGCAGGGTATGCCGCCGCCCAGGTCTCGAGTCCAACCGACGACGTTCTCGGAGCGCACAACGTGTATGGTCGTGGCTGCGTCGCGTGCCACGCCCCGCACAGCGGCGCCGCCGCGAACGGCGGAGCGACAACCGCCAATAGCGGGAATCTGGCTTTGTGGGGCGAGGACCTCACTCCTCTGTACGGTCAAACCTTCACGTTTGCCGGCGGGGGCACGGTCACGATTCCCAACTACGGCACGTCTACAATGCCCACCGTAAATGGCATCGCCCCCACGGACCTGCCCTCCAGCCCGCACGACGGCACCTTCGTCATCGCCGCTTGCCTTAGCTGTCACGACGGCAACGTGGCGAAGAGCGGCATGCTGAAGGGCACGGCCTATGAAACGGTGACCATCAACGGCGCAACCTTCAACCCACCAACGCTGCTGGGTAACGACGGCACCACCCCGGGGAACTACTTGAACGATCACCCGGTGGGGCCGACGGCGAACCCCGGCTGCGGCGGTCCGTACAACTGGGACTGCACGGCAAACGCGGATGGCACGATCAGCTTCAACGGAACCGCGTCCAGTGCATTCCTCACGGACTACTTTGATGTCACCAAGTACGGCCCAATCGCGAACCTGGTCAAGACCGCTGGAACACACGCGGGGTACGGTGGCGCAGTCAGCTCGAATTCGTGGGTGACTTGCACCACCTGCCACGACCAGCACGACATGTCGTACTTCCGGGCCGACGCCAGCGGCACGATCCGGCCTACGCACTTTTTTGTGCGCGGCTGGTACGACCCCGGAAATACCACCACCAGCAACAGCGCGGCGCAGTTCTGCCGTACCTGCCATGGTGGGGAGTCCAACGAAATGCACGGATTGGACGCGGCCACACACTAGTGGTTTGTCAACTCCGGGGGAGGGAAGCCTTCCTCCCCCGTTTTTCCCCGGGGAGCTGTCGGTTGATCGAGGGGCGGAAGGGTCGGAGCTATGAAATCAATGCGGAAAACGAATGGCCACTTCGGGTGGAGCGATTGAAATGAGATTGCGAAACTTCAGTGTCACTCCCTTAGTTCTCGTCTTGCTCTGGGCTGTAGCCTTGCCGGTTCGAGCGCAGAAGTTGGCGTCTTCTCACGCTCCCGCCAGCACGGGGGGAGCCTTTGCAGGCAGCGCTCCGCTTCTGCCGGCTGGACGCGTGGTGGCGCGCGTGAATGCCGCGGCGCTCACCGATCGCGACCTTCTGCGCGAGATGTATGCCATTTTCCCCTACGCGCGGCAACACAACGGGACCTTCCCCAAGGCCATGGAGCCGGATATTCGCCGGGGCGCCCTGCAGATGATCGAATTCGAAGAATTGGTCTATCAGGACGCGCTGCGCCGGAAGATGACCATTGCGCCGGCGCGGCTCAGTCGGGCGCAGGCGGCTTTCCGGCAGCAATTTACAACCGCGCAGATGTACCAGGCCTTTTTGAAGACGGAGTGCCAGGGCTCGCCGCAAGTGCTGCGCGGCAAAATACGGCGCTCGCTGCTGATCGAGGACCTGCTGAAAGTCGAGGTGACGGATAAGTCGGCGGTTTCCGTCGCGCAGGCCAGGGCCTGGTTCGACAAGCACCCGCAACAGTTCCGAATTCCCGAATCGTACGCGGTGCAGACAATTTCCGCGATGGCTCCGAATAAGCCGACTCCCGAGCAACTGAAGCAGGCGCGCCAACGCGCCGAAAACGATCTCCGCCAAGCGAAGGCAACCAACAGTTATCAGCAATTCGGATTGTTGGCGGAAAAAATTTCAGAAGACGACTACCGCGTGATGATGGGCGACCACAGGCTGATGCCCGCGTCGAAGCTGCCCGCCCCCATCCTGGCCGTCGTCCAGAAAATGCAGCCGGGACAAGTGAGCGGCATCGTCCAGGTGGACGAGGTATTCGCCATCGTGCGGCTGAACCAGCACGTCCCGGCCGGCATGACGCGATTCGCGAACGTAAGAGACACCTTGCGCCAGGAACTGCAAAAGCAGAACGCGGAGCGGCTTCGCACCGAGCTGAACCGGCGGCTGCGCAAGGGCGCGAAGGTCACCGAATTCTGAAGGAAGAAAATGGAGAGCCGGAATCTGAGATCGAGTCTGCAGATGCCGAGGCGCTTCACGGCTGAGAGCGCAGGGCCAGCCAGGTGCGGCATGTCGAGAACGTATGTGCGGAATGCGCTAATTCTGGCGGTGCTCGTTCTGCTGCACGCCGCCGTCGCAGCAGCGCAGGTGACCGCCGGCGATGCGAGCATGAACCTGAACGGCAGCGTCAGCGGCGGTTACTCGGGAAGCTTTGCGGACCAGAGCCCCTCCGGGCACGGTTTCGGCGCCGGAGGAAACGCCGATCTCTCCGGTTTCTATTACAGTCCACAGTTTCTGTCGTTTGATGTCGCTCCCTTTTACAACCAGTCGCGGAATAACTCCAACTATCAGTCCATCACCGACAGTTCCGGCGTGACCGCGCGCGTCAACCTCTTCGACGGCAGCAGATACCCGGGCTATGTGGACTACAGTGACGTCTACAACAGCGAAGGTAATTTCCTTCTGCCCGGCATCGCGAACTACAGAACCAACGGAAACGCGCAGACCTTCGGAGTGGGCTGGTCCGGAAGGCCCACGGATACACTTTCCTTTGCGGCGGGTTATCAGGGCAGCACCAATAACTCCTCCGTGTACGGCACGAGCAACAATCTCGATTCGCACTTCCACTCTCTCTTCGCCTCCTCCAATTACAGCTTGGACGGCTTTCGATTGGCCGGAGGAGTGCGCTACTCGAACGGGGATTACGCGTTCCCGCAGATTTTTGCAGGCCAGACCAGCCAAAGCAGCCAGATGAACACGACCACCTACAACCTGAGCCTGTCCAAGAATGTGGGATGGGAGAACACCAGCACCTGGGTGAATTTTTCCCGGAACACCACCGGCTACAACTCCTTGGGAACGAGGGATTCGCAGACCGATGACATCGTGATGGGCGGAGTCTCCCTCAAGCCAACCAAAAAACTGGACACCAGCTTCGGCGCGGACTACGACGACAATCTCGCGGCCACTGTGTACCAGGCCCAGAACAGCCCCAACGGCGTTCCGGTCCTTCCCCTGGTGCTCCCCTCGGAAAAGTCTCATTCCTGGGGCGTATACGGTCAGGCCCAATACAGCCTGGCTGACCAGTTCTACTTCACCGGCGACGTCATCCACCGCCAGCAGCTTTTCCTGGGAACGCCTCTCAGTTCGACGGCGTATAGCGGCGGGATGAACTACGGGCACACCTTGCTGGGAGGCCACTTCACGGGAGGCGCGACGGTCACGCGCAGCGATCTTGGAAATCTCGGCGGCTCGCTGTTGGGACTCTGGAGCAATGCCATTTACACCCGCCACATCAGTGTGTGGAACGTGAGCGGCTCGTTCGGATATTCACGAAGCGCCGAGACACTCCTGATCGGGTACACCACTTCCGGCTACAGCTACTCCACTTCACTCAGCCGCCGGTTCGGCACCTTGAATTGGAACGGAACGGCGGCCGGCTCCAAGAGCCTGCTCTCGGAGAACCAGGGCACCGCGTCGTTTACGCAGAGCTACTCGACAGGCCTCTCCTCCCGCTGGCTGGGAGCTAGCGCGGGCTACTCTCGATCGAGCGGGATGGGGATATACACCACCCAGGGAATCTCCGGCTCGAATGGCCTGCCGCCATCGCTCCTGCCTTCGCCCATTTTCTATGGCGGCACGACGTATTCCGTCGGTGTGGGAGGCGAGCCCATTCGAGGGCTGACGTTTAGCGGCAGCTTCAGCGATACCCGGAGCAATACGGCGAACGGTGTGCTCTCTTCAAACAACCACACCCAGGAAGCCTACACGTACATGCAGTACAAGTTCCGAAAGGTGTTTTTCACCGCGGGTTACAGCCGGTTGGTCCAGGGGTTCAGCGCGAGCACTCTGGCGCCGGCAATGGTGTCCAGCTACTACGTCGGGATATCGCGATGGTTCAAGGTGTTTTGATGAGCGCCGGCACACGACGCCGATCCCGCTTTCTGGTGCGGTGTATCGCGTGTCTTGGTGTCCTGGCGCTGAATCCGCTCGTTGTCTCCAGTGCGGCGGCTGGCTCGAAAACAAAGTCCGCGCGCCTGGCGACCGTCCCGGAACTGCAGCTGACCGGCGGGCGCAAGCTTCTCTACGAGGGCAGCATCAGCTCGGAAAAACAAGTTGCGCAGCACCATTTCTGGGGCCGGCTGCTGGACGCCGTGGTAGGAGAGCCGGCGCTGCACAGGCTGGCTGACCCCTACAGCGTAGTGACGGATTCGCGCGGCCGCATCATTGTGACCGATCCGGGCGCCGGCGGGATCCACATCTTCGATTTCACCCGTCACAAATACAAATTCATTTCCCACCGCAAAGATAAGGACGGAATGGTGTCGCCGCAGTGTGTCGCCGTGGATGCCGGTGACAACATCTACGTCACGGATTCCTACTCGGGAAAGATTTTCGTCTTCGACGCCAACGGCAAATTCCGTCGTGTAATCGGCAGCATCAAGGGCGAAGGCTATTTCAAGCGGCCCACCGGCATCGCGGTCGATTCGCAAGCGGGGAACATTTATGTCGCCGATACGCTGCGCGATCGCATCTACGTCCTGGATATGGACGGGCGCGTGTTGCGCATGATCGGCCGGCGGGGAGCAGGCAACGGCGAATTCAATTTTCCGACCGAATTGCGCCTGCACGACAACGATTTGATGGTGGTGGACGCCATGAACTTCCGCGTGCAGGTCCTAGACCGTTCCGGGAAATTCCTGTACGCCGTGGGGAGTGCCGGTGACGGCATGGGCCAGCTCTTCCGGCCAAAGGGAATTGGCGTTGATTCGGAGGCGCACCTTTACGTGGTGGACGGCCTGAGAGGGATCGTGCAGGTCTTCGATCAGCAGGGACGCCTTCTTTATTACTTTGGGCAGCCCGGCACAGGTTTCGGAGATCTTTCGCTGCCCGCCGGACTGTTCATCGATCGCAGCGACCGCGTCTTTGTGGTGGATTCGTACGACCGCCGGGTGCAGGCCTTTCAGTACTTTGGGGTGGAAAAGAAATGACCGCTGCCAAAGTCTTCCGGCGAGGAGCTGGCGGGCACGAACTGGGAGCCAGGGCAGGGCTCTCATTCGCCTGGATCCTGGCGGGTGGCGCCTGGGTCCTGCTCGGGTTCTTGGTCGCCATCGTTGTTCTTTCTGGAACGGCAGTGGCTCAGGACGTGCTCGGCATGCATGACCTCTCGCCTTCCGGATCATCGCCGATCAAGGGTGGGCTATCCGGCTCTTGCTACTATTGCCATGCTCCGCACTCGGGACTGAACGGCGTGGGCGGCGTCACGCAGACACCGCTTTGGGACCAGAAACTCTCGAGCGTGCAGGTCTACACACTCTACAGCGCAACGACGAACCAGACGAACGGCTCCCTCACACCTGGCTCAAACAGCACTCTCTGCCTCAGTTGCCACGACGGCACGGTAGGAGGGGCAACAGGCATTTCGCCCGGCCACCTGGTTCCTTACGGCAATGTCACCATGACCGGGAACTGGTACACCGGCGACATGCTGGGCACCGACCTTTCCACCACGCATCCGTTCAACTTTGTTCTACCCTTGGTTGCGGCTCCGGATCTGTGGCCCTCTTTGGTGGGCAGTTCGCCGGCGACGCACGACACGACCGGCGCCGTGCAGCTTTTCGGCGGAAACGTCGAGTGCGGGAGCTGCCACAACCCGCACGTCCAGAACACCGATCCCACCGGATATTTCCTGGCGATGGACAACACGAATGGAGCGCTGTGCCTGGCCTGCCATTCGACCGTTCCCACAGGTTCAGGGATGGGCATGGCCAGCCTGAAACACAATACGACCAGAGCAGCGCCCGGAACCCCTCTTTCCACCGGGAGTGCGGCGAGCAACGCCAATCCGTTGGCAGGGTGGATGTCGAGCATCCATGCGACGGCCACAAACAAAGTGGCGTTGCAAATTGTGCAGAACAGCAATTTTGTGGGTTCGAGCCGCGCGGCAATGAATTTGCGAACCGCCACTCTGGGGCCCTACGCGAGCGTCAACAGAAACGCCTGCGCGTCGTGCCACACGATGCACAACGCTCCGGGAAAAGACTCGCTGCTGCGCGCGGGCGCCGACGAGACCTGCCTGACTTGCCACGACGGCAGCTCGAATATTTCTCCGCCTCTCCCCGACATTCTATCGGAGATGGTGGCGCCAAAGTATGGGCATGCGCTCTCCTTGGGGGACAGTCCGCACCGGCCGCATGAGGCCGTTTTGCTGGACCAAGATGTTCATGCAACCTGCGTGGACTGCCACAACCCGCACACGTCGCAGCGAGTGACGGTCTTCCCACCGGCGCCCGCCGTTCGCACCTCCCAAGCGGGCGTGCCTGGGATCAGTGCGACGGACGGGAAAACCGTGGTCAACCCGGCGGTCAACCAGTACGAAACTTGCTTGCGCTGCCATGGCACCAGCACGGGGAAAAAGACCAGCGTGAATTCCGGCTATCTGCCGCGACGTGTCCTTGCCGCCGCTGATCCGCTGGATGTGATCTCGGAATTCGACTCGTTTGCCGGTTCCAGTCATCCGGTCTTCCAGGACCGCCGCAGCACGCTCCCGCAGCCCAGCTTGCGTCCCTACATGTTGAATCTGGACGGCAAGACGCTCGGTCGCACCATGGGCACCCGCATTCTCTGCACCGACTGCCACAACAGCGACGATAACCGGGAATTCGGCGGCAAGGGTCCGAATGGGCCCCATGGATCTATATTCCCGCACATCCTGGAGCGCCGGTACGAGTTCAGCAAGGCGCCCGCTCCCGGCGAATTGATCACCAATCTGTTTCCCAATCCGAACTTGAGCGCTATGGGCGGCATCGGCGGCGGCCCGTACGCGCTCTGCGCCAAGTGCCATGATCTCTCCCGAATCATGAGCGACGAAAGCTGGAGCGGGCACTTGCAGCACGTTGTGCAGGACGGCTTCTCCTGCTCCGTTTGCCACACCGCACATGGCGTGCCCGGGCGCTCGGCCGCCATTTCCGGCGAGAGCTTGGTGGACTTCGATGCGAACGTCGTCGCGCCCAATGGTCCGGTTCCGATCTCCTATAGTCGGGCGACGAATTCTTGCAGCTTGGTTTGCCACGGTCACGCGCATCAGCTTCCGTCGGTTGGCGCGATTTCCAGCGCTCGCCGATAGGCCGGCCGTGTTATGCTCTGAGTGTCTGGCCCATTCCGCGGAACGTTGACGCCACCGTCGCTAGCCGACTAAAATTCCTGACATCAAGGACGCCCCGGCCGCCCCTGAAAGCAAGAAGGAGGACACGGGCGTGTCCAAATCGCTCTCCTGGGAAGTTCAGCCCAGCACGTTTGCCCGCTTCAGCATCGCTGTTGTTGCAGCGCTGATCGCTCTTCTCATTTCCGCGACACTGAATCGTTCTGATCCCGGTTTGGGCTGCTTGATGGCCCTTGCCGCCTTGGCGTTTTGCATCTGGTATTGCGGCATCTGGCCGGCCATCTTGTGCGCCGCGGTTTCTCTGTCCGGTGTGGAATTGTGGTTCGTTCGCCAAACCCATCCGCGCGGCATCGTTCCGGCCGCCGGATGGTTCAACACGCTGGGATTCCTCTTCGCAGCCGCCGCAATCGTGGCCATCGGAGAAGCCAGTCGCCGCCGGGAAAGGCGGTTGCGGGATGCTGCGGGAGAGTTGGAAGAAAGCGTCCGGCAGCGCACTCGCGAACTGGACAGCACCAATCAGAGTTTGCGGGAGCTGTCGGCCCAACTACTCAATTTGCAGGACGAAGAGAGGCGGCGAATCGCGCGGGAACTGCACGACAACGCCGGGCAGGCGCTGGCGGCGTTGGCCATCAATCTGGGCGCCGTCGGCAATGACCTGAGCCGCCTGGTGAACACCATCCACACGGTAAAGGACAGCGCGAGCATCGTTCAGCAGATGAGCGACGACATCCGCACGATGTCCTACCTGTTGCATCCGCCGCTGCTCGACGAAATGGGGCTGGTCTCGGCTCTGGAATGGTATGTCCAGGGATTCGCCCAGCGCAGCAAGATTGCGGTGGAGTTCGATTGCGCCCAGAAATTCGGCCGCTTTCCTCGCGATGTGGAAATCGCCGCCTTCCGCGTCGTGCAGGAGTGCTTGACCAATATCCATCGCCATTCCGGCAGCGCTACCGCGGCCGTACAGATCGCGCTCTCCGACGGCCACCTGCAATTGGAGGTCAGCGATCGAGGCAAGGGCATACCGCGCGACAAGCGCGAGGAGATGGAATCGGGAGGCACCGTTGGTGTGGGAATCCGCGGGATGCGCGAACGCGTCCGGCAACTGGGCGGCAGTCTGAGTATCCTCCCCAACGGCGCCGGAATCGGCACGCGCGTCGTCGTGCGCTTGCCTGCGGTGCAATCAGCTTCTGCCCAAGCTGCGACCACTGAAGTGGCCTAGCGAGTTGCGAACGGAAGTGATGCTATTCTCCGAACGCGCGTCCTGCCCCCAATACGGGCGACAGTCGTCAGAATAAATGCACGCCGCGAAAACCGGGCTTAGGGTCCGGACGCGACGCCTTCTTGCATTTCGAACTGCTGCAGCGCTTGCATTAATTTCGCGTATTCATCTTTCGCCACGAGAGTTTCGATGCCTGCCGAAAGAGCCGCGTCCGTGATGGGCGAATCCGCATAACACGTAAACATCAGCAGATGCGCTTCGGGCACCAACCTCCGGATCTGGGCCGCCGCTTCGACGCCGTTCATCAAAGGCATGGAAAAGTCGAGCACAGCTACGTCGGGCTTCAATTGAGCCGCGGCCGAGACCCCTTCCGCTCCGTTCGAAGCTTCGCCGCAAACCTGCCAGCCGGCGTGCGTGCTGATGAGCAACCGCAGTGCCGACCGCATTCGAGCGCTATCGTCAACGATGAGAATGCGCAGCAAAATCACCGCCTCGGGGTTGGGTGCTAGGCCCTCAGTCTCCTAGGGCGGATGCGCAGAAACCATAGGATAGTTACTGTAAAAGGATGGGGCTGTTCGTGGATGGCCCTGTATTCATATCCGTTCCATGGGGGCACAGCCATTCGTCACAATCCGCCCGTGCGGCGCCTCTGCGTCCTGCTAACTCTTTGTGTTCGCACAGCGACTGCGTACTATTGCGCAACCCGGATCGCTTCTCTACGCTTCTGGCCTATGAACGTGCACGGCTCGCAACTCAGGTTGGGGCGTCAACTTCGGCGAAGCAAACGGCTGGGGCTGGCTGTGCGCGTATGCGCGTATGGGCAGAACGTGTTCCGGGAGCGCTTCCGCGAATTCACCCAGATGCTTTCGGTAAACGCGCACGGCGGCTTGATTGCCCTCGCCGCGCCGGTGGAAAAAGGGCAGACCATCCTGGTTGAGAACAGGAATACGCGGGAAGAGCGCGAATTTCGCGTCGTAGATGTCAGTCCCGCGCACGACGGCAAATGGCGCGTCGGCATCGAATTTGCGCAGGTGCCCACCAACTTCTGGAAAATTCACTTCCCCCCGACCAACGGGCAGCGGCCAAGCGCCGGCCGGCAATAAAAGAACGGCGCTTTCTGCGTCGCGTCGCAACCCACCGTGATGGAGATCACTGACATTTCCCGTCTCTGGCGCGAACTTGGTATGGGGTCAATGATTGCGTGGCACAGGCCACTCCCACCGTGAGCGGGCTCCTCACGGAGAGAGCATGTCCCCCGAGACGGCTTTCGTCTATGCCACGCGCGGAGAGCGCCAGCGCGCGAGTTCTACGCAAGCTAAATCCGCGACAGGCGAACACTGATTTTCGAGCGAGGTCCTCATGGCGTCACAGGAAATGTGTGTTTGCGGCCATCCGCAAGCGTCCCACAGAACCTACGGCTGTACGGCCTGGATGCCGAACCCGGACCCCAGGAAGACAGACCGCATTTGGTGCCAGTGCAAAGCGTTCCACTCCAAAGAGCTGATGCGCTCGACCGATTCTTCACGACTGTTCAAGACTGGCCGATTCCCATGAGCCGCTGCGGAAGGCCGGCACCAAACCTTGCCGGGATGTCCGGAAGCGCGTAACCCGCCGCTTACATCTCAGCTTGCTTTGATGGCCTCGGCAACCAGCAGAATCGCGATCGCGTAGAAAACGAACATCAGCACGAGGAAGCCTTTCGCGCGCGTGTTAGCGCCCCGGAATTCGTGCCAGGCGAAGATTCCCCACAGCGCGGCCACCATGGGCGCGGATTGCCCGATGGCATAGGAC
>JBJKQB010000028.1:0-5486 GCA_046705825.1 Candidatus Acidiferrales bacterium
CAGATCGCGTCGTGGCCCTCGATCAAGACGGATCTGCGCAATGCCGGGGCTAAATGGATGGACGAGGAAGCGGTGACGGACGGGAATCTGGTTTCCGCGCGCAAGCCGGAGGATATTCCCGCGTTCAATCGCGCCATGATCGAGCTGTTCAGCAAGAGCCAGAAGAGGGCGCACGGCGCTTCGCGCTAGCGGGGCTCGGGCACGCTCGTGCTGGCCCGACGGGCTTCCCGGTCAGGCCGTCCATAGCCACGCGGGAATCGTCACTACAGCTCGGCGAAGTTCTGCTCCTGGGGGGAACCTGTTGCGGAGGCGGCGAGGCGCACATCGGCCGGCGCTGGGATTGGATTGTCGGGCGCGGCATCGAAGTCCGACCTCGCTGCGCACAAGTTGGCGAGGCGGTCCTCGAGCTCGCCAGCGTCGGGAACAGCGGCGCGGACGGTCTCCCGCAGGTTGCGGTAGACCTCGCGATACACGGGCCGCAGTTCGGCGGAAATGCCGCACGAAGCGGCGCCCCAGCTGGCGCGTTCAGCGATAGCCAGTGCGACGCAGTGCGCTTCGAGCGGAGCCGCCTCGCGCTGCAGTTCGCGGTTCATCCATTCCTGGAACTCGCCGAGGTGAGCGACGGCCGCATCCTTTTCCGCTTCGCCCATCGAATCATTGCCGATAATTTTCAGGATTTCGCGATCGAGCACGCTGCGAATGATATCGTCCACACGAATGGTGGCCCGCGACGCAGAAAGCAGGGCGTCGAGCTTCGCCGCATATTCCTGGATTTTGCGGTGTACGACGGCCAATTGCCCGCCCGCCGCTTGGGCCGCTTCCAGCGGCGACTTTCCTTCGCGCAATGCTGTTTTGTAGGCCTGGTAATCGCCGGGAGCGAGGTTCCAGATCGTTTCGTCGACCAGAGCCTTGGCCGGATTTCCGTAGGCGAGGTCGCGAGCCGGTCCTTTCGAGGACGAATTGCTTTTCGCGGCCGCAGTCTTCGTCGGCGCCGCTTTTGCCGCCCCTGACTTCGCGGGCGCGGCCTTTGGGGTCGCGCCTTTGCCCGATCCATTCTTGGCCGAAGCATCCTTCACTGCAGGAATCTTTGCAGCGGGAGCTGGAGCCTTTGCGGGCGCAGCATTTAGGGGAGGCGCTGCACGACCGAGTGCCGCTGGGCCGGGTGCGGGGTCAATCTTTGCGGGCTTTGCGGGCGCAATTTTTGGTGCGAGCGCTGCAAGGTGCTCCACGGCTGGCGGCGAAACGGGTGCAGTTAACTTCGCCGACGCGGTCTCCGCACTTTCGTTTCGACGCTCCAAGCCCGGGTCGTCTTGAGTTCGTGCATCTTGGCCCGGAGGATCGGGCCTTGCACTGTTGTCCTTCCCTGCAACCTCGCCGTTGACCGTTTCCCCCTCGACCAAGCGAATGTCTCCACGGCTGGCCCGGGCAGAATGAGCCTGCTGCGCGGGCATCGCAGCGGCGTGCTGCTTGCACAGATACAGCGGATTGTCGCCTTCGCCTTCGTTGAAAATGGCGACGAGCCCGGTCCCGTAATCGCAGTCGAGCCGGTAATGCGCGGGAAGGGGCTGCGCAGGTTTTCCGCGGAGCAGGCGCCACTCCGCGCGGTGTGTACACGGACGCTTCGGCACGCGACAATTGTAGTGAGCCGCGAGAGGGTTGAACTCCCGGCTTGCAGGACGTGTCGCGGAAATGGAACCTGTCCTTTAGGACTGGCCCGGGTTGCCCTTGCTTTGCCGCGTGCCTTCCTGGCGACAATCTTCCGATCCGCTGTCTCCAAATCCTAACAGGCCGTTGACATCGCATTGACCCCGGTCTAGTCTCCTCCTTCATTCTGCTGGCCGATTGCTGTGCGGGGCTTGGTGCGCTCCGCAGCGCCTGCCCAACCGCAGGCGGCGTCATAAACCCGTCCAAAGGACCGAGTCGCCATCATGCGGAAACATCTCCTTGTTTTAATCGCGATCGCCTTGATTTGCTTTGCCGCCGTTTTCTCCGCCGCGCACGCGCAAATCAAGATCACGCATCAGCCCGCGTCCGAAGGCCTGCCCATCTCGCCGGCCGGTTCGTTGATCATGGACGTGACCACGGGCACTCCGGCTGTGGGATCGCTGCCGGTGAAATTTGTGCGCAGCCCCGATCATGCCGCCAAAGACGGCGGCGGGCGGTTCCTCGTCGCCATCAACAGCGGTTTTGGCCTGGAATTCGATTCCAGCACGAATGCTGCGGCACAATCGCTCACAGTGATCGATCTGAGCGCGCAGCCCGCGCCCGAAGCCATCCAGAACGTCTATTTTCCGGCGCCGCAGAGCGCCAATGTGGGCGCGGTGTTTTCTCCTCGCCCGCTGCGCGACGGCTCGTACCTGCTCTACGTTTCGGGCGGCTACGAAAATAAGATTTGGGTCTTTCGTTTCAACCCCAAAGCGCGGCAGCCGATTTGGCCGCCTTCTCCCGGGCCCGGCACGCATGTCACCGCGCCGTTCATTTCCGTGGCGGCGCTGAGCTTTCAAGCCGGCTCGCAGCGCTACCAGCGCGGTGTCGAGCCCGTCTACCCCACGGGCCTGGCGATCAGCCCGGACGGCAACACGCTTTTCGTGGCCAACGATCTGGGCGATAGCCTGGGCATCATCCGCGATTTGCGCTACGAACGCCGGCTGACGCGCGTCAATCTGTCGGACGGGCAAGTGGCCCACTTCGTCTATCCCTACGAAGTAGTTGCTTACGCGCCGCCCGGAGAGCGCCGCGCGCAGAAGGCGTACGTCTCCTGCTGGGCTACCGCTGCGGTCGCGGTGAAGGATCTGGAACATGAGGACGCGCCGGTAAAATTCATTCGCGTCGGACGCCATCCCACCGAAATGGTTTTCAATCAGGCGCGCACGCGACTGTACGTGGTGAATTCGGATGGCGACAGCGTTTCCGTGATCGACACAGCCACCGACCGTGTGGTGGAGAACATCAGCGTGCGCCTGGAAGGCAAAGCGCTGCCGGGTACCTCGCCGGAAGGCTTGGCGCTCAGCGCGGATGGCGAAACGCTGTACGTGGCCAACGCGCACAGCAATGCGGTCGCTGTCGTTGCGCTGTCTCCGGAGGCGAGAGGTTCGGGCACAGACGCCGAGCGAAAGAGCGAAGCGAAGAAGGACACGGACGCCGATGATCCGGCGCCGCTCAATCGCAGCACCGTGCGCGGGTTCATTCCGACCGGCCAGTATCCTTCCGCCATTGCGGTCGCGGATGGGAATCTCATCGTGGGAAACGGCAAGGGCACAGGATTCCTGAACTCGTCGATGATCGTGGACAATTCCGGGCGCGCGCCCAATGCGCCGAGCAGTGCTTTCCCCGCCGGACGCGGCCACCACGGAGCGGGCGGCGAATACGACGTCGCGTTGATCGCCGGAAATTATTCGTTGATCCCCGAACCCGACCCGCAAACGCTGGCCAACGACACGAACGAGGTGCTGCAGAATGACGGCCTGATCGGTAAGAAGGACGTCCGCCTGTTTGCCGGCACATCGCCGATCCACCATATCATCTACATCATCCGCGAGAACCGCACCTACGATCAGGTGTTTGGCGACATCGCCAAAGCCGGCGCCGGCACGCCGGCTGACGGCGACCCCAACCTGGCCATTTTCGGCGGCGGAGAAGCGGCGGCGCGGCCCACCGGCGAGCCGCAAAACATCACGCCGAACGCGCATGCCCTCGCGCTGCGCTTCGGCTTGTTCGACCGCTTTTTCGTGAATTCCGAGGCCAGCCCCGACGGGCACAACTGGTGCAACGCAGCGTTTTCGAACGATTATGTGGACAAAGCGTTCCGCTGGAATTATTCCGATCGCGGCCGCACCTACGATTTCGAGGGCGAGAATCGCATGCCGGAGATCACGGCCATGCGCGGCGAAGCGCCCGTTCTGCCGCTTCCCGCCACGCCCGAAGAAATCGCGGACTACGTCAAGCGCTTCATTCCCTACCTGCACGGCGCGCGGGACATCGGCGAGCCGCAAACACTGTATCTATGGGACGACGCCGCGCGCACCGGTCTCACCTACCGCACCTTCGGCGAGTTCATGGGCACCATTTCGCAGGCGGAAGTCGCCGCCTTCAACGCGAATCGCAGCCGCGAGTACCCGGACATTTCACCCACCGCGATCGCTTTCCCGGCCAAGAAGGCTCTCGAAGGCCACGCCAGCCCGACCTATCGCGCCTTCGACCTCGATACGCCCGACGCCATGACCACGGCATCCTATGAAGCCGCAAAGAAATCAGGAGTCGATCCGCTGATTTCTTCGTGGAATTCCGATCCGCGCTTGCGGGGTTATTCGCGCATGGCTTCGTTCCTCACCGAATTCCAAGGCTACGTGCGCGACCTGAAAGAAGGGCGCGGCGAAACGCTTCCCGCGTTTTCGGTGATGCATCAGCCGAACGACCACACCACCGGCATGCGCCCGCGCATGCCCACGCCGCAATTCTACGTTGCGGACAACGACTACGCGCTGGGGCTGCTGGTGCAGGCGGTTTCCTCCAGCCCCTATTGGAAGGACACCGCGATTTTCGTGCTGGAGGACGATTCGCAGGATGGGCCGGATCATGTGGACGCGCACCGCTCGCCCGCGCTGGTCATCAGCGCCTACAACCGCCCGGGCGCGCTGATTCACCAGTATCACAACACGGTCAGCCTGATTCGCACCATGGAGGTCATCCTGGGCATGCCGCCCATGAACGATCTCGACGCGGCCGCGTCGCCTATGGATATTTTCCAGTCCAAGCCGGATTTGCGCGCGTACAAGGCCATCCTGCCGGAAGTCGCGCTGAACAATTTACAGGTCAAGCCGAGCTTCGATCGCGAGACGGCGCGCTACATCCGTCAAAGCGAGCAACAAAACTTCACGTCCGAGGATTTGGACGATCCGCAGATCCTCAACCGCATCATCTGGTACTCCGCGCGCGGCGACACGGCGCCCTATCCCGCCATCGCGCAATTGCCGGTGTACGACGTCATGCGCACGCGGGCCATCGAGGAATCGGCGGAGGAAGTGGACCTGAACGGCCTGATGAAAACGATGCTGGCGCGTGTGGAACGCCGCCGGGCCAAGCGCGCGGAGTGAGGACCCGGGCAGGCCACGGCGAGTGCGCGGCGCTTCGGGCGCGACGACACTCCAGGCTTTAAAGGTTGGTCTTGGCGGTTTTCGGCTCTAGCGCAGAACCTGCGGCCCGGTGCGGCCGGCTCAGGCCGAGTGGTGCCGGGGCATCGTTCTGTGTCGCAGGTACACGCCGCGCACGCTCAGGCCCAAGCCGCTCAGGAACAGCAGCGGCACGAAATACCTGTGCAGGACTGGCAGCACCGGAATCGGCAGATTGAACCCGCTATAGGCGCCCGCGAAGTAGCCGATCACCGCAGCCAGCAGCATGAACAGCATCCCGCGGCGGATTTCGCCTCCGCCTTCATTCGTCGATACGCGCGTCACGCGCGGCAGCGGCGGCAGCGGCTCACGGCAATA
>JBJKQB010000029.1:0-4430 GCA_046705825.1 Candidatus Acidiferrales bacterium
GCCACATCCGGACGCACAACGCGACCGAGGCGGCTCTCGACGGCGACCCCGACACCTTCTGGTCGGCGCCGGAAGGCTCCCATCATGCGGTCCTGGAAGTGAGTTTCCCCAAGCCCGTCACCTTCGACCGCGCGCTGACCATGGAGTGGCTCAATGACGGCCAGCGCGTCGAAAAGTACCGCATTGAGGTCTGGCGCGGGAATGCCTGGAAAACGGTGGTGCAGGCCGGAGCCATCGGCCACGAAAAAATTGATGTCTTTCCCGCAGTAATTGCCGCCTCCCGCCTCCGCCTCAATATTCTTTGGTCGACAGGCGCGGCGCGAATCCGGGAGTTCCAGTTGTTCAACACAGGAAGCGGCGACTAGCCGTGCACAGGAAGCGGCGACTAGCCGAGCGAACGCCGGGTGGCGCGTGCGGCGCAGGAGGGATGAAAGCGGCTCTGTTCCAGTTTGGAACACTATGCAAGGACGGTGCAGGAGCCCACAGCGTGGGCGCTTCCTCCCATCCCCGCGATTAGCATAACCGACTGCAAACGCACGGTTTAATTGTCGCAACGCGCATCGCCCTGCACACCAGAGTGGGGAGCCTCTTGCACTGTTCTTCTGCGTGACCCCTCGCTCAGACACGATTCGTGTCGCTCGGATATTCCGGCACGGAAATATCGGCGCTTCTTTGCGTTGCGTGGTGGCGATCGGCTGGGCGGCGATCGCGCTGGCGTGCGCGTCTCCCATCTGCGGCCAAACGCAAAATCCCGATTGGCAAGCGCAGGTGCGCCAGTACGCCCAAGCGCAGGACTGGAGCGCCGCGCTGCAACTGATCGATCGGCAACTGGATCGCGCGCCAGAGGACATGGACGTGCGCGTGTGGCGCGCCCGCGTATTGGCCTGGTCGGGTCAAACGCCTGAAGCCGAACGCGAGTATCTGGCGATCCTGCAAGTTTCCAAGAATGATCCCGATGTCTGGATGGGCCTCGCCGCTGTTTATTTGCAGGAAGGGAAGATTACGAAAGCCCGGCGGGCTATCGATGCTGCCGAAGAACTGGATCCGAACCGCGCGGACATCCGCTCGGCGCGTGCGCGCGTTCTGCGCGCGGAGGGCGATGTCAAAGGCGCTCGGCTGGAATTCCAGGAAGCGCTCTCCCTCGATCCGACCGGCGCGGACGCCCGCGCGGGCCTGTCGTCACTCCGCGAAGAACCGAAGCACGAGTTGCGCTTCGGCATGGACAACGACCGGCTCAGTTTCGCGAACGCCTATTACGGCGAATGGGCCAGCCTGGTTTCTCACTGGACTTCTCGCTGGGCCACCAGCGTCGCCGCGGACATGTATCAGCGCGGCGGAATGAGCGCGGGGAAATTTGTGGGCAGCGTGACGCGCATACAGCCGAAATGGGGGGCGGTCACCATTGGCGGGGCAGTTGGTCATGACAATGGAGTGATTCCCCGGTCGGAGGCTTTCTTCGATCTGGACCGCGGCTGGAAGATCGGCGAGACGGGCTTCCTCCGTGCGGTGGAATTCGACTACGGCCAGCACTGGTATTGGTACCGGGAGTCGCGCATCTTGGCGCTGAACGGCACCACCATTCTTTATTTTCCGCGCGAGTGGACGTTCACGCTGGGCGCGACGGGCGCGCGCAGCGCGTTCACTGGAACTGGTGCGGAATGGCGCCCTTCCGGCCTGGGCCGCCTGGCATTTCCCCTGGCACGGTGGGGCGAGCGCCGGCTCTCGGGCAACGTGTTCTTTGCCACAGGCACCGAGGACTTCGCACAAGTCGACCAGATCGGAAGATTTTCGTCACAGACCTATGGAGGCGGATTGCGCTTCCTGACCACCGCGCGCCAGGACGTCACCGCTTATGTTGCCTATCAAAGGCGCACGCAGGGAAGGACGGACACGAGTTTTGGGTTGAGCTATGCAATCCATTTTTGAAAAGCTCTGGAAACTGGGCCCGGCTGCGTTCGTCTTCAAGGCCATCATCGCGGCGATAGTCGCGGACGGCTTGCTGCTGGCTTTCATCCTGCTGCGCCGCGCCTATCGGCGCAGACATTTTGCCAAGCGCGATGCCCGCGTCTTCTATTGGCGGCAGAACTGGGACGCGCTGATTTCCGGCGGTATTCCCTTCCAAAAAAGGCGAAGGCGCCGCATCGACCGCCGCATCATCGAGACCATGGTGCTGGACGCCTTCGAGGCCGCCGATCCGGCAGAGTCCGCGCGGCTGCTGAAATTCCTGCGCGACAGCGGCCTGATCGAAAAGCGCATCTTCGAAGCGCGGCGCCTCACCGGCTGGAGAAGGATGCGCGCCCTCGTGGCCCTGGGCCGCACGCGCGCCCCGGAAGGAATCCCCGCCCTGGCGGAAGCGTTGCGCGACCACAAGCTCGAGATTCGCCTGGCCGCGCTGCGCGGCCTGGGCCGCACCGCTTGCCCGCAAGCGGCGGAAGAAATCTTGCTGTGGACGAGCGAGGGTGAATTATCCGTCCCCGCACTGCCGTTGCAAAGCGCCCTGGTCCAATGTTGCGCCGAACGCCCGCAGATGCTTCTGCCCTACGTGCAGCAGGCCAAAGGGCCGTTGCGGGAGGCGCTGGGGCGCGTGTTGGGCGAAGTGGCCACGCCGTCTCTCGGCCTCGACTTGCTGCCCTTTGCCGGAGACGCCCAGGATGAATTGCGCGCGGCCACCGCCCGCGCCATGTCCCACACGAAGTCCGGGCTTTCCTTCGATCTGCTCAGCGAGCTGGCCCGCGACCGCGTGTGGTTCGTGCGCCTGCGCGCCATCGTGAGCCTCGGAAAACTCTGCGACCCACGCGCCATTCCCGCTCTTCTGCATGGGCTGACGGATTCGAACCGGCTCGTCCGCCTGCGCGCGGCGGAAGCGCTGATCGAGCTGAAGGACCAAACGGCCCGTGTCTTCCAGCAAGTGGTGCAAACCCGCGACCGCTACGGCTTCTACGCGTATTTGACCGCTCTCGAAAACGCCAACCTGCGTCCCGATCTCGAGACGGCGATCCAGTCCAGCGCGGAACTCGCGCCGGAAGAGCGGACCCGCCTTCTGAGGGTGCTCGAAAGGGGAGCTCTCCCAAATCAAGAACCCATCAGAAGCGCAATCGGGTCGCGCGAAACGGTCTCCGTCCCATGACCGGCTTTCTGGACATCTCGAATCACGCGCTCTTCTGGTACTACCTCGCCAGCAACATCGCCTATCTGGCGATGCTGCTGATCGCCCTGCGAACCAGCGCTGTGCATCAGCGCAAGCTCGAAAGCCACTGCCTGGGATGGCTCAAAGACAATCCTATGGCTCCGCCCATCACCATCATTGCTCCCGCGCACAATGAAGAAGCCTCGATTCGGGAGTCCATTGGCAGCCTGCTCGCGCTGGACTATCCAGAACTGGAAGTGATCGTAGTCAACGACGGATCGGCGGACCGCACGTTCGAAGTCCTGCAAGATGCGTTTCGCCTGCGGCAGGTCCGCGCCGTGTATGTGCCGCAAATCAAGAGCGCGGACGTGCGCGGGCTGTATCGCAGCGACGTCGATAGAAGGCTCCTGGTGATCGACAAACGCGCCGGCGGCAGCAAGGCGGACGCGCTCAATGCCGGGCTGAACGCCGCCACTTCTCCCTACGTCTGCATGGTCGATTCCGACTCGCTCCTGGAACGAGATGCCCTGCTGCGCATCGTCGTTCCCATCCTGGACGATCCCAAGCGCGTCATCGCCGTGGGCGGCATCATTCGCGTGGTCAACGGGTCGGAAATCGAGGGCGGGAAACTGAGGCGCATTCGCCTGCCGCGCAAGAGCATCGAAACGATCCAAGTCATCGAGTACCTGCGCGCCTTCCTGATCGGCCGCGAAGCCTGGGCGCAAGGAAACATGCTGATGATCATATCGGGCGCCTTCGGCGTGTTCCGAACGGACCTGGTACGCGCGGTGGGCGGCTATCGCGCTTCCTCCATCGGCGAGGATATCGACCTGGTGGCGCGCCTGCATCGCCTGATGCGCAGAAAAAAGGCCGAATACGAGATTCGCTTTGTCCCCGACCCTATGTGCTGGACCGAAGTCCCTTCGGACCTGAAATCTCTGGCGCGGCAGCGCGCCCGCTGGCAGAAGGGTTTGGCCGACGTGCTGTGGTCGACGCGCGACATGCTGTTCCGGCCGCGCACCGGCCGCATCGGATGGATTGCCTTGCCGTATCTGTGGATCTTCGAGCTGTTCGGGCCAATCATGGAGACGCTGGGCATCGTTACGATTGCGACAGCCCTCGCCATGGGCGCGCTGAGCCGCAACTTCTTCCTGCAGTTCCTGATTTTCGGCTACGCGTTCGCCACCGTCATTTCCATCGGCTCGGTCCTGCAGGAAGAGGTCACCTACAAGCGCTACAACGACTGGAAAGACGTGGCGCGTCTGGTCAGCTACTGCTTCTTCGAACATTTTCCCTACCGGCA
>JBJKQB010000030.1:0-11307 GCA_046705825.1 Candidatus Acidiferrales bacterium
CGGTCACTTCTTCCGCCGTGCTCAGCCCGGGCGTGAAAATTAGGTTAAGAACGTCCGCATCGCTCAAACGCGCGGCCTCTTCCGCAGAAACGATATTCTGCTCGATGGACCGGCGGAGGATCTTGGCGCGGTCCAGGCCACGGCCGTCGTCGGAAACCTCGATTACGACCTGATCGCCCTCGTGATAGGCATTCAAACGGATAGTGCCGCGGGCGGGCTTGCCGGCCGCTGCGCGCTCCGCCGCGGATTCGATTCCATGGTCGGCGGCGTTGCGCACGATATGAGCGAGCGGTTCGGAGAGAGCATCCAAGATGCTCTTGTCGAGATCCGTATTCTGGCCGGCGATTTCGAGAGAGATGTCCTTGTTGCGCAGCTTGGCGATATCGCGCACCAGGCGGGGAAAGCGGCGGAAGAGCTGCTCGACTGGAACCATGCGGACTTTCATGACTGATTTTTGCAGCTCGCCGAGCACCCGCGACTGAAACGCAAGTGCATCGGAAAGCTTGCCGCGCAGGGGATCCTTCGAATGGTTGCGCTCGAACTCCGCGATGATCCTCTGCAGCATGGATTTGCCGATGATGAGTTCGCCGACCAGATTCATCACGGCATCGATGCGCCCGGCATCCACGCGCAAGGTGTTTTCGGAGGCGTGCGCGAGGCCTGCCGGAACAGGAGCTTCACGGGAATCGGCGTTCCGCGCGGCCGAAGGGTCCGTCCCCGGCTTGATGCCCGCGGAAACCGCTGCGGCTTCCGATTCGAGCAGGATTTCGAGCAGGTCGCGCGGGGCCGCCGGCATCTCCGCCAGTGTTTCGATCTCTACTTGGTTCACGATGGAAGGGATCCGGCAGTGCTGGCGGATCCAATCCACCGGCTGATTCGTGCTGAGGGCCGCTTCGATCAGCGCGAGCCGGTCGGCGGGAGAGACATTCTGGGGCCGCAGCGCGATCACGTTACCGCAGGCTTGCAGGCCCTTGCGCGCCATTTCGAAGGCAATGCCGGCGAGCGCGGATGCGGTATCGAGGTGCAGGGCCACGTTGTGAACCGTTTCGCCGCGGCGCAAGGCTTCCGCGATCATGAGCCGCTCGTATTCGCTCCATTCGAATTTCGGCTTGGCGGCCGGCTTGGACTGAGGCCCGGGCTGCTGTCCCAGCAATCTCTGGATGTGCTGGCGCAGGGCATTCCCTTCGGGCGGGCGCAGATCGTTGCGATGAGCCGCGAGCATTTCGTGGAAGCTGTCCGCGGCGGCCAGGATGACTTCCGGAATGGAGGCGGGATTTTGTTTGGCCACTTCGGGGACCAGAACATCTTCCAGTTCGTGCGCGAGTTCGCTGAGTTCGCGGAACCCGCAAGCGGCGGAGTCGCCCTTCAGCGTGTGCACGGCGCGGCGAACGGCGCGCAGTGTATCTTCGTCATCCGGCTTGGCCTCCAGAGCCAGGCCCGCTTCATTCATGGATTGCAGGGTCTCTTCGGCGGTCTCGAAGAAGAGGTCGCGCAGCTCGGAGGAGCGATCGTCGGAGAAAAGGGTCACTGTCCGGTATCTCCGATCCGCTGGTACACGGTGGCGTTGTTTTCGTGGATCATGCGGAAGCGCGTGGTCAATCCAAAGAGGCTTTCGGCGTGTCCGACGAAGAGGTAGCTCTCGCGATTGAGGCAGCGCCAGAATTTCTCGATCAGCCGTTTCTGCTCCGCTTCGTCGAAATAGATCATAACGTTGCGGCAGAAGATGGCGTCATTGCGCTGCGGCAGGTACTCCGTTTTCAAATTGTGGAAATCGAACTGGACCAGGCTTTTCAGCGATGCTTTTACCGCGTACTTGTCGCCCACTTTGTCGAAATAGCGCAGGCGGCAGGTGTAATCGACCATTTCCATTTGCGCTTCGTTGTACACGCCCTGCTGCGCCGTCAGCAGCGCCGAATAGTTGATATCGGAGGCGATGATTTCCACTTTCCAGGGCGGTGGAATCAGTGGCTTGGGCGTGGGCATCTCGAACGGAAGCGGGTTGCGCAGGTAGTAGTAGGCCAGCGCGTCGCACACCAGTATGGCAAGCGTGTAGGGCTCCTGCCCGGTGGAGCAGCCGGCGCTCCAGATGCGCAGGGACCAATCGCGGCGTTCCTGCTTCTTCTTCAGGATCTCCTCGAGCACGACGCGCTGAAACAGGTCGAGCTGCGGGCGGATGCGAAAAAAGCTGGTCTCGTTGACGGTAAGATTTTCGAGCAGCGCGGTCAGCTCTTTCTTGCCTTCATGGCTGGTCAGCAGGCGATAGTAGCTGTAGAAGGAATCGAGCTGGCAGGCCTTGAGGCGGCGCTGCAGGCGATCGCGCAGGAAATGGGTGCGGCGCTCGTCGAAATACATGCCGCACTCCTGGTAGACGAGAGTCTGCAGCAGCTTCAATTCGGCATCGGTCAACGGTATGGGTGTGGCCAGTGTCGACATGAGTTTTGACGTTCCTGTTCTAGGGATTTCAGACTCGCTGGCCCGCGCTTCCCACCGGGACCGCGGCATCCGCTTCCACCATTTCCTGCACGCCGCGAAACTCTCCGCTTTGCAGCAAGCGCGGCAGGTTCAGTAGGATCACCAGGCGCCCTTTCAGCTTGGCCACACCGGAGACGTAGCTCAGCTCGCCCTCTTGAAACACGTTTTGAGGCTCTTCGATTTCCGAGGGCGGCACCTTGAGCACTTCCGACGCGGAATGCACCAGAAGGCCGATGGCGCGGTTCTCCATTTCGACCACGACGATACGGTTGCGCTTGTCCGGCTCGGGAGATTTCTGGCCAAAGCGCTTGCGCAAATCCACGACGGGAATGATCCTGCCGCGAAGGTTGATCACACCCTCCACGTAATCTGGCACGTTGGGCACAGAAGTTATTTCCGGGACGCGGACGATCTCGCGGACCATGGCAATGGGCAGGCCGAACGTTTCCCGCCCGATGCGAAAACCGACGACCTGAAGGTCCTTGTCCATGATCGCCAGGCTCTCCTCTCAGGAACGCATCGACTCTGCGTACTCCGGTTCGGCACTCTCCTCCGCCGGCGCAAGCCTGCGGGCAGCCCGGCGCGAATCGAGGGACTGCTGCTCGAGAACGAAGCGGTCGACGGACGAAAGCAGGTTGCGCGAAAGCTTGGACATCTGTTCCGCGGCGGCGGCGAGCTGTGTGGAACTGGAGGTGGATTGCTGGACGAGCTCGCGCATGCGCTCCATGGCGCGGACCACGGCTTGCGCGCCGGAGGCCTGTTCTTCCACGGATGAGTTGATCTCCTGAGTGATTTCGGTCAAGCGATTGGTGGCCTTGGCGATCTGGGCCGAGCCGTTGGACTGTTCCATGGTGGCCGCGCCGATTTCCTGGGAGAACTTGTAGACTTCGGAAACGACACTGGAGATCTTTTCGAGGGCCGCGTCCAATTCCTTGTTGAGTGCGAGCCCTTCCTGAACCATGGTGGTGCTGTGCTCCATGTTTTCCACGGCTTCGCGCGCTTCCTTCTGAATGCCCTGGATGAGTTCGGAGATTTCTTTGGTCGATTGCGTGGATTTTTCGGCCAGCTTGCGCACTTCTTCGGCGACAACGGCGAAGCCGAGACCGTGCTCGCCGGCGCGAGCGGCTTCGATGGCGGCGTTCAGTGCCAGCAGGTTGGTCTGCTCGGCGAGATCGTCGATCACCTCGATGATTTTGCCGATGTCGTCCGCGCGGCGCCCCAGCACATCGATGATTTCGGCGGAAGACTGAATGGCCTGGCTGGTGCGGTTGAGCCCGGCCGTGGCTTTTTCCATGGTCACCATGCCGACCTGGGCCTCCTCGCGGGAACGGTGAGAAATATCGACGAGGAGTTTCGCCGTGTCGGCGACGCGCTGAATGGAGGTGACCATCTGATCGATGGAAGCGGAAGTCTCGGCCACGCTGGAGGCCTGCACCTGCGTGTTCTTGACCACGTTCTGCACGTTGATGCTCATCTCGTGCATGGTGCTGGTCACTTCGTCGATGGCGGAAGCGGCCTGCACGCTCACTTTGGCCGATTCGTCGGAAGCGCCGGCCATCTGCCCGGCGCCGCTGGCGACCTGCGAGGCGCTGTCGCGCACCTGGCGAACCATGGTGCGCAATCCCTCCATCATGCGCGCAAAGGCACGTGCCATGGTGTCGTGCTGCGAGCGCGGCTGAACCGCGACGGTGAGATGTCCTTCCGCGATGGAAGAGGAAACGGCCGCCATGCCGCGCAAATGCAGAATCATCTTGTTGAAGTTTTCGGCGAGAACGCCCACCTCGTCGCCGCGATGGATGTCGATGGACTGGTCCAGATCTCCTGTGTCGCCGATGCGGTGGGCCACATCGATCAGGTGATTGATGGGATCGCGGATGCTCTTGGCCGTGTAGAAGGCGATAAAGAAGCCGCCAATGATCCCGATCAGCGTGCCCAGCGTTGTGGCGATCGTGTTGACCAGCGTGGCGGTGGAAGCGAACTGATTCGCGTTTTCAAACGCCTTGCCCACTTCCTGGCTGGCGTCATCCAGAACCCCGGACGACTTGTTGATCCAGGATGAAGGATCGTGCTCAAGGTAGTAGACCTGCAGGTCGGAAACGGTCGCATCGCCGGAGTCCACCTGGTGGCGTTTGGCGATCAACGGCTTGGCGAAATTGTCGGCCCAGTCGCGCTCGTTCTCACCCACTTGACGCAACGAAGAACGCAGCGCGCTGTCGGAGGTTTTGTTCTCGGCGGTCTTGAGCAAGTCGTCGAGATCGCCGATACCCTTGTTGGTCTTCTGCTCGTCGCGCAGGTCGCCGCTCAGCAAGTAGCTGCCCAGGAAGAGACGGTTCTCCATCATCTGGTAACGCACGCCTTCGATGGTCTGGACGTCCTGGAGCGTGGCGCGCACGCTATTCCGCGCGATGTACTCGCGCGAGACGGTGAGAATGTTGATGACGAACAGAAAGAGCATCAGCCCCAGCAGGGACCCGAATCCCACGTAAAGCTTTTTGCTAATGGTCATGCGTCTACCTCCGAATCCCTGACAATGCAGGCGTGACGCGCTAGTTTTCGTTGTCGCCGAAATTCATTTCGATGATTTCGGTGGTTTCCTTGGGTCCCGGCTCGAACCGCCATCTCTTGAGAGCCTCGACGGCGGCCAGAGCCAGCACGGGATGCCCGCCAATGACTTTGGTGGCGGTCACGCGCCCATCGGCTGCGATGGTCACGGCGACCTTGACCTTGCCTTGCAGATGCATTTGCTGTGCAATCTGCGGATATTCCGGCACCACCTTCGTCTTCACTTTGCGTTTGGTCGCAGTGGACGCGTTCTGAGCCACGACTCCCGGAGCCAAGGCGATTGCTCCCGCAGCCAGCAGAATGCCCGCTAATACCCACTTCGCCGAGCTGAACTTTCCCGTCATGAGTCCCAACCTCCCCAGGGCGTAAAAAGCCAAAGGCATGGAATGCAAAGGTAGTGCCAGCTTTGGGGCGATTTGGGCCAGGTGAGCACAAGTCGCGGAGATTTCTGCAATCCATTGTGGAAGTTCGATTTAGGAGGATGGCGCGCGCCGCAAATCTCTTGAGCGCTGGCGCGAAACCGGCCAAGTCGTCTCAAACGGGCGGCGCGGGCTGGTTTACGTCTCAAGCTGCGACTGGATTGAGTGTGTCTTAGAGCAACAGAGGCGGCGGATTTGTTGACTCAAAATGAGAAAAGGCCGTACCGTCGATTGGTAGTCACACACTCCCAATCGATCGACCATCATGCGCGCTCTGAGGAAGACGTCGGGAATTCCGTCTCGTGTCGCGGGCCCCTTTGAAAGCCTGCTGGCGCAGTTCTCCGCGGCCACGCTGGAACTGACGCCCTCGCTCTCCACCCGGCAATTTGCGCGCCGGCTGGCCGACCGAGCCTCGGAAATGTTCGGAGCGCGAAGCGCCATCGTGGCCCTGCGGCGGAACTCGGAATGGGAAATCGGCGCCATCAGCGGCGCCGATCGAGATTCCGGAGGGGCGGCTGGGGCACGCCTCGCGGCCGTGCTCGGCGACCAGGACTCCGCGATGTGTGCGCGAGTCCGTTGCGCTCCCGCGCGCCGGCTTCTGGGGAGCGAATTGGCCGGGACGCTCGGGTGGGAAAAGGCGTGCGTCGCGCCGCTGATCGATAGCGGAGGCTCGCTGCTCGCCGTTCTGTGTCTGGGCAATCTTGCGCGGGAGATGTCGGCCACCGAAGAGCAGCTTCTGGAGGCTCTCGCCAGCCATGCGTCGGTGGCCATGGAGAACGCGCAGCTCTTCCATCGCGTGGAGCAATCCAGGAAGCAATGGGTCGAGGATTTCGACGCGATTTCCGATTTCATCGTCGTGCACGACGCAGCGAATCGCGTGCTACGGCTCAACCGGCCACTTGCCGATTGTCTGCGGATGCCGCTCACGACGGCCATCGGACGGCCGATGGGCGAGCTCCGAATTCCCGGCGCCGCCACGCAGCCGGGCGGTTGCCCGTTTTGTGACGGCTCGCAAACCGCAGCGCAACGGGAAAGCGTCCATCAGGCCGCCGACCGCACGTATCTCGTTTCCACCTCGCTCATCCGCGAGCCGCATGAAGGCGGCGCTCGCGCCATTCACGTTCTGAAGGACATTACCGATCGCCTCGACGCCGAACGCCGCTACCGTCGCGAGCGCGATTTCAACCGCAACATCCTCAACAACACGCTCAGCATGATTCTCCTGCTGGACTCGGCGGGAATCGTGCGTTACGCGAACCGCCGCGCTGTGGAGGCCGGGTACCGTGAGGAGGATCTCCTCGGGCGGCCGCTCGCGGATCTGGTCCCGCCGGGGCACCGGCCGGTTCTGGTGCAGGCATTCGAGCGCGCGCTGCGTGGAGTGGCCGTCGACAAGATTGAAGTTCCGCTGACCGGGGAAAGCCGCACGCGCCAGTTTTCCGTCAGCTTGAGTCCCATCCGCGACGATGATGGCGGCGCCGCCAGCATCGTGGCCGTGATGACCGACATCACCGATGCCGCCGACCTGCAGGCGAAACTGATGCAGACGGAAAAAATGGCGGCGCTGGGACAGCTCGTTTCTGGCGTGGCCCACGAAGTGAACAATCCGCTCGCCGCGATCGTCGGATTTACGGACCTGCTGCTGGAAAATCCGGAGGTTCCCGAATCGGCCAAGGAGGACCTGCGCGTCATCCTGGAACAATCGCAACGCACTCGCCTGATCGTGCACAACTTGCTCAGCTTCGCGCGCCAGACGCCTCCGCACCGCGAGCCGTTGCAGGTGAACGCGGTTTTGCGCCAGACGCTGCAACTGCGCGCCTACGATCTTTCGAGTCACGGAGTCGAGGTGGTCGAACGCTACGACGACGATCTGCCCGTGGTTCTGGGGGATCCGCATCAGCTGCAGCAGGTGTTTTTGAATATCGTGAACAATGCCTACGATGCGGTGCGTGAAGCGCCGCGACCCGGACGAATCGAAATTGCGACTTCGCGCCACAACGGCTCGCTCGAAATCACGTTTCGCGACAATGGCCCCGGAATCTCCCGCCCCGAACGCATTTTCGATCCCTTCTTCACGACGAAAGAGGTAGGCAAAGGCACCGGGCTCGGGCTCAGCATCTGCTACGGCATCATCCGCTCGCATCAAGGAGAAATCCTGGCGCGCAACAATGCCGAAGGCGTGGGATGCACCTTCACCATTCACTTGCCCGTATCCAGTGGCGCCATCGAACTGGCGTTCGCGGAGTCGCCACGATGACCGCCCGCGACACCCACGAGGCCTCCGCAATGCGGTCGCGCATTCTCGTGATTGAGGACGAACCGTCCGTGATTGCATTTTTGCGCATCGCTCTCGAACGCCGAGGCTACGAAGTGGTGGCATCGCCGTCCGCCGCCGAAGGTCTTGACCGCCTGGCCTCCGGACATTTTTCCGGCGTGATTTCCGATTTGCGCACGCCGGGGGGCGTGAACGGCGCCGACGTCCGCCAGTGGCTTCGCTCGAACCGACCGGAACTGGCCGGGCGCATGATCTTCATCACCGGAGATACGGCCAGTCCCGAAACCATTTCTTTGCTGGCGCAGGAGCCCACACCTTGCGTCGAGAAGCCGTTCCGCGTGCATCAACTGATTGACGCTGTGGAACAAACGATTGGCAAACCATGAAAGAAAGCCCGAGCCTCCGGTTCCTGATTGTTGACGACGAACAAAGCATCCGCCGGCTGTGCGTGATGGTGGGCCAGGCCCTCGGCCTCGCCTGCTCCGAAGCCGAAACGGCCGAAGTCGCTCTAGAGATGGCGGAAACTTCTCTTCCGGATCTGGTGGTTACGGACCTCAAGCTGCCGAATCTTTCCGGCGTCGATCTGCTGCGCAAATTGAAGGAAATGCTGCCGCGCACCGAAGTCGCCATCATGACCGGGCACGGCTCGATCGAGTCCGCGGTCGAAGCCATGCGTTTGGGGGCCTACGATTACATTGAAAAGCCCTTCCGCGTGGAGCGTCTTCGTCAGCTGCTGCAGCGCATGGCCGAAAAGGTGCGGCTGGTGACGGAGAACCAGTTCCTGCGCGAGCGCGTCAACGCGGACACGAAACTCGATGGAATCACCGGGTCCTCAACCAAGGTCCAGGAAGTGCTGAAAATGGTTTCGCGGCTGCGCGAGACGCGCACGCCCGTCCTCATCACCGGCGAAAGCGGAACGGGCAAGGAACTGGTCGCGCGCGCCATTCATTTCCGCGGCCCTTTCGCGCAGATGCCTTTCGTGGCCGTCGATTGCGGCGCGCTGGTGCCCACACTGATGGAGAGCGAACTCTTCGGCCATGAGAAAGGGGCGTTCACCGGAGCGCTCAAGTCGAAAACGGGCCTGTTCCAGTCGGCCGATGGCGGAACGATCTTTCTGGACGAGATCGGCGAGCTGCCGCTGGAAATGCAGGCGAAGCTCCTGCGCGTGCTGCAGGAAAAGGAAGTGCGCCCCGTGGGCAGCAACGACAAAGTTCCGGTGGACGTGCGCGTGATTGCGGCAACCAATCGCGACCTGGAAGCCGCTTACCGCACGGGAGCGTTTCGCAAGGATCTGTATTTCCGCCTGAACGTGATCACAGTGCATTTGCCGGCGCTGCGCGAGCGGCGCTCGGATATTCCGCAGTTGGTCCACTGCTTTCTGGACCGGCACGCGCCCGGCGAAAACATTGTGGTCACACCTGCGGCCATGAAGAATCTTCTGGCCTACGAGTGGCCGGGCAACGTGCGCGAACTGGAAAACTGCATCGCGCGGGCCGTCGCGCTGGGCGACCGCCGGACCATCGATATCGTCGATCTCACCCCTGAGATTCGCGCGGCGCAAACCTCCGATTCTACGGAAGAAGCCGCCGCTCTTTCTACCACGGCTCTCGCCGATCTCGAGCGCATGACCATCCTGCGCGTTTTCGAACAGGTTGGTGGGGACAAAGCGCTTGCGGGCAAAATGCTTGGCATCAGCCGCGCCACGCTCTATCGCAAGTTGAAACAGTACAATATCCCCCTTCGGCCTCCTGTCCCGCAGCTCGTTGAGACCATTGCGCGGGCCGACTGAATCCCAGCGTCTCGGAGAAATCCTGGCGGCAGTTGAGACGCTTGTATCAGGCTGAGACGTTCCGCTCCTCCCTCTCAATTCGCATCCCTCCAATCCCAATTGCGGCCAGCACTTAGCGTTTGCCCCCGGCCGAATGCTTTTGGCCGTGGTCGTGCACTTCCTGTTCTGGCGGATCTTTGCCTGGACCGCGCCCCTCGGTTTCGATGGGGTAAGCGCGCGCCCAATCGTGAGGTTTTACGTGTCGCAGCACGTTCAGATCGCGTCTTTCGTCCGAGATGAGACTTGCGTGCAGAAGCTGGCGCGGCTCTTTCCCAACGGTTCGGCCGTGCGGATTCCGGTGCGCGTGACCAAGTTGAACACCGGTAAGAAGCGGGTGCAGGAGCAGGCGGTGATCGAATTTGGCACTGCCAGCGAAGTGCTTTTCGCCTCGGCGTTGCCGCTTGAATTCGAGGACCGGATTCGGGTGGTCAACTCGGATGGCTCGCTGGACGCGCAGGCCACGGTGGTGGCCGTGCGCTACTACGAAGGACAAAAGGCGGTCGCGGCCCGTTTTGTCGGAAAAGTCCAAAACTGGATCATCCAAATATGAACTCGAAAATGTCTGCCGGTATCTTCAGCCTTTCGGATAAAAGTGCGGCGAAGAACGCGCCTGATTTCGCCGCTCGCTGGGCGGAAGCGCGTCTGGCCTATCCGCTCTACGCCGCGCTGGCCACTCAATTCGGCGTGGCGGCGCTTCCTCATCCCGCGGGAGAATTGCCTCCGGCCCGGCCCACGCGCGAGATCTTCGACCGCGATCTGGCTTGGCTCGATACCATCGACAACGAAATTCGCGCTTACCAGATTCGCCAGCTTCCTCCAGAAACTCTCAACGCCAGCGAAGAGAGCCTGCGCGCGTTCATCCAGCGCCATCTGAAGAAAGCGGACAAGACCAGCATCGACCGCGACAAGATCGACCTGCTGCTCGTTCAATACTTCGCTCTCTGCGCGCCGGAGGAGCTGTATCGGAATGAGATCAAGCTCGAAGACGTCGCGAAGGTTCTCCATCCGGTTTTGGCGGCGGCGGATGCAACGCTCCTCGAATGGTGCGAACCGCTGGAACAGCTGCTGGACAAGCTGAACCATTGCCAGAGCCTGCGCGACCTGATGGAACTCGGCCTGGTCGAGCAAGGCCGCCTGTTGAAGGAATCGGCTGGGTGTATGTTTTATGATCCGGCTGCTCTGGTCGCCTTTTGCCGGTTCAATTTCCTCCTGCGCCGCGCCTTCATCCGCTTGCTGCACTCCGACCTCAGCGTCATTCGCCGCTGCATCAGCACCCTGGAGGCGAAAGGCGTGCGCACGGTTGACTGCCGCCGCGCGGGACTCTCCGCTGCGGAGACCACGGCACAGCTGAACTTCTTTTGCGAGAACTGGCGTCAGCCCTTTCAGAAGGACTATAACGACGGATCCGTCACCCGTGCCTTCGAACAACTGCTCGCCTTGCGCGCCGATCTGGAAGATGCGCTCGGCCGAGCCAATCCGGAAGCGCCGGCATCAGGATCGGCTCAAGCGCCATCCCGCACCCCACAGCAGATGACCTCTTTCGGGCCCGCCGGCGATTCGCTGGCTTTCATGAGCCCGTCCGCTGCCTCGGCTGTGCTGCCGAAACAGACGCCGCGCGGCGCCGAACCAGAGGAGCCGGTAAAGCCCGCAGCGGCCGCCCTGGTGGATGCATCCTCGCCCGTGCGGGCGTCCGCGCCATCTCCAGCCGCGGAGGTGGCTGCCACGCCGACCAGCGCGGCCGAAGCGGAGAAGTG
>JBJKQB010000031.1:0-12083 GCA_046705825.1 Candidatus Acidiferrales bacterium
GCCGATCAGCAGCGCGTGCTGGCGGAAACCCTTTCCCTCACCAAGCAGGCCGAAGCGCAGCGCGACCTCGACGTCAAAAAAGCCGAATACGTGGAGACTATCAAGAAACAGCAGGCGCAGGCGGATAAGGCCTACGAACTCGAGACCAACGTGATGCAGCAGCAGGTCATCGCCGAAGCGGTGAAGGTGCAGGAAGTCGAACGCCTGGCACAGGTGAAGGTCCAGGAAGCGGAAATCCAGCGCCGCAGCAACGAACTGGTGGCCACAGTGCTGAAGGAAGCCGAGGTGGATCGCCAGAAGATCGAAACCCTGGCCGCCGCGGAAAAGCAGCGTCTGATCGCCGAGGCCGAAGGCAAAGCGGCGTCCATTCGCGCGCAAGGCGAGGCCGAAGCCGACATCGTGTTCAAGAAGGGCGAGGCGGAAGCGCGGGCAATGAACGTCAAGGCGGAAGCCTATCAGCAGTACAACCAGGTGGCGGTGGTCGACAAGCTGATCACCAGCCTGCCGGAAGTCGTGAAGGCCATGGCCACTCCTCTGGGCAGCGTCGACAAGATCACCATCGTGTCCACGGGCAACGGCGATTCGGCGGGCATCAACAAACTGACCGGCGACATGACGAAAATCGCGGCGCAGGTTCCCGCGCTCTTCGAAGCGCTCTCCGGAATGCAAATGTCCGACTTGCTCGCGAAAGTGCGCAAGATCGGCGACAACGAACCCAAGCCGGCCATCGCCGTTGCGCCTGCTCCTCCCGCAACCCTTCCTCCCAAGTAGGATCGGGCGGAGCAGCGGCTGGGAAGCGACGAACGAGTTTTTGAAAGGAGAAAGAAAATGGGACTTATGGACCGCGTGGCAACACTGATTCGAGCCAATTTGAATGACCTGATCGACAAGGCCGAGCATCCGGAAAAGATGATCAAGCAGCTGATTCTGGACATGGAGAACCAGCTCATTCAGGTCAAAACCCAAGTCGCCGTTGCTATCGCCGACCAGCACATGCTGGAGCAGAAAGAAAAAGAAAACTCGGAGCTCGCGGAGGAGTGGATGCGCAAAGCCGAACGCGCCGTGGACAAAAATGAAGACGCTCTGGCGCGCTCCGCGCTCGAACGCCACCGCAGCTATCTGCAGCTTGCCGCGAATTTCAAGGAGCAGGTCGCCGACCAGGCGGCCCAGGTCGAAGAACTGAAATCCGCGCTGCGCAAGCTGGACCAAAAGCTCTCCGAAGCGCAAGCCAAGAGCCAGCTCCTGATCGCGCAGCATCGCCGCTCGCGGGCCGTCGGCAAAGCGCGCGACGCCCAGATGGCCATGGGCAGCGAATCGAAAATCGCCGGCTTCGAGCGCATGAAGCAGCGCATCGCGCACGAAGAGGCCGTCAGCCAGGCTAAAGGCGAAATGATCGAGGAAAGCCTCGACGACAAATTCGCCGCCCTCGAAAAGGAAGACGAAATCGAGAAGCTTCTCTCCGAGGTCAAAGCTCGCCGGCACGCCAGCGCCTGACGTGCCACAGCTGCGTCAGGGAGAGCGAACGGGGAACCTCGCCCCAGCCTGTATCTTGCTGTTTGCGCTGGCTCTGGCAGGAACCGGCTAAGCTAGGAGCACAAATGCGCGTCTGTGCGTCTGTAGCGCAGTGCCTCCTTGCTTCCTGCCTCTTTGCCTCCTTGCTTCCTTGCCTCTCCGCCTCTTTGCTTCCTTGCCTCCGCTCCTGACGGTAGAATGATTCCTTCGGCTAAGGAAGCGGCACATGATCACGCTGTTTGGACCTCCCGAACCCACCCTGCGCGAGCGCCTGAAGGACGCCGTCAGCAAGACGCGCTCGGAACTCTCTGCCCGCGTCGAGCAGATCCTCACCGGCGACCGACCCGTCGACCCGGCGCTGCTCAAACAGCTCGAAAGCGCGCTGCTCACCGCCGACATCGGCGTGCGCACCACCAAAGAAGTTCTGGGCGCTCTTCGCGCGCAGGTCACCGAGCACAAGCTGGAAGGCTCCGACGCGCTTCGCCGCGAGCTGAAGCAGCAAGTGCTGCACATCCTGAACGCGCCCGCCGCCGCGTCGAACGGCAAGATTGACGTCACTCCGCGCGTCCTCTTTGTCGTCGGCGTGAACGGCACCGGAAAAACAACCACCATCGGCAAGCTGGCCAATCGTCTGAAGAAAGAAGGCGCCAACGTCATTCTTTGCGCCGCGGACACCTTCCGCGCGGCCGCCATCGAGCAGCTGGAAGTCTGGGGCCGCCGCGCGGGTGTCGACGTCATCAAGCAGAAGTTCGGCGCCGATCCTTCCGCCGTGATTTTCGACGCGCTAGCCGCCGCCAAAACGCGCAGCGCGGACGCTGTCATCGTCGACACCGCCGGCCGCTTGCATACCAAGTCGAATCTGATGGCCGAACTCGAAAAGATGAAGCGTACCGCCGCGAAAGTCGTTCCGGGCGCGCCGCACGACGTGCTGCTCGTCCTCGACGCCACCACCGGCCAGAACGGCCTCAATCAAGCGCGCGAATTCTGGAGCCACGCCGGCGTGACCGGCATCGTCCTCACCAAGCTGGACGGCACGGCTAAGGGCGGCATTGTCGTCGCCATCGCGCGCGAGCTGAATCTCCCCATTCGTTTTGTGGGCACCGGCGAAAAGATGGACGATCTCGTCCCCTTCGACGCGCAGACTTATGTCAACTCCCTCTTCGACTAGCGAGGCGGACGAGCGCTTCGCCCTTCGCGCCCTCGTCCTCGCCCTTCGCGGCGTGGCCCTCGCTCACCCTAATCCGCTCGTGGGCGCGGTCGTCGTGAAGAACGGCCGCATCCTCGGCGAAGGTTTTCACCAATACGACGCGCGCGACCACGCCGAAATCGTTGCCCTGAAACGGGCCGGCAAGCGAGCGCGCGGCGCAACTCTTTACGTTTCTCTTGAACCGTGCTGCACCACCGGCCGCACCGGCCCGTGCACCAACGCGATTATCGGCGCGCGCATTCGCCGCGTAGTCGCAGCGATGCCCGATCCCAATCCCGCCGTTGCGGGCCGTGGCTTCGAGCAGCTTCGCCGCGCCGGAATTCGCGTCGAAGCGGGCCCTTGCGCCGAAGAAGCCCGGCACTGCAACGCGGATTTCGCCAAATGGATCCGTACGGGCCTCCCGCTGGTCACACTCAAAACGGCGCTCACGCTGGATGGCCAGATCGCGCTGCGCCCCGGCCATTCCACTTTGATTTCGAGCGCCCCATCGCGCGAATGCGTGCAGCGCTTGCGCCACGAAGCCGACGCCCTGCTCACCGGCATCGGCACGATCCTCGTTGACGATCCGCTGCTCACCGATCGTACCCGCCGGCCGCGCCGCCGCAAGCTTCTCCGCGCGATTGTCGATTCGCGCTTGCGCCTGCCGCTCGAATCGCGCGTGGTCAAGTCGGCCAGGAACGATGTCCTCGTTTTCACCACCAGGTCCGCGGACTCGCCCAAGGCGCGCTCGCTCGCTCGAGCCGGCGTGGAAGTCGTTCGCGTTTGGCCTAAGCGTGGCCGCGTCGACCTGCACGCCGTCGTCCACGAACTTGGCCGCCGCGAAATCCTCAACGTCCTCCTCGAAGCGGGAGCGGAACTGAATGGCGCAGCGCTCCAGGCCGGCATTGTCGATCGAATGATTCTCTTCTATGCTCCGAAGATCATGGGGAAGGGCGGCATTCCCATGGCGCGCCTCTCTGCGCGCGCGCTCTCAGAATTGCCGCCGCTGCGCGACATCACGCTGAATCGCTGCGGCCCCGATTTCGTCGTCCAAGGATCGTTCCACGATGTTTACAGGAATCATCGAAGCCGCCGGAAAAATTGATTCGCTCGACCGCAGCGAGACGGGCGGCAAGCTCCGCGTCAGCCTGGCCGCCGCGCCCGAAATCGCCACGGGCCTCACAATTGCCGACAGCATCGCCGTCAACGGCTGCTGCCTCACCGTCGTCGAATTCGACGGCGCAACTTTCGCCGCCGATCTTTCCGGCGAAACCCTCCGCCGCACCTCCTTCGGCGAAAAAAAGGCGGGAGACGTTGTGAATCTCGAGCGCCCTCTCGCCGCCGGAGCGCGCCTCGGCGGGCATTTCGTGCAGGGGCATGTCGACGGTATTGGCCGCGTCACGCGTCTGGTTCCCGAAGGCGAGAATTGGTGGCTTTCGGTGCGCGTCCCGGAAAATTTGCGCCGCTACGTCGCAGAAAAAGGCTCCATCGCCATCGACGGCATCAGCCTCACCGTCGCCGCCTGGCGCGAAGGCGTCGCCGACATCGCCATCATCCCCTTCACTTATCAGGTCACGGACGTGAAAGGCATGGTCCAAGGCGACGCAGTGAATCTCGAGACGGACATCCTCGCCAAATACGTCGAGAGCCTGCTCGAATCGCGCGCCACGCCCGCGCCTTCGCGTCTCACCGTCGCGCAGCTCGTCGAAGAAGGTTTCTGATGACTGCCCAGCGCAATTTCGATGTGATCGTGATCGGCGCGGGCGTTTTCGGTGCGTGGACCGCATATTCGCTCCGCAAATCCGGCGCGAGCGTGCTTCTTCTCGACGCCTACGGTCCCGCCAACTCGCGCGCCAGCTCGGGCGGTGAGTCGCGCATTATTCGCATGGGCTATGGCGCCGACGAAATCTACACGCGCTGGTCCATGAACGCGCTGCCCAAATGGAAAGAACTCTTCGCCCGCGCCGGCCGCCCTGAATTGTTTCAGCCCACGGGGGTTCTGTGGATCGCGCTGGAAGGCGAGAAGCAGGTTCTCGATACGATGGCCACGCTCGATCGTGTGGGCTGCCGCTTCGAAAAACTCTCCCTCGGCCAACTCGTCGAGCGCTATTCCGCCATGTCCTTCGAGACCGATTGCTGGGGGCTTCTCGAACCGGATAGCGGTGTGCTGATGGCGCGGCGCGCCGTGCAGGCCGTTGTCGAGGAAGCGCAAAAGTCGGGAGTAGCGTACGAAAACGCCGCGGTGCGCGTCCCCATCGTTCGCCAGCCGCGCCTGCGCGAAATCACCGCCGGAAGCGGCGAAACGTATTCCGCCGCGCATTTCGTCTTTGCCTGCGGCGCGTGGCTCGGAAAGCTTTTTCCCGACGTTCTGGCCAACCGCATTTTCCCTTCGCGCCAGGAAGTCTTCTTCTTCGGTGTGCCTCCCGGCGACCCTCGTTTCGCGCCGCTGCGGATGCCTACATGGCTGAAGCTGCAGGACGAGTTCTATGGCATGCCCGACCTGGAAAATCGCGGCTTGAAGATCGCGCACGACCGCCACGGCGCCGTCGTCGATCCGGACACGCAATCGCGCGCGCCCGGCGCGGAAGCCCTTGCGCTCGCGAAAGATTACGTTGCGCGCCGCTTTCCCAATCTGCGCAACGCGCCGGTGGTCGAAACGCGCGTCTGCCAGTACGAGAACACCTCCAACGGCGATTTCCTCATCGATCGGCATCCGCAGATGGACAATGTGTGGCTGGTCGGTGGAGGTTCGGGCCACGGCTTCAAGCACGGCCCTTCCCTCGGCGAATACGTCGCCGCCCGCGTCCTCGACTCCGCCCCCGTCGATCCCCGCTTCTCTCTCGCCACCAAGCAATCGATGCAGCACCGCGCCGTCTTCTGAGTACCCCGCGGACCGGCGATTTAACAAGGTGGTGTTTAGGCTCGCGCAGCGAGCTTTTGGAGTGCGGCAGCTTGCTGCCGCTTTGCCCTGCCCCCCGGCTCCCGCATCGCAAAAAGTAGGAACCCGCTGGTCGCTCGTGACAATTCTCCGTGCCCTCCGGATTTTCTCTGTGTGTTCTGTGGTAAATCTGTTCCCGACCCTCACCTTGGCGTGTCCGCGAATTTCGAATTTCGTTTTTCGGATTTCAGCCTATCGCGCGACGCTCCCCACCGCCTCCCGCCTCTTCGCGCGCGCCCCGCGAAAATACAAAATCAATCCCAGCGCCACGAAAAGAAACGTTCCCGCCACCAGAACGGCCTCGAAAAACAGTTTGTTCTCCGCCTCGCCCGGCGGAATGAACGACAGCGCGATCCCTCCCAGCACCACCAGGAATCCCAGCGACCCCACAATCCACACCCCCGGCCTCCCGCCCGGGATCAGCACCGCATCCGGACTCGCCGCGCGATCTTTGCGATACGCCAGCCGGATCACCGCCGCATACATATAGAGGAACGGAATGAAATACAAAATCGTCCCCGCATCGACAAACAGCTGGTACGCGCCGTTCACCGATTGGTTGATCTGAATGAGCAGCAGAATGATCCCTGAAATCACCGCCTGCACCAGAATCGACACCCACGGCGTCTTCCACTTCGGATGAATTTTCCCGAACGCGGCCGGCAAGTAGCGGTCGATGCCCACGATGAACGGCACGCGCGCAACGCCCGCAACCGTCGTCCCCACGCCCCCTGCGTTTCCAACCGTCACCAGCGCCGCCGCAACGATGCCGAAGAGCCCGATCTTCAGCGCCGTCGACCCGGCCGCCAGTGCCGTGAACACGCCCGCCTTCGGATCGACCGTTGCCGACGGCAGCATGGCCAGCACCGCAAATGTTCCCGCGATGTAAGCCGCCGCGATCAGGAATCCCGACCCGAAAATCGCGCGCGGAAACGTCTTCTGCGGATTGCGCACTTCTTCGCTCATCGCCGAACACAATTCCAGCCCCACGAACGCGAACGCAATCTGCGGCCAGAAATTCACCGTGTTCCAATTCCACACCGGCATCATGTTCGACCACGTAAAATGCGTCACCGACCCGCGCGTGTACCACAGATACCCGCCCAGCCCGATCAGCATCATCAGCGGAACGTACGTCGCCACACCGCCGGCGTTCTGCAGCCATTTGCCGATGTTCAATCCCACGATGTTCAGGACCACCGCCACAAACAGCAGCCCCAGCGAGACGATCATCAAAAACGTGCGATCGTTGGCCAGATACCCGGTGCCGCTTCCCCCGATGTACGCGCACATCGCCGCGCTGGCCATCAACAGCCCCGGAAAATAGAAGAAGGTGTAGATCCAGTAGGTCCACCCGGCAACGAAACCGTGGAAATCGCCGAACGCCTCCTTGGTCCACACGTACAGCCCGCCTTCGATCGGAAATCGCGTGGAAAGTTCGGTGATCACGAATGCGGACGGCAGAAAGAAAAACAGCGCGGCCAGCACCCACAAGCTGATCGACGAAGGCCCGTTGCGCCCCGCCGCCGCGATCCAGCGCGGGCCCAGCACCGCTGCGATGTTGAACAGCAGCACGTCCCAAAAGCCCATCACCCGGAGCAACTGCTTCTTGACGTCCGACCCGCCCGCCGTGCTCACGCGGTTTCGTCCAGTGCGGGAATCAGCTCATCCTGCAGCAGGAAATTGCGGAGGAAGGGATCCTGCGATTGCTCCAGTTCCGCCCACGGACCGAAAAATTCGACGCGCCCTTCATGCAGGAAAATCACGCGGTCCGCCAGTCGCTTTCCCAGGTGCGTATCGTGCGTCACCACAATCGAGGTTTTGCTGAACTTTTGTTTCAGCTTCAAAATCAGATCGCTCACGTGCAGCGCCATCACCGGATCGACCATGGTGGTCGGCTCGTCGTACAGGATCGCGTCGGGACTTTCCGCCAGCGCCCGCGCGATCGCCACCGCACGCTTCATTCCCGTGCTCAGATCCGACGGCAAACGGTCCGCGTACTCGCCCACTTCCAGCATTTCCAGCAGCTCCATCACCCGCCGCTCGACTTCCTCCGGATCGTGCGGCCCGCCGTGGCTCAGTATCGGAAACGCCACGTTTTCCGCCACCGTCAGCGAATCGAACAGCGCACCCGACTGAAACACCATGGTCACACGCCGCCGGATTTCCGCAAACTGCTCTTCGCGCCAATGCGTCACATCCTGCCCCGCCACGATCACCTGCCCTTCATCCGCCTGCAGGAATCCCATCAGCAGCTTGAGCGACACCGATTTCCCCACCCCGCTGCGCCCCATGATCACCGCGGTCTCGCCTTCGTCGACGAAAAAGCTCACGTTCTTCAGAACGTTGTTCTCGTCGAACGCCTTCGACACATTCCGAAACTCAAAATAATGCCCGCTCATCTTCGCTTCGCCCGCTGTCTTCTCTGCGTCCTCTGCGCCTCTGCGGTGTGACGAAGTTGCCGCTCGAACCTCTTCTTGGCTTCCTTGTAATCCGACGGTGAATTCATATTCTTGAGCAGCAGCCCCTCGGAATCAAAGCGTTTCCATTCGCCCGGTTCCACATACTCCGCATTCAAATGCGCCAGCCCGTCGGTCACCTTGCGCACACCCCGGTCGAGCGCCAGCCAGACCGCTGCCTCGCCGCTTTTGGCGTACATCGCGCTAAGAGGCTCGGCCCCGCCATGATTCATCGGCAGAACGGCATTCGCGCTCGATTTCTGCGCCCTCGCAATCAGAAATTCCAGCCAGTCGCGCGTCAGATACGGCAGATCGCACGCCACCACCAGATTCCACGCCCGTTCGGTCGCCCGCAGCGCCGTCGCAATCCCGCCCAGAGGACCCGCCCCCGGCCAATCGTCCCGCAGCGCCCTCAGCCCCAGCCGCTCGTAATTTTCCGGCGGGCCTACAACGGTTGCCCCGCCGGCCACCGACTCGACCAGCCGCGCCGTCCGCAAAATCATCGGCACGCCGTCCAGCTCCAGCAGCGCTTTGTCGCGCCCCATCCGCGAACTCGCGCCCCCGGCCAACACGAATCCTGCGATGCCATCCCGCGTCCTGCCATTCCTGCTCACGTCTGGCCCCGTGCCGCTCCTTGTCTTCCGCGCGCGGCCCTTTTTCCTGTCTCGTCTTGCGCCCTTCACTCAGTCGCACTCGCGCTTCCGTCGGATTTGCGCCAGCATAGCAGCTCTGCGGGCGCTTTCGAGTGCTTTGTAGGCTGCCGGCCGCATCCACCGCCATAATGCTGGTTGTAAGTGGCTCCGTTTGTGCAGCTTACGAATGGCCTTCCCGTCCCTGTGCGTGCTCCTATAGGATTTTCGCTTGACACCTAAATGCGGTTTGCTATATTAGCACTCGCTGTCGCGGAGTGCTAAATCTCCAGCTTGGCAAACTCCCACAGCGCTAGTTCAGCATACCGGAGGAATTGCTCATGCCAGTCAACATTACGCCGCTCCATGACCGCGTCCTGGTCCGGCGCCTGGAAGAGAAGGAAGTCGTCAAGGGAGGCATCATCATTCCCGACACGGCCAAAGAGAAACCGCAGGAGGGCGAAGTGATCGCCGTCGGCAGCGGCCGCCGCGAAAAAGGCGAAATCATCCCTCTCGATGTTAAAGCAGGAGATAGGATACTTTTCGGTAAATATTCGGGCAACGACATCAAAATCGACGACGAAGAGTATCTCATCCTGAAGGAAGACGAAATCCTGGCCAAGATCGGCGGAGCCGCCAAAGCCGCGGGCGGCGGGAAAAAGTAACGCCAGAAGATAACGGCGCGCTTCGGGCTCGCCGGCGGATTTCCGCCGAAGCACCTAAAGCGAGAGCCGAAGCGCCAAACGCGAAGTCCGGGAATTCTTAGCAGCACAAACAAAAAAATCCAGCATTCCAAAGATTCAGGAGGAAACAGACTCATGGCAAAGCAAATCGTAACTGGCGAGAATTCACGCCAGTCGATTCTGCGGGGCGTCAACGTTCTGGCCGATGCGGTGAAGATCACCCTGGGGCCGAAGGGGCGCAACGCGGTAATCGAAAAGAAGTTCGGCGCGCCGGTCATCACCAAGGACGGCGTGACCGTAGCGAAGGAAATCGAGCTGAAGGACCCGCTCGAGAACATGGGCGCGCAGATGGTGCGCGAAGTGGCGTCCAAAACCTCCGATGTGGCGGGCGACGGCACCACCACCGCCACCGTTCTGGCGCAAGCCATCTTCCGCGAAGGCGTGAAGACGGTAGCCGCCGGCGCGAGCCCCACGGCCCTCAAGCGCGGCATCGACCAGGCCGTACGAACCGTTTGTGGCTATGACGAAGAGTTGAAGGATGGATCGAAGAGGCATATCAAGGGTGAACTCGAACGGCTCTCGAAGCCGGTCGAAGGCCCCATGATCGCCCAGGTGGGAACGGTCTCCGCAAACAACGACCTCACCATCGGCAGGATCATCGCGGAAGCGATGAAGAAGGTGGGCAAGGACGGCGTCATCACCGTCGAGGAATCGAAGACGATGGAGACGACGCTGGAAGTCGTGGAAGGCATGCAGTTCGACCGCGGCTATCTCTCGCCCTACTTCGTCACCGATCCGGAGCGCATGGAGTGCGCCCTGGAAGACGTGCGCATCCTGATCCACGAAAAGAAGATCAGCTCGATGAAGGACCTGCTGCCCCTGCTCGAGCAGATCGCCAAGATGGGCAAGCCCCTGCTGATCATCGCGGAAGACGTGGAAGGCGAAGCGCTGGCCACTCTGGTGGTCAACAAGCTGCGCGGCACGCTGCAGTGCGCGGCGGTCAAGGCGCCCGGCTTCGGCGATCGCCGCAAGGCCATGCTGGAGGATATCGCCACGCTGACCGGCGGCAAGGCCATCACCGAGGACTTGGGCATCAAGCTCGAGAACGTCAAGGTGGAGGACCTGGGCCGCGCCAAGAAGATCACCATTGACAAGGACAACACCACCATCGTCGAGGGCTCCGGCAAGGCCAGCGAGATCGAGGGCCGCGTCAAGCAGATTCGCGCGCAGATCGAAGAGACCACTTCCGACTACGACAAGGAAAAGCTGCAGGAGCGGCTGGCCAAGCTCGTGGGCGGTGTGGCCGTGATCAAGGTGGGCGCGGCGACGGAGACCGAGCTGAAGGAGAAGAAGGCTCGCGTCGAGGACGCCATGCACGCCACGCGCGCGGCGGTCGAGGAAGGCATCGTTCCGGGCGGTGGCACGGCATTGCTGCGCTGCCTGAACGCCCTGGACAAGCTGAAGCTCGATGGTGACGAATCGATTGGGGTGAACATCGTCAAGCGGGCGCTGGAAGAGCCGGCTCGGCAGATCGCGCACAATGCGGGGCAGGAAGGTGCCGTGATCATCGGCCGCATTCGGGAGTCGAAGGAAGATAACTTCGGCTTCAACGCGGATACGGCCGAATTCGGCAACCTGGTCACGCAGGGCGTCATCGATCGGGCTAAAGTGACGCGGCTGGGGCTGCAGAACGCGGCGTCCATCGCGGGACTCATGCTGACCACCGAAGCCCTCGTCGCCGAAATCAAGGAAGACGAGAAGAAGGGCGCGGGCGCGGGCGGCGGTATGCCCGGCGGCGGCATGGGCGGAATGTACTGACGCGCTGGCATTAGCGCGTCATTCTGAGCGAAGCGAAGAATCTCTCTTCGCCTGCTCAGGAGCCAGTCAACAGTTGAAAGCTGACAGTTGAAAAGTTGAATGAGAAGGGCGGCCTAACCAGCCGCCCTTTTTGTTTTTGGCGGCGGGCTGCCGTTGGGAGGCGGCGGACGTTTACTATAGAACTACTTGCTTTCGCATGGCAGAAGGGGCGAAAATGCGGGCCGCAAAGGGGTAGCGGAACTGCGCTAATGACATCAAGAACCTCGATGCCAAACGGGACTTAAAAGGGCCTTAAATGCGTCAATTTGACGCCAAAGAGCCCACCCGCTGCCACCAGGCGGCCGAGAGCCGGGGAAGGCGGACGGGCGCCGTCCGCCAGGGGGGTGTGGACGGGGCAAGGGAGTGCCAGAACCATGAGCAAGCCAGGGAAAGTCGAGCCACGCAAAGGGCTAAAGAAGCGGCGAGGGCGGAGGAGGCCGACCCAGAAGGAGAAGACGCTACGGGCGTTTGGGGCGTACCTGGAGGTGTTGGACACGGCGGCCTATCTAAAGAGCTGGATGTACGGGCCGCTGGCGATGTTTGACCTGACCATGCAGGGGTTCCGGTTGCTGGTGCTGCTATATCGGGAAGGGCCGACCGCGATGATGAAGGCCGCGCAGGAGATGCGATCCACGCGGCAGAATCTGGAGTGCGTGGTGCGGCGGCTGGAGCAGCGGGGCTGGGTCAGCCGGGAAAACGTGCGGGTGGATAGGGCCGCGGCCAGCCCCCCCGCGAACCCCAACGCGGCCTACATCCGGCCGCAAACCTAGTGGCGGTTGGCAATTAACCGGCATAACGCGCATGGGCAAAAGTTTGTGG
>JBJKQB010000032.1:0-2865 GCA_046705825.1 Candidatus Acidiferrales bacterium
ATGAAAGGGCGACCTTCGCGACGCGAAGAGAGAGGGCGCGACGCTCCGGGGCGAGCTGGGTTCGTTCGCCCGCTTTGGCGTCGAGCGCGGTCACGGCCCCTCGAATTCCAGGATGTCGAGCCCGTTCTCGCGATCGAGCAGGTAGATTAGGCCGCGGTCGTCGACCTCGACGTCGTTACTCTGCGGCGCCTTATAGGGCGCTGCGGGCGCCGGCAAGTACGACCCCACCTCCTTGGGGGCCAGCGGATTGGCGATGTCTATGATGCGAAGCCCCGCGCTGAACCAGGTGGCGAAGACGAGGGTGCCGTCGAGATGCTCCTGGAACTGGTGCGCGCCCGGCCCGTAAACGTCGTGCGCGTATTCGCCCTTCTCGTCGAGATGGGCGCGCGCATAGGGTGAATCCGAATCGACCACGTGGAAGGTCGAAATCGGCTTGATGTCGGAATAATCCGCGACGTCGAAGACCCAGAAGAAAGCATGGGGCTGCCCCATGAGGTGCGGATGTTCCTCATCGGTGCCGATGGCAATGGCGCGGTTGGCGATCGGATCGGTAACGCGCATGATCGTGTGTGTGGGCTCAGGGAAAGGCGGATGATAATTGTAATGGCCGATCGTTCTCGGCTGTGAAATGTCACTCACATCGATGATGTAGAAACCGCCATACCAGCACGCCGCCCAGATTTCGTTCTTCCAGCGCAGCCCATGGTGCAGTCGGTTGCGCACGCCCTGCCAATGTGGCGTCTCGCCGGCGGCCACGTTCTGTCCCGTCATCCACCAGCGGGAGACTTCGCGTGGCTTTGTTGGATTGGAGTGGTCGTAATTGACCAGGATATTGCCACGGAATCCATCCATCTCGGTTGAGATGTAGGCGTAATCCGCGTCGCAATCGAAGCGGTGCACCCCGATGCCACCTGTGCGCTGGAACGCGATCTCCTTGGGACGTGTGCGGTCGCGGATATCGTAAATCCTGAATCCGCCTTCGCGATAACCGGTGCGTGCGACGTCCTTGAGTTCCGCAAGCCGTTCGATTGGCGCCTTCACGAGTGCCGCCAGCTCTACATCGGTCGGCTCGCGCTTTCGCGAGGCCTCGAATTCCGCCACCACGCGCGGGATGTCGAGTCCCTTGCGCAGAAAGTGGCGGTCGTGCATCTCGGAATTGACGATCAAAAGGTCGTCGCCAGCAAGTCGCGCTTTATGCGAATGCGAGCGGAAATCCGGAAGCTCAATGGTAGAAAGCACACGCGGATGCCTGGGATCGCGCACGTCGAGAATTGTCGTGCCGTGCGGCGGCAGGATGTGACCGACATAGCAGATTCCGTCTTTCACCGTCACCTGACCGCCTCCAGGAATGTCGAGATGCGCGATCTGGGTCACGCGGTCGGCGATGGGGCGGCGTTCGCTGCAGATCATGTTCAGCATGGCGGTACCTAAAAAGCGCGGGCTTGCGGATCAGGCTATCCGCTCCGCCTCGCGCAGGGAGTTGAAGAGAGCGGTCCCGAGCAGGAATTCGCGCGCGAGCTTGGGATCTTCCGCCTGGCGACGCAACCTGTCGTGATTCTTCTGCCGCACCGCGGGGTCCTTTTCAGCGAGCAGCCGCTTGTTGCGGATGGTCTGCGCCTGGGTGTGTTGCACTGCGATGTGGCGGCGCTGGCGATCGTAGCGGTCGAGCACGGATTCATCGGCCTCGCCCTGAAGAATGCTGACGAGCTTAGTCGAGAGGTTGAACGCGTCGTGGATACCGCTATTCATTCCCATGGCGCCGATCGGGCTGTTCACATGGGCGCTATCTCCCGCCAGAATCGCGCACCCCTTGCGAAATGTCTCGGCCACGCGCTGATGCACAGTGTAGAGATTGCTGCCGACGATATCGAAAGGCGTGGGGGCCGGAAGGAAGCGCTGCAAGCGGGCCTGTAGCGCCTCGGGCGCCTGAAGCGCCTCTGCGTCTACTTCGGGCGCGGTCGGGAAATGCACGCGCCAGCGCTCCGGCGGGCCTTTCCAGTGGAACAGGTTCGACCATTCCTCGGGATCGGAGATATAATTGCGGTCGGCGAAGCCGTGCCGCGAAAAATCATACGCGACTTCGATGTTGAGGGTGCGGTCAGGATAGGTGAATCCTTCGAATTCTATGTCTAGGTCCTTGCGTATAATGCTGCGGGCGCCTTCGCAGCTCACCAGATAGCGGCCGCGCACGGCTTCCTTTTCGCGGGCTAGGTTCACGACGTTGGCCGTCGCGCCTTCGGCGTCCTGGACGAAACCTTCGAACGTCGTGGCCATGCGCACGTCGATTAGCGGGTTCTCTTTCGCCATCGCGAGCGCTTCTTCCACAATCTTGATGCGCTCGCATTGCAGCACATAAGGGAAGCGCGTGTCGTCCTTCAGCGCGGCGTGATCAAAAGCCGCGATCAATTCCCCCTTGGCGCGATCCCAATAGTGAAACACCGGCGCGATGATCCCGCGCGGCTCAATGCGCTTGTAGAGGCCGATGGAGTCGTACATTTCGAGCGTTGCCGGGTGATTTGTGCCCGCCCGCGGCACTTGATCGAGGAAATTCTCGTCGGCGAGTTGTTCGAATATCGTGCTCGGTACACCGTCCTTTGCCAGCGCCAGCGCCAGGCACAGGCCGACCGGCCCGGCGCCGACGATCAGCACGCGATCAGCGGAATCGTTCATAACCGGCCCGTCTCACGCGTGACCCTTTTCCGCCGACTTCACCGGGACCACGTCCTTAACCGCGCCAACCCAGCCATTGTGTGTCAGATCGAAGACGACGCCGTTGGGATCGCGGTATTTGCACTCGTAGAAGGAATTGGGCGACGTCGGCCGGCCCGCGAGATAGGTGGCGCCGGCGTCGGCGGCCTTCTTCTC
>JBJKQB010000033.1:0-13813 GCA_046705825.1 Candidatus Acidiferrales bacterium
AACGGGAATCGAACCCGTATTTCGGCCTTGAAAGGGCCGCGTGCTAACCGTTGCACCATAGCGCCACAGATCGAGAAGTGCTGTCTAGTTTAGCAGAGATCGCGCGTCCGGCACGCGCCGGAAGCGCGGTTCGGCGGCGCCAGCGGATCGCGGCGCGAATCGCCGCGGGAGTTGCGGCTGCTGGCAAGCGCTCGAGACGCAGAGCCAGCGGGGCGCTGGGGATGCTGTTTCGTCCAGTGCGACAGGAGTCCAAAAGCGAAGAACGGGCGAACAAATTACTGCGCTAACGACATCAAGAACCTTGATGCCAAAACGCACTTAAAAGGCCTTAATTTGCCACTTTTGGCGCAGGTTGACACGCCGTCAAGCGGCTGGCGGGAGACGGGTGCAGTACCGGTACCTGGTCAGCGCCAGCCGTTGCGCTCGCGCAGCGACGTGATGTGCGCGACGTGGTGGCGGCCGTGCCAGGAGTACAGCTGCAGCATGGAATCGAGCGTGAGCAGCCCGAGTTCCGGATGGCGGAGCTTGCGCTGCCAGTCGGAGGAGGCGAGGGAATTGAGAAGGACGATCCAACGCTGGTGCAAGTTGTCGAGGAGCAGGAGCGAAGGCTCGATCGCCGCCTTCGTATCGGCCAGTTCCGCCCAGCGCGCTTCGTCATAGGTTTTGATGGCGGGTTCGTGCTCGGTGAGAGCGAGCTTGAAGCGCACGTACGCGTTCATGTGGCTGTCGGGAAGGTGATGGACGACCTGGCGCACCGTCCATCCACCGGGACGGTAGGGAGTATCGAGCTGCTGCTCGTTCAGGCCGGCGACGGCCTGGCGCAGGCGGGCGGGCGCTTCGGCGATCGCCGCGATCGAGGCGCGGCGCTGCGCCTCCGTCGCGTTTTCCACGCGCTGGAACTTGCCAATGGGATAGCGCAGATCGGTTTCCATGCTGCCTCCTAACTCCTAACACCTGCTTTGCGGGCGCAGGATTGGATGCGAGCGGAATTATGCCGGTCGCGAGCCGCCCGCGCAATCTTTGGAAGATCAAAGCGGCTTCGGCGGCTTCCCCAGCCTTCGGCCCGGCGGGTTGGATTGACCTATACACATAAACGTGCGATTCTTACACATGCGGCGAGGAGAGCGCCATGCGAACGAATATTGACATTGACGACCGCTTGATGCGGGAGGCCATGCGGACGGGCCAGGGCCGCACGAAACGGGCCGTGGTGGAAGCCGGACTGCGATTACTGATCCAAGTGCACGCCCAAGCGCGTATTCGCCGGTTGAGAGGGAAGGTTCGGTGGGCCGGTGACCTGGCCATATCCCGGCAGGGCCGCCTGGCAGGGTAGCGGTGATGGTCATCATCGATACGACAGTGTGGATCGATTACTTGCAGGGAGTCCGGAACCGGGAGACTGAGTGGCTAAACCGAGAACTCGATCGGCAGCGACTTGGGTTGACCGATGTGATCTTGTGCGAAGTGCTGCAAGGCATCCGCGACGATCGCACGTTTGGCCGAGTGCTGCATTACCTTCTTGGGTTTGAAGTGTTTGCAACCGGAGGAGTGGAACTGGCCGTGGCCGCCGCCCGGAATTTCCGCATCTTGCGCCAGCAGGGCCACACAGTGCGCAAGACGATTGATTGTCTCATCGCGACATTCTGCCTGCGAGAAGGGCACTTGCTGTTGCACCGCGACCGTGATTTCGATCCCTTTGAACAAGTCCTAAGCCTCGCGGTCCTCCACGTGTGAGGCGAAAGTCGGGCTGCTCCTCCGCATCAGAATGACACTCGCGCAAGTGTCACGATATTAGGGAATGCTCAGGAAAGGTGCTTGACCTCGGCCGGCGGCTTTGGCCCCGTTCGGCTACCGCGCAGCCAATCGAGCCAACTCACGATGTCGGTGCGCCGGGCCTCGCCCAGGATTCGTCCCACCGGTTCGCCGTCGGTATCGAAAATCAGCGTCGCAGGGATTTCGTTTCCGAGCTTCAGTTTCGCCACAGTTGCCGCATTGGCTCCCACCAGCACGTGCATGGTGATCTTTTCGCGTTTCACAAAGTCTGGAATCTTGTTCCAGTCCTTTTTCTCGTCGACGGACACGGCCACAAACGTTACGCCCTTGCCGCCGTACTCGCCGGCGAGCGCATTCAGCATGGGCAACTCCTCGCGGCAGGGCCCGCACCATGTGGCCCAGAAGTTGAGCACCACGATCTGGCCACGGTATGCGGAGAGACTCTGTTTTTGCCCGGCAAGGTCCCGGAACGAGAGCTTCTCGAGCGAGCCGGTGTGCTTCGTACGGGCTCGTGCCGCCGCCACACCGAATAGGCTGCCAAACAGGAGGACTGCCGCAGCCATGCAGGTCGCTCGCGGCCACGCGAACAAAGCCGCGCGGCCCGTACGCACAACGGTGTTGCGCGCTCGCATTGCGCTCATCGCGTCCGCCTCCTCGTGGTTAGAACCGGTGCGTGAATGACGCGAGCCATACCCAATCCGCAAAGGCTGCGTCGCCATGCGTGCCCAAATGAATGTCGGGAACGCTGCGCGTGCGGTCGCGATAGATGGCCCGCCCAACGGTCAGGGTAAAGATGTCGTCCCAGCGATAGTATTGAAGCCCCGGCTCGAGAGAAAGAGCGAATCCGGGCCTGCGAAATCCGAGGTCGCCTCCGATCAGATCGTGAGCCGGCACGCCTTCATCGCGGGGCCCGAACGTCACCGAAAGCCCCTTGACACTGGCGAAGGAGTAGGCGACTCCCGCCTCCATCAGATATTCATCGGAGATGGAGAAATAGGGCGTGTAGGCGGGATTCGGCGGCGGCGCGTAGCCGAAATGATCGGGCACCACGCCGTTCATTTCCTGCGGCGTGATCAGATAGCTTCCGTTGAAGTAGAGCTGCGCCCGGCTGGACCCCAGATCCTGGAAAGCGATCCACTGGAACGGAATGCCGTACCCTCCCGTGCCCGGCTGCACTGAATAGTCCGGGACGACTTCTTGCGGGGGCAGACCCGGCGCCACAATCACTCTGTTCTGAATGTTATCGCGGCCGGTCGGGAACTGTATTCCGAGGCCCAACTGCACGTTGTGCGAAGGATTGTTTTGCGGGTCCCACATCCAGCGCTGCACGGAAATGCTGACGTCGCCGATGCCGGCGGTGTGCATGGTGTAATAGCCGTCGTGCTTGTGACGGCTGGCGGTCAGCAGGGGGACGTTAATGTCCGCGCTCCAGCGCGGCGAAATCTGATAGGTCAGCACGAAGTTTTCGAGATTGATGCGGTTCTCGACTTCGGTGCCTTCCTGCAGCCGATACTCCTGCTCGATGTCGCCCACAAAGTGGCGGAAAGAAAACTGGTGGCGATAGTCGATGTCCAATTGCCAGTGGTGCGCGTGAAGGTATCCACCCTGATTCGCCGGGCCGCCGACGCCACCCGTGGAGTGCGCGATGATGCAGCCCTGGGCGTGCGCCACGCTGCTGCTCAGCGCGACCAGCGCCACCACGGCGATAGCTTGCACAATCCGCGCGACTCCAACGCGTTTCCCCATTTTGTTGACGAAGCCACCCCCGATGGCGTCTTCCAAGACTCCCCCTTTTTCGCGGGCCGCAGCGGGCAAGCTTGTGCCCTTGCGCGAGCAGGCAGAGTCCGAACGCCGCCTGCGGCAGCCCTCTAGTTTTGGTTTTTGTTCGGGCAGAGAATCGCCCGTAGCGCGGGCATCGTAGTGATCTAGATCACAAGGCGCAATAGTGCGAAACCACTACTGGCATTGAGGCATAGTCCGGTGCGGATCATGGAATGGGATTGCGTTGCGAATCATTGATGCAGGGACACCTTGCAAGGATCGCGCTTCGTTGACGTTGGTAGTCCGCGGCGGGGCGGTCAGACGCTGAAGGAGGTGCCACAGCCACAGGTGCGCGCGGCTTGCGGATTCTGGAAGACGAAGCCCTTGCGCATGAGCGTTTCCTGATAATCGAGGGTAGTTTCGGAAAGATAGCTATAGCTTTTGGGGTCGACGAAGACGCGCGCGCCGAATTCCTCGATGATGTTGTCGCGGGTGCGCGGCGCGTTCTCCAGGCGCATGGCGTAGGTGAGGCCGGAGCAGCCTCCGCCGCGCACACCGATGCGCAGGCCGCCGGAGTCGGCGGGCACACCTTCCTTGACCAGCAATTCGCGGATTTTGGTGGCGGCTTTTTCGGTGACGTGGATGGCCATGGGTCCGGCTCGCGACTGGTGAGGAGTGAAGTGGCGACTGGCGGCGCGAACTGCGGGCCGCACCGGTTCCCTCCACTTCCCACGAGTCTATTTTAGCGTGTGCGCAGCCGGATTTCCATTCGAGAGCAGCCGACGCGCGGCGAAAGCGCCATGGGCTCGTAGTTTGCGAGTGGCGATTGATGAAAGCGAGGATACGTAATAAAACTTAAAGTACATATTGAATGATTCAATTCTCGCCCTTAGAATTATCCCGCAGTTTACAGGGGGTGTTCCTATGACGGCGCACCGTTGTTGGATGATTCGCTGCCTTTGCGTCTGCCTGTTGGTTGGGTGTTTACCGGAAATAGTTTGTGCCCAGGGGCAACCACGCATGGGCTTGGTTGGACCCGGCACAGGCTGGGTGGTTCTCAATCGTGGCACCACGTCTATCTCAGATGACCACCTCTACTGGACGAATGACGTCGGCAACAACTGGGCGGACGTCACGCCGCACGACCCTGCTTCGCATGAGATAGCCGGGGCGCTTTTCCTTAACGCCTCGCAAGGATGGGTATTGTTGGCGGCCAGAAGCGAACAATTCACCGGCGTCTCGAATGTGACAGCTTTTGATCTAGCCGTCACCACCGACGGAGGCGGGACGTGGAGCGTCACCCGTCTATCCTCGCTACCGTCCGGGGTCGGGTGGTTTCCAGACGGGGAGATTTTTTTCCTGGACTCCACTCACGGATGGATCGATATAGAGACGGCAGTGCCTCACTGGGGCGGGTCGGGCGTTCTTCTGGCGACTACCGACGGCGGCAAGACCTGGAACCAGGTTGTGGGAGTGAAAGGCCAGGGCGGCTTCGGAGGAGCTCCCTATGGATCCATTCGCTTCGTCGACGCACAAGACGGCTGGATCGCGGGCGGTACGGACGGGCGTTATCTGTACCGCACAGAAGATGGGGGACAGCATTGGGCGGTGGTACACATTCCGCCTCCTGCCGCTATACTGAACCTCTTCAAGGGCGGGGAGACCGTCGCGCAGTACGCTCCGCCGGCGTTCGGCGACAGAGAGCGTGGTTTCCTATCTTCCACGTACTTCGAGCCGGGGGCGGAGGACGGGCAAGACTGGCGCGCGCTTGTCCTTTTCTCCACGGCTGACGGCGGTCACACCTGGCACCTCGAAAGTTGGAAGAACCTTGGACATGATCGGGGCACTCCTGCCGTGACGACCGTTGATTCCCATGTGATAACTGCGAGGCTCTACGGTCATCCGGCACTCGCCGTCGTGAAACTCGGACCTCGTGGGGAAGCAGTCGAAGTTACAGCCGTCGAAATGCCATCAGGCTTGAACAACTGGACACCAGGGGCTCTGACTTTCGCCGACGCGAATCACGGCTGGGCTTTTGGGGTGTACGCAGCGACCCTCCTGTCGACGGCGGATGGCGGCACGATCTGGAGAAATATCACGCCAGCCCGTAGACAGACCGGCACGCCTGCGATCCTAAAGAGGATGGGGGCGGCTCCAGGAGCGACGACTCCACAAAGCGGAGTTGCGGCTGCGTACGCGCTGGATTCATCGGCTGGCTCAACGGCCACAAGCTACAAGGGCCGACACATGGGTTTTGACGCTTGCACTCTTCCGAGCACCGCTCAAATGGGAACATGGTGGAACAGCAGCCCTTATTTTGACATTGGGATCTATCTAGGCGGTGTCAACACCAAATGCGCCACCCTGAAGTCTTCGTGGATCAGCACCGTCGTTAAGCAAGGCTGGAGTATGATCCCGATCTGGGTCGGACCGCAGGCTCCTTGCAACAATTTTGCCGCCTACATCAGCACGACCGGCGGGGCCTATGCGCAGGGGCAGACGGAGGCGGACGCTGCCACGAGTGCGATGGGAAAAGTCGGGCTTGGTCCCGGCTCGCCCGTCTATTACGATATCGAGAACTACTCCCCTTCCGGCACCTGCAATGGGAATCCGATTGGGAGCTACGTCAATGCCTTCCTTGAGGGCTGGGTCAGCGAACTCCAGGCCGACGGCTACACCGCTGGAGTGTATAGCGGTCCTGCCCCAGCCGAGAGCTGGTACAACGGCGGCACGGGATATGGTGCGGTATCGCCACCGCCCACCGATATCTGGATCGCCGACTACGACACCCGTGTTACCATCTGGGGCCTTGGTTTCGACGATGGCGTTTGGCCACAGGACCAGAGGATGCACCAATATGTTGGGAACGTATCGCCGACCTGGGGCGGCGTCAAGCTCAGTATTGATACCGACATCGAAGACGCCGACGTGGTCGGTGGGAGCGGCACCAAGAGCTACAGCTTCACGTATACGACAATAGATTATCCGGGGGCCTGTGGAACTTTTGCTTACGGCATCAACAACTCGGGTCAGATTGTCGGATCTTGGAGTCAGCCTGGGACTGGAATCAGCCCCTGCGATCCTGCCGCCAGCAGTCGTGGTTACCTATACACTGACGGAGCCTTTACAAATGTGGACTTCCCTGGTGCAGTATCGACCATGGCTGTCGGAATCAACAATCTGGGGACGATCGTGGGTCAGTGGATGGACCAAAACTCTAATACTCACGGGTTTCTCCTTATAAACGGCAGCTACTCCAGCCTGGATTATCCAAACGCGCTGATAACCGTGCCTTATGGAATTAATGACGACAATCAGATTGCGGGCTAGGGAACTTCACCACGTTCGATGACCCCGGATGTCCAAGTGGGTCAACCAGTGTGGGGAACTGGATCAATGGCGACGCGCAAATTGCCGGTCGCAGCAGTTACTGCAGGTCCTTCTTGTACGCCTGGCCCACAGGAGCGTTCAGCACCTCGCCCGTGGCTCTCACGTTGGCGATCAACGATAACGATCAGATAACCGGCAACGAAGGCTCGAATCCGAACACAAATAGCGTTTTTGAACACGAGGGCAATTACAGCTATCTTGCGGTGCCGGGCGCATCCCCCGAACAGGTGGAGTCATTAAGCGACTTCATGTTGGACCCTAACACTCACAGCCAAGCCAAGGTAGCGTTGGTGGGAATGTACAGCGACGGGACGACGGAGCATGCCTTCGTGGCAACCTCGCAATAGCGCGATCTTGTCGTAACTGGGTGCAGCACCACAGCGGTACATTTAAACCTGGGGCCGCGCGAGACACGCCACTCGGGGCGGAAGAGAGATTCTTCGTCCCGCGATGCGGGACTCAGAATGACAGGCGTGGGGGCTGTGCGGAGCCTGATGCCGGGCTGAAGTCCCCCTTCGCCACTGCACTCAGGACAAGCCGCCGCTACATTTAGACCTGGGGCCGCGCGAGACACGCCACTCGGGGCGGAAGAGAGATTCTTCGTCCCGCGGTGCGGGACTCAGAATGACAGGCGTGGGGGCTGTGCGGAGCCTGATGCCGGGCTGAAGTCCCCGGCGCTACATTTAAACCTCACTGCAACCCCGGGGCGGCTTACGGTTTTGTCGATTCGTAGAGGGGGGAGAGCTCGCGGAGGCGCTTCACGGTTTCGACCACGCGTGCAGCGACGTAATCGACCTCCTCCTCGGTATTGAAGCGGCCCAGGCCGAAGCGAATGGAGGAATGCGCGAGATCGTCGCTGAGGCCGAGCGCCTTGAGCACATAGCTGGCCTGGATGTTGGCGGAGGTGCAGGCCGAGCCGCTGGAAACAGCGACGTCGTTGATGCCCATCATCAGCGATTCGCCGTCGACGTGAGCGAAGCTGAGATTGAGGCTGTGCGGGAGGCGATGCGTCATGGAGCCGTTGATGGAGACGCCGGTGAGTTGCGAGAGGATGGCGTCTTTCAGGCGATCGCGCAGCGCGCGCAGGCGTTCGGCCTCGGCGGGCATTTCCTGGCGGCATAGCTCGCAGGCCTGGCCCAAGCCGACGATGCCCGGGACGTTCAACGTGCCGGAGCGCATGCCGCGTTCGTGGCCGCCGCCGTCGATGAGAGAAGCAAGCTGGACGCGGGGATTCTTGTGCCGGACGTAGAGCGCGCCGACACCTTTCGGGGCATAGAGCTTGTGCCCGGAGATGGAGAGCAGATCAATGCCGTCGGCTTCGACATCGACGGGAATCTTTCCGGCGGCCTGCGCGGCATCCACGTGGAAGAGCACACCAGCGTTTTTGGCGATGCGGCCGATTTCGGAGATGGGCTGAATGGCGCCCATTTCGTTGTTGGCGTACATGATGGAGATCAGCAGGGTGCGCGGAGTGATGGCGGCGCGCAGCGCGTCGAGATCGACGCGGCCGTCCGGCGCGACCGGAAGATAGGTGACTTCGAAGCCGGATTTTTCGAGGTGCTTGCAGGTGTCGAGCGTGGCCTTGTGCTCGGTGACCTGCGTGATGATGTGCTTGCCTTTCTCGCCGTAGGCTTCAGCAGCGCCTTTCAGGGCGAGATTGGTGGATTCGGTGGCGCCGCTGGTGAAGACGATCTCGCGTGGCGAGGCGTTGATCAGGCGCGCGATTTGAGCGCGTGCGTTTTCGACCGCCTCTTCCGCCTTCCAGCCGAACTCGTGGCTGCGGCTGGCGGGATTGCCGAACTTGTTGCTGAAGTAGGGGAGCATGGCCTCGAGGACGCGCGGATCGACGGGGGTGGTCGCGTGATAGTCCATGTAGATGGGAAGCTTGATGGCCATTGGCGTCTCCCGGGAAAATGCCGCAACGGCTGCGGTTCGCAGGCGTTCGATGCAGGCAAAAGCCATTTTATCGCGACGAAATCGAAATTCGAAAAGCGAAATTCGAAATTCGGGCTAGCGCCGGCGGTGGCGGAGTTGCCAGATTTCCAGGCTGACGGCCTTCAGGAAGCGGCCGCCCCAGATGGCGATGAGCAGGGCCGCGCCGAACAGGATCACAGCGTCGAGGCTGAGGAAGTCGGGACGCGTCCAGTAAATCCCCTCGCGCAGATTCAGCCAGAGGGCGAATTCGTCGAGAGTGAGCGCCGCGCCAATGCCGTAGAGCAGGGACATCAGGCGGCTGGCGAAGAGGGAGGAGCCGCGGTCGCCGGTGCCCACTTCCATCAGCCAGCAAAAGCCGACGATCAACAGGAGCAGGATGCCGAAGACCAGGTGATGGACGTGCGTTCCGCCGATGTAAATGTAGTGAAAGGGCTCGACGTCGCGAAAGGCGGCATAGGCCATGGAGCGCGCGACGGCAAAAGTGACGAAAAAACCGATGGCGGCGAGGAGCAGGCGCCGCCGGGGACGATCGCGTACATGAAGGTGAAACAGCGCGCCGACCCTCGTTCTATGAAGAAGCCACAGGACGACGACGAGCGTCGCCAGGACCGCGAGGGCCAAAGGCCAGGTTCGAGCGAGCATGGAAGAGGCAAGTATACGAAAATTCCGAAATTCGAAAATCGAAATTCGGGCGGACGCAGGGCAGAGACGGGAAAAGGGAAGAGTGAAAATGGAGGGCGACGAAAAGCGAAGAAGGGAATGGCGACGGTCAGGTAGAATCGGGCGGACGTGAATTCGATCAATCCCATCGAGATTTCAGCGGAAGAATTTCGCGCGTTGTGCGAACGCGTGGTGGAAATCGCCGTCGATTATTTGAAGGGCCTGGACGGGCGAGCGATTCCCCCGGGAGCGAGCGGCGCGGAAATGGAGCGGATCTATCACACGGCGGCGCCGGAGACGGGGCTGCGCGAGGAGGCTCTCGAAGGGCTGGCGGGCGTGGCGCGCGATTCGCGGGCGCAGAACGGGCGGTTTTTCGGTTACGTGATGGGCTCGGGAGAGCTGGCGGCCGCGGCGGCGGACCTGTTGTGCAGCGCGATGAACCAGAATGTGACGGCGTGGAGGTCCGCGCCAGCCGGCGTAACGCTGGAGCGCACGGTGGTGGACTGGCTGGCGCAGGCCATCGACTGCGCGGGATTTCGCGGATCGCTGACGGGCGGAGGGTCGGCGGCGAATCTGATGGCGCTGGCCATGGCGCGAGAGGCGGCGTCGCCCAGCAATGAAACAGGGATGCGAGCGGGCTCGCTGGCGGTGTACGCCTCGACGGAAGCGCACATGTCGATCGCGAAAGCGGTCGCCCTGCTGGGGATCGGGCGAGACAATCTGCGGTCGATCGCGGTGGACCATGCGTTCCGCATGATCCCTGAAGAGCTGGACGCGGCGATGCGGCGGGACAAAGAGGGCGGCCGGATTCCCCTGGCGGTGGTGGGGACGGCGGGCACGGTCAACACAGGCGCGATCGATGGGCTGGCGGCGATTGCGGAGATCGCGGCGAGGCATGGGGCATGGTTCCACGTGGATGGAGCGTACGGCGCGCTGGCGGCCATGGCCGCGGCGAAGAAGTTCGAAGGCCTGGCGCGGGCGGATTCGATTTCGCTCGATCCGCACAAATGGCTGTACCAGCCGATCGATTGCGGCTGCCTGCTGTATCGCGACGCCGGGGCGGCGCGGCGGGCCTTCTCGCACAGCGGGGATTACGCGCGTGCGCTGAGCAGCGATCCGCTGGAAGGCGCGTCGTTCTTCGAGGAATCCATCGAGCTTTCGCGGCGGTTGCGGGCGCTGAAGCTGTGGTTTTCGCTGCGCTACCACGGGCTGAGCGCCTTCCGAAAGGCGATCGAAAACGATTTGGCGCGCGCGCAGCGCCTGGGTGCGCTGATCGCCAAGCAGAGCAAGCTGGAATTGATGGCGCCGATCGAGCTGAGCGCGGTGTGTTTCCGGTACGCGGGAGACGGGGACTTGCGCGCGGAGCAAATCAACGCCGCGAATTTCGAAATCCTGCAGCGGACGAACGGGCGGGGACGCGTGTATCTGTCGAACGCGACCTTGCGCGGGCAATTCTGCCTGCGCGCGTGCATCACGAACCACCGCACGACGGACGCGGACATCGACAGCGTGCCGGCGGAAGTGCTGGCGGCGGCGCAGGAGGTCTTGAGCGGCCGCTGAGGGCCGCGCAAAGGGAGACCGGCGTCAGGGGACGATGATGCGCGACGCTTCTTTTTCGGCGGCGGGAAGCGGGAAACGCTGGCGGAGAAAGCCGAGGAAGGCGCGGGAAAGCGGGCGCCCGTTGGTTTCCTGTTTCAGCAGGCGCAGCAGGAAGACCAGGAGCTGGAAAACTTCCGAGTCCTTCAGCGAGGGAAATCCTGCGCGATCCGCTTCGCGTTTGCGGAATTCAGCGAGGAAGGCGGAGATGTGCTCGTACAGGGATCGTGCGAGAAGCACGGCGGGCGGGCGCTCGTAGAGAATGCCCGAACCGAGCGTGCGATAGGTTTCGGCGAGGGCTTCGAGTGCGGCCTGCACCGCGCCGTCGGTCGTGTCGCGTTGCTCGGCCTCAAAGCGGAGGATGGTGCCCGCCAGGCCGGCGACGACGGGCCAGCGTTCCTGGACGAATTCCACCGGAAATTCGACATCCTGGTAGGGAAAATCGCCGGCGGAGAGCGGCTTGCGGTGCTCGGCTTCGTAGCGATGAGCGGCGATGAGGTAGGGGCAATCGGGCGGGCAGTCGATGGTCACCTCGCGGCCCGCACCACAGCAGATGGCGCAGATTTTTTCACCTTTGGCGGGGCAGAAGCGCTTGGGCGGACGCCTTTCGCAAATTGGACAGGCCATGCAGTGTCCTCAGCCGTGAAACCGCGGCAAAAGCAAAAGATCAGAGTACGGTAGCGGCGGCGTGAGGCGCAAGCCCGGCAGGATCAGCCCGGCAGGTTCAGGAGGCTTTGGCGTCCTGGGAGGAGCGGAGGCGTTCGAGTGCGGCGATTTCGCGGAGGATGGTTTCGACGACGTAGTCGTCGCCGAACCTGGAATTGATCATGAGGTTGTAGAGCGGGCGATAAGGCCAGTCCTTGTGGAAGTAGTGGCGGATGAAGCTGGCGCGCTCGTGATCGACGTCCTGGATCAACTGGCGCGCTTCTTTTTCGGACTGGCCGATGTTTTTCAGGCGGCGGAGTTTTTCTTCGTCGGGCGCATAGATGAAAACGTGGAAGGCGTCGAGGCGATTGCGCAGGATGTAGGGCGAGCCGCGGCCGACGATCACGCAATTGCCCTTGGAGGCGGCTTCCTCGATCACCTTGTGCAGCATGGCCACCATAGTGTCGGCGTTGAAGTGGCGCGTTTCGGTGACGGGCAGGGTGCGCTCGTAGCTGCCGCGCGCGTACACGCTGAACAGGCGGGAGAGCAGCGGGTCCACGCGCTCGTCGCAGCGATGCACCGCTTCGCGAGTGACCTTGGCGACGCGGGCGATTTCGGCGGTGAGGTCGCGGTCCCAAAGCTGCCAGCCGAGATGCCTGGCCAGGCGTTCGGCGATGGCCGCGCCGCCGCTGCCGTATTCGCGCTCGACGGTGATGATGCGGATTTTCATGAGAGCCCCGGCATCAGCCGCTCACAAAAAATAATCTCATTCGACGGACGCGAAGGCAAATGTGGCGTTCGTTTTGCCACGCAGCAGACGGCCCCCGATGTTATCCAGAAAAACGCCGGCGAGGCGCGCTACCGATGCGGGATCAGTGTACAGCGATGGGGCCGCCGGGCTTCACCTTTTTCATGAAGAAGACGAAGGGAATCATCACGACCACGGCGACGCCGACCAGCCAGAAATCGTCGATGTAAGCGAGCATGGTGGCCTGCTGCGCAATCATGTTGCCGACCAGGCCGTAGGCCTGGCGCGTGGCGAGGTACGCGCTGGAGCCGTGGGCCATGAGCATGCGCTCGGCCGAGTGCAACATGGTTTGCAGGCGGGCGCTGCCGCCATTGACGTGCTCGACGAGAGCCACCTGATGGAACTGCGCGCGGCGCGTGAGCATGGTGGTGACGAAGGAGATTCCCACGCTGCCGCCGACGTTGCGCGCCAGATTGATCAACCCGGAGGCCTGATTATTTTTCTCCTTGGGCAAAAAGGCGTAGGCGGCGGTGTTGATGGGGACGAAGAGGAAAGCGAGGCCCATGGCCTGGATCACGCGCGCGCCCGCCGCGTGCCGGAAATCGATCGCGAGGTTGAAATCGGTCATGTAGAAGAGCGCGATGGACAGCATGGCGAAGCCGAAGAGCAGAAGCTTGCGCGCGTCGTATTTGCCCAGCAAGAAGCCGACCAGCGGCATGACGGCGATGATGGCGAAACCTCCGGGCATCAGCACCAGGCCGGCCTGCTCGGCGGTGTAGCCCATCATGGTCTGCAGGAAAAGCGGGATCAGCACAGTGCTGGACATCAGCGCGAAACCCACCATGAACATCAGCAGGACGCCGATGCCGAAGGAGCGGTCTTTGAACAGGTGCAGGTCGATGATGGGATGCTTGTGCAACCACTCCCAGGCAATCACGCCGATCAGCGCGAGGACGGAGACGATGGTCAGGAAAAGAATGAAATGAGAGCCGAACCAATCGTCGCGCTCGCCCTTGTCGAGAACGACCTGCAAGCTGCCCAATCCGAGGGCGAGCAGGCCGAGGCCAATGTAATCGATGCGGAAGGTTTTCTGTTTGGCGCGGTGCATGTAGGGCGGGTCGGTGATCAGCCGGCTGGTCAAGAGCAGGGAAACAATGCCAACCGGGATGTTGACGAAAAAAATCCAGCGCCAGGTGAAATTGTCGGTGATCCAGCCGCCGAGAGTTGGACCGATCGCCGGCGCAGTGACGACCGCAACTCCATAGATCGCAAATGCCATTCCACGCTTGGCGGGCGGAAAGGTGT
>JBJKQB010000034.1:0-6784 GCA_046705825.1 Candidatus Acidiferrales bacterium
CGCCTCAGGAAGTCCTGCTCGATCTTGAGCCCTTGCTCCGTCGAACCGTACCCGGCCTTCACGCGCGCTACGGTGCGCAAGAACAACTCCGCGTGCAAATTCTGGCTGACCTTGTTGCTCACGCAGATGCTTTCGATCAGCGGCGGCGACAGGTGCTCGGCCAGAACGAACGGATGCGGTCCTGCCGCGCCCGGCTGGGGCGGCGGAGGCGGCGGCGAAAAGCCGATCTGGTCGCTGGTCAGCGGCGGCGGCGCGTGGAACACGCGGACCGCGCCCGTAATTTTCACGCCGCGCTGTTCGAGCAATTCCTTCAGCGCACGCGCCGTCGTTTCCGCCGGCGCCGTCATGGCCAGCTGCAAGTCGGCAGGAGATTGTCCCAGCGGGATGGTGCCGCGAATGGAAAGAAAATTCGGCCCCGGCTGGCGCGATACGGAGAACTAGGCGCGTCCCCCGGGCGCTGCCGTGGTGATTTGCTCTGTGATGTTCGCCAGCGCCGCCGAGGGTTGCGCCGCCACGAACGCCGGCTCGCCCACGCTACCGCCCGGCGCGATCTGCAGCTGCACGACGTTGTCGTTGAACGTGATCGCGCTGACCGGCGCCCCAAAATCGAAAAAAATATCGCCGACGCTCCAGCCTTCCGGGTAGGGATCGTACGGAAAATAGCTGTCGTCCGCGACGATGTTGCCGTCGACCTCCTTCAATCCCTTGGCCACCACAGCGTCGGCCATCTCCGCCAGAACTCTCTCGACCGGCCCGGAACGCTCGCTTTTGAGTTGATACGGAAAGACGCGGTTCGACAGATCAGGATCTCCGCGCCCGACGAAGACCAGGTCTCCCGCCAGCTTTCCGTCGGGCCCGATCGCAACGGGCGACTCCAGCGTCGTGCGAAACTGGTAGCTGCCCCCCAACGTAGCCAGCGCGAGCGAGGTCGTAAAGAGTTTCGCGTTCGATGCGGGCATGAAGAAATCATCCGCATTCCGCTGGTACAAAATCTGGCCGGTATCCCGGTCGGCAATTTCAATGCCCCAGAAAATCCGCTTCGTCTGCGGCGCCGCCAGCACCCCATCGATCCGCTCCACAAAACGGCGCACATCGGGACGCACTCGCGCGCCGCTCCGCGCCGCACGCCCGGCGGACCCCGCCGCATCCGCGCGCGCCCGTCCTGGAGCAGGCGCGAACGCTCCGGCCACCACGCAAATTGCCGCAAACAAAACGACTGCGGAAAAGACGCGTCTCAATCCGTGCCTCTCAACTCCTCTTTTTTGCATCTAAATAGACAGGCGACGAGCGTGTGATTATATGACACCGCTCCGTTCTGTGGGTCCGAATCGCGCAAGAGTTGCGCTCCCGGCCCGATTTTCCCTATCATCCCAAGCAGAATGTAGGAGGCATGGAATGAACAAGCTGCTCTCGTTTCTGCTCGTAGTCGTTCTCGTTGCGGTTCCCGCTCTGCTGGTTTCCTCTCCAGCCCAGGCCGCCAGCGACAAGTCCAAGCAGGAAAGCCGTCTCGAAAATTCCGGCGAAGTGATGAAAGAGATCCTGAATATCCCCGACGACATTCCGCAGGACCTGCTGGACAAGGCCGTATGCGTCATCGTCATGCCCTCGGTGCTCAAGGCCGCCTTCGGGTTCGGAGGCAGCTACGGCCGCGGCGCTATGACGTGCCGCAGCGGCGATCATTTCAACGGTCCCTGGAGCGCCCCAACCATGATGGTTCTCCAGGGCGGCAGCTTCGGCTTCCAGCTGGGGGCCCAAGCCACCGATTTTGTCCTGTTGGTCATGAACCCGCGCGGCGCCAGCGCCATCTTGACCAGCAAAGTCAAACTGGGAGCCGACGCCTCCGCCGCAGCCGGCCCCAAGGGACGCCACGCCGAAGCCGCTACGGATGCCACCATGCGCGCCGAGGTCCTTACCTACTCGCGCGCGCGCGGCTTGTTCGCCGGCATTTCCTTGAGCGGTTCGAGCCTGCGCCCCGATAACGACGGCAACGCGAGCCTGTACGGACGCAGGCTCAGTGCCACGGACATCGCCCTGCACGGCGCGGTTCCGGTTCCCAGCGCCGCCCGAACGCTCATCTCCACCCTCAACCAGCACAGCCCGAAGCACTCTTCGTAGCGCTTCTTTCCCCTTTCGGCCGGAGCGCCGGGGAAGTTCTCCTTTCCCCGGCGGCTTCCGGGCGCGGGCCCGGCCCATCTTTTTCTTGCGACTTTATTCTTGACTGCTAATCGAATATGACCTAGAGTCTAGTTTGACGAAAGGTCAGTGCACATGAAAACCGCCGCCTCCGGCTCACACCTCCTCTCCACGCCCCGCTTGGGCCGCCGCGAACGCCACCGCGCCGAAACGCGCGAACGCATCTTCCGTTCCGCCTTGCAGCTGTTCGCACAGCGCGGCTATCTCGAGACCACGGTGGAAGACATCACGGAAGCCGCCGACGTCGGCAAGGGAACCTTCTTCAACTATTTCCCCACCAAGGAGCACGTCCTCGCGCATTACGGCGAAGAACGCCTGCAGCATATCGAGCGCTGCCTGGAAAAGGCCCGCGGCGGCAAAGAATCCGTGTTGAACGTGCTCAAGGAATTGGCCACCGATCTCGCCGGCCAGTCTTCGGAAAGCCCCGATTTGCTGCGTTCGGTGTTCGCCGCGAATCTGTCGTGCGCGCCCGTGCGCAACGAACTGCAAAAGCGCATTCAGCGCGGGCGCGAGATCCTCGGCGAGATTTTCGCCATCGGCCAGCAGCGCGGCGAGATTCGCCGCGACATTCCCGCTTCCGCGTTGGGCGGCCTCATGCGCCTGATCTTCATGGGCGTCACGGTTGCCTGGGCCATCAATCCCGAAGGCTCGCTCCCCGGAACGGCGGAGCGCGTCTGGGAACTTCTGTGTCCCAGCTTGCAGGCCGAGCCCGCGCGCAAGCGGCCCGGCCCCATCGAATCGCCGGCCCACACGAAAACCGTTCGCTCGCATCACCGCAAAACTGAGTCCTGAGGTGCCCGGCAGTCATCCATAAACGAGCAGAGGAGGCGGTTGCGTGAAACGTAGCTCTGTTATTTTCCTGATCGCGGCGGCAATTCCCTTTTGCGCTGCACCATCCTGGGCGCAGGCGAGCTCGGCTTCCACGCCGGCGGGCGCCTCCAATACGGAATCTCAATCGACCGTGATGGTGGCGCCGCAGGCGGCGGCGTCGCAGTCCAATCCCTACTCCGGCAGCGTTCCTTCCGAGCCCGTTCCCGGGGTGCTCAAGCTCTCGCTGCAGGACGCCATCGAGCGCGGCCTGCGCCAGAATCTGGGCGCTCTGCTGGCCAGTTCCGACATTCAATCGGCCCAGGGGCAGCGCTGGCAGCAATTGAGCGCGCTCCTGCCGCACGTCAGCGCGTCGCCTTACGTCGACGTCTCGCAAGTCAACCTCAAGGAATTCGGCTTCAGCTTCCCGGCGCTTCCCGGAGTCAGCGTACCCAGCATCGTCGGGCCGTTTTCCTATTTCGACGCGCGCGCCAGCCTGACGCAAAGCCTGTTCAACTGGAAGTCGATCGAGAGCGAGCATGCCGCAACCCAGCGCCTGCAGGCCAGCCGGCATACCTACAAGGACGCCCGCGACCTCGTCGTGCTCGCCGTCGGTTACAACTACCTGCTGGGCATCGCCGACGAGGCCAGCATTCAGTCGGCGCAGGCGCAGGTGAACACGGCGCAGGCGCTCTACCAGCAGGCGGAAGATCAGGTAAAGGCGGGCACCTCGCCGGCCATCGACGCGCTGCGCAACCATGTCGAGCTGCAGACACGCGAACAGCAGTTGATTCAAGCGAAGAATGATTTCGCCATTCAGAAGCTCGCTCTGGCGCGCGTGATCGGCTTGGCCCCGGGCCAGCAATTCGAATTGACCGATCAATCGCCATACCAGCCCTTCGCGCAGATCACGGCGGACGAGGCCCTGAAGCGCGCTTACTCTTCCCGTTCCGACTATCAGGCCGCTCTCGCCAATGAGCGCGCCGCAGAATACATGCTCAGCGCCGCCAAAGCCGAGCGCTATCCCTCGTTGAACTTCAATGCCGATTACGGCGTCGCGGGCCAGCACCTCAGTTCCAACCACGGCGTGATGGACGTGCGCGCGACCCTGAATGTGCCCATCTTTACCGGCGGCGCGACCCATGGCGACATTCTGCAGGCGGAAGCGCAGCTCGACCAGAGCCGCGAGCGCCTCCAGAACCTCCGCGCGCAAATCGATCAGGACGTGCGCACCGCTCTCTTGAACCTGCAATCCTCTTCCGACGAAGTGAACGTGGCCAAGAGCAACATCGATCTGGCCCAGCAAACCCTGGCGCAGTCCCGCGATCGCTTCGCCGCCGGCGTCACCAACAGCGTCGAGGTGGTCCAAGCCGAAGAGCAAGTCGCCGGCGCGAACCAGCAATACATCGCCAGCCTTTATAACTTCAACTACGCCAAGATCGCTCTCGCCCGCGCCATGGGTGCTGCCGAACTCGGCGTCAAAGAATATTTCAAAGGACACTGAACTTATGCCGCCCCGAACGGATACGGATACCGAAGCGCGACCGCCCATGGAGGGTCCTGTCAACGACGCCAGCATCGATTCCGAGATTCACGCTGCGGCTCCCCCGCCGCCGCCGCGGCGAAGGCTCATTCCGGCGAGCCCGCGCGCGCGCCTCTTCCTGATCGTCGTAGCCATCGCGATCATCGTGGGCGCCATTTTTGCTTGGCGCTATTTCGCCAGCTACGAGTCCACTGACGACGCGCAAATCGACGGCCACCTGATGCCGCTCAGCGCGCGCATCTCTGGCTACATCGAGACGGTCAACGTCAACGACAACCAGGTCGTCAAAGCCGGCACTCTGCTGGCGCAAATCGATCCCAGCGTCTACCAGATCGCGGTGGATAAGGCCCAGGCCGACCTGGCGACTGCCATTGCCAACGCGCAGGCGCTCAACATCACGGTCCCCATCACGCACGTCAGCACCACCAGCCAGACTTCCGCCGCGCAGGCCGGCGTGCAGCGCGCGCAGGCGGCCATTGCGGCGGCGCAATCGGAGTACGCCGCGGACGAGGCGCAGCTCACCCGCGCGGAAGCGGACAATGTGAAAGCGCAGGCCGATCTCCAGCGCTACAAGCAGCTCGTCGCCAAGCAGGAAATTTCCCAGCAGATCTACGATCAGGCGGTCGCCACGGCCAAGGCCAACTCCAGCGCCGTGGCCGCGGCGCAAGCCTCCGTCAGCGCGGCGGAACAGCAAGTCGGCGAGGCCAAAGCCCGCCTGGACGAAGCGCAAGCCAATTTGCGCGCCTCGCGGACGGGCCCTCAGCAAGTCGCTTCCACGCGCGCCAAAGCGCGCTCCGCCCAGGCTGCCGTGCAGCAGAAGCAGGCGGCGCTCGAAGCCGCTCAGCTCAATCTGAGCTACACCAAAATCTTTGCGCCCGTCGATGGCATCGTCACCAAGAACGCGGAAGTCGGCATGAACGTCCAGCCCGGCCAGCAATTGTTCACCATCGTGCCCCTGAACGATATCTGGGTCACCGCCAATTTCAAGGAAACTCAGCTGCACTACATGAAGCCGGGGCAGCCCGCCGAAATTCATGTGGATGCCAACGGCCGCACCTATAAAGGCCACGTTGACAGCATTGCCGGAGCCACCGGCGCGCGCACCAGCCTGCTCCCGCCCGAGAACGCCACAGGCAATTACGTGAAAGTGGTCCAGCGCATTCCGGTGAAAATCGTCCTCAATCCCGGCGAGGACAAAAATCATTTCTTGCGCCTCGGCATGTCCTGCGAGCCCAAGGTCTTCGTCAAATAAAATGAGTTCCAACGGCTCCAATTCGCGGCGGTTTTTCGCCGCCGGCGCTGCAAGTGTGCCCGCGCCCGGCGCGCCCGCGGTCAACCCCTGGGTCATCGCGCTGACCGTCACGCTGGCGACTTTCATGGAAGTGCTGGACACCAGCGTGGCCAACGTGGCTCTGCCGCACATTGCCGGCAGCCTCTCGGCCAGCAACGACGAAGCGACCTGGGTCCTCACCTCCTATTTGGTTTCCAACGCCATTGTTCTGCCCATGAGCGGCTGGTTTTCCGAGCTGATTGGCCGCAAGCGTTTCTACATGAGCTGCGTCGCCCTGTTCACCATCAGCTCCTTCATGTGCGGCCTCGCGCCCAGCCTTGGCATGCTGATTCTCTTCCGCGTGCTGCAGGGCGCCGGCGGAGGCGGCCTGCAGCCCAGCGAGCAGGCCATCCTGGCCGACACGTTTCCGCCGCGCCAGCGCGGCATGGCCTTTGCCGTTTACGGCATGGCTGTCGTTCTCGCTCCGGCCATTGGCCCCACGTTGGGCGGCTGGATCACCGACAATTTCACCTGGCGCTGGATTTTTTTCGTCAACATCCCGGTTGGCATTGTTTCCCTGCTCTTGACCAGCCGGCTGATTACCGACCCGCCCTACATGCACCGCGCCAAGCAGAAAACCTTCCGCATCGATTACATCGGCTTGGGCCTACTCGCCCTCGGTCTGGGCAGCTTGCAGGTCGTTCTCGACAAGGGCGAGCGCGACGATTGGTTCGGCTCCCATTTCATTCTTTTCCTGACCATCGTCTCCGTCCTCGCGCTGATCGGCGTGATTGCCTGGGAGTGGTTGCACAAGCATCCCATCATCGACCTGCACCTGTTCAAAGACCGCTCCGTCGGCATCGGCGTCCTGCTGATGTTCATGGTGGGTTTCGCGCTGATGTCCAGCACTGTGCTGATCCCGCTTTTCCTGCAGACCATGATGGGCTACACCGCCGAGCAGGCCGGCCTGG
>JBJKQB010000035.1:0-8704 GCA_046705825.1 Candidatus Acidiferrales bacterium
GTAGAAACTCTCGGTCGTCAGCCGACGCACGTTTGAACCATCCAAGTTGCTTGCGTAGAAGCTCCAGTCATGCGGGTGAGGTTGGGCTATGGGCGAATAGCTGCCGTAGAACTCTGCTCGTGCGAAGACAATTGTTTTGTTGTCGGGGGAGAAAACGGGCGACAGGTCTGCTGCCCCTGAAGGCGACCACTGGCGGGTGTCTGAACCATCCACATTCGCGATCACGATTCTGGACCGTGCTCCAGGCCCGGGCCAATAGGCGTACGCGATCCGTTTTCCGTCAGGAGAAAACGTGGGACTGGTTTCCTCTCCAGCTTTTGCATTCGTCAGCCGGCTTGCAATGCCTGTATCTGCCGAGACTTTGTAGATAAAAGACGTGCTCCCGTGCCGAACATCCACGGCGACGAGTTTGCCATCGGGAGAGATCGCGACTGATTCCATCTGCCCGGAAGCCTTACCCCCATACGATACTTGCCCAAGAAGGAGTGGAAGAAGCAAACTTCCCAGCAGAGCCCAAAGCCCACACTTTCGCTTAATTTGCATCTCCGATCCTTCTCAGCGAACGCACTTTAGAAACGCCCGTTCGCGCTGCTACCCTCGCATACTATCCTGAGTGGACGCCTGCTGGAGGCGGACCGCCCTTGCCGCATGCGAGTCGTACGTGTACATCACGCCGCCCGCCGCCGTCACTTCGTTCGAAGTGTTGACCGTATACGACGCCACGCTGAGCGAACTCAGCCGGTTGCCCACGGGATCGTAGCTGTAGCTCTCGGTCGTGTTCGCCCCCTGCATCATGGATTCGCTTCGCTCACCACAAGCTCTGAGTCGACTCGTAAATCTTGCCTGCCCTGAGGATAGTCGAAGGGTCATACGTGTAGTTCGACGTTACTCGCGCGAGATCGTCGGTCTTCCCTGTGCGGTCCGGTGTATGGACTCTCGGTGGAGTCTCCCGGGCTCCCGAAACCGGAGTCCCCCGCAGCATCCAACGTGTATACGGCACCGTTAATGATACTCCCGGACAGCTGGTGCAGCACCGAAAGCAATCGGGACAGATTGTCGTACGTGTAATTCGTCGCAACCCCGTTCGGGCGCGCCATGGATTCGCTTCGCTCACCACAGGTCTGTGTCCGGCGGCTCAGCGCGTCGTTGGGATGGGTCCGTTTTCAACTTTCAACTTTTAACTCTGAACTCTCAACTCTCGCCTCTCGACTTTCAACTCTGAACTCTCAACTCTCAACTCTCAACTCTGAACCTGAACGCTCACATGGATGTTTGCTTCCGGAATCGATAGAATGCGGATGAGAGCACTGCGATGCGTCACCTCCGCATTTCGATGACGGCAGCCGTGGCGCTTGCTGCCGCCCTGTATCTTTCGACAGGAGCGCCGGCCACGAGCCTGGGCCACACTTCGCGCGTTGCCGCGCATAAAGCGCGACATCCGGCGCCGGCCACACTGCCGCTGATCGATGCCGCGGGCTACCACCGCATTCTGGGGAAATATCGCGGCAAGCCGGTGATGGTCAACTTCTGGGCCACCTGGTGCGAGCCCTGCCGCTACGAATTTCCCACGGTCGTGCAGCTGGCACGGCAATATCAACCGAAGGGCTTGGTCGTTCTCGGCGTCAATCTCGACGATGATGCGGATCTGCACGTGGTGCGCGATTTCCTGGCCAAGAATCAGCCGCCGTTTCCCTGTTATCGCCAGAAGCCCGGAATCGATGTGGACGCCTTCTACCACAGCGTGAATCCCGCGTGGACCGGAACCATGCCGCAGACCATTTTCTATGACCGAAACGGTAAAATCGCCGGCTACTTCTTTGGCGGGCAGCCGCGCGAAGCGTTCGAGGCTGGCATTCGCGCGATTCTGGCGAGCCCCGCAGCCGGACGCGCCGCTCCGCGCTGACGCTCTTTTCGAATTTTCAATCCCGATCTCAAACGGAGGAACTTCATGCTCCACACTCGAGGCCATAAGTTCACTTGGCTGGGCCACGCCGCGTTTCGCATCACTACCGCCGGCGGAAAAATCATCCTCATCGATCCCTGGATCAAATCGAATCCGGCATGTCCCGATGCGCTGAAGAACGTCGACCGCGTGGATACGCTCCTGATTACCCACGGCCACTTCGATCACATCGCCGATGCGGTCGAGCTCGGCAAAAAGCACAAGCCGCAGATCGTCGCGATCTACGAGACCGCCGCGTGGCTCGAATCCAAAGGCGTGACCAACCTCAGCGGGATGAATAAGGGCGGAACGCAAAAAGTCGGAGACATCGAAGTGACCATGGTGAATGCGGTCCATTCCTGCGGAATTCAGGATGGCGACACAATCATCTACGGCGGGGAAGCGTGCGGCTACATCGTTCGCCTCCCCGGCGGCCCCACCATTTATCATGCGGGAGACACGGCCGTGTTTGGCGACATGAAACTCATCGGCGAACTGTACTCGCCGGACCTGGCCATGCTCCCCATCGGCGATTTCTATACCATGGGGCCGCGCGAAGCCGCCCTCGCCATTCGCCTGCTGGGAGTGCATCACGTCGTCCCCATGCACTTCGGCACCTTTCCCGCGCTCACGGGAAATCCCGAGCGCCTGCGCGAATTGAGGCAGGACATTTCCGGACTCGAAATTCACGCCTTGAAGCCGGGCGAAACACTCGGCTGATCCTCACTGCGAGCGAACGAGCGAGCGAACATGCCCAAAATACTGTCGCAAAAAGTCGAAGAGTACATGAACGGCCTGCTGCCCAAGCGCGATGCGGTGCTGGCTGAAATGGAGCGCTACGCCGCGCGCCACGATGTTCCCATCATCGGGCCGGCTTGCGGACGCCTGTTGTCTCTGCTGGCTCAAACGTCGGGCGCGAAACGCATTTTCGAAATGGGTTCGGCGATCGGCTATTCCGCGATCTGGCTCGCGCGCGGCGCGGGCGAAGGCGCCACCATCTACTGCACGGATGGCGATCCGGAAAACGCGCGGCGCGCGCAGCAGAATTTCGAGCGTGCCGGCATCGCCGAGCGCACCCGCTTCCTCATCGGAGACGCGGTGGAATTGATGGAGACAGTGGCGGGGGAATTCGATCTGATTTTGATCGATGTGAACAAGCGGCAGTATCCAGCGGCGATGCAGAAGGCGGTGCCGCGGCTGCGCCGCGGAGGCCTGCTGGTCACCGACAACGTCTTGTGGTCAGGTAAGGTGACCGACCGGACGAAAGACCAGGACACGCGGAGTATTCAAGAATTTAACAAAGCCATTTACGAGTCGGAGCAGCTGTTTCCGGTGATCGTTCCGCTGCGCGACGGTGTGGCTGTTTGCCGCAAAAAATGACGTAAAAAACGGCGAGCACGAAGCGAATAAAAGGCGAAAAAGAACTGCTCCCGTGTGAGCAGCATTCCTGCTCTTGAAACACGCTTAAACAGGCAAATTTGGACGCAATTTGCCCCGTTTTTTCTGTCCCGGGCATCGCGCGAGAGGGGGCTAAGTGTGGCTAGGGAGACACAGTCGGGCGCTAATGCAGGTCAACTTGCAGGACTGGTACCCACGACGAATCCAGGTTCCCAGACTCGTCGTGGGCTGAAAATTCGGAGCCGCTCGGCCGAATCAGGATCGCGGGTAGACCGCCACGGAGCGCTCCAGGCGGAAGGCGAGCCGCGTCTCGGCCGGAATGACGATGTCGCGCTTTCCGGTGAACGCCGCGCCAGCCGTTCCCGCGCCGCCGCCAGCCATGGCGCCGATGGCTGCGCCCTTACCGCCTCCAGCGATCGCGCCAACGATCGCGCCGAATGCCGCGCCGCCGCCCGCGCCGATGGCGGTGCGCTTGCCACGTGCTTTGGTTTCTTCGGCGACAGAGGAAGTGCGCAGGCGATAGTGCTGGCCGTCGACGGTGACGGCATCGAGGGCGAGGCCGAGTTCAGCGCGGCCCCGGAAGCGGCCCGCAGACTTGGCGGAAGTGACCACGCCGGTGACGCGCGTGTCTCTGCGCAGGACGGCTTGGCCGTGCACCCATACGGTTTCGGCCAGCGATGCGTCGAACGGATCGCCGGCATTGGCGTTCTTCGAGCTGATCTCCTGGTCCACGGTAACGTGAAGAACCGTACCGGCAGGAATGATGATGGGCTGAGGCGCGGGCGGCTGCTGGTTGGTTTGCTGATTGTTGGCTTGCTGCTCGGAAGCCTGGGAGCCGTTCGAGCCGCCCGAGTCGTTGGGGGACGCAGCAGAACCGGCGGAACTGGACGAGTTGGACGGATTCGCCGTGCTCGAATTGCCGCCATTGGCGGTGGACTTCAGGTTCTTGCATCCTCCGAACAAAAGAAGCGCGGCGACTGCGATCCATGCGACCTTCGGCGATACATTCATTGATTTCTCCCGATTCGGCGTTAGGGTCAAAGCGGTTCGCTGGGGTAGAACTCGCCTAACAATTCTAGAGGCGGCGCGGGCGGCGCGCAACGCAGGCGTCGTGCGGCGGTGTCATATCATGCACGGAGTCGTGTATAAGAATTGCGAGGAAAATGAGCGACTACGTTGGGGCAATCGATCAGGGGACGACGAGCACGCGTTTCATCGTGTTCGACCGCGAGGCGCGGATCGCAGCGGTCGCGCAGAAGGAGCACCAGCAAATCTATCCCTGCGCCGGCTGGGTGGAACACGATGCGGAGGAAATCTGGACGCGCACGCAGGAAGTGATCGAGGCGGCGCTCGGGCAAGCGAGGCTGCGCCCGGCGGACCTGGCCGCCATCGGGATCACCAACCAGCGCGAGACGACGGTGCTGTGGGACCGGCGAACGGGCGCGCCGGTGGCGAACGCGATTGTCTGGCAGGATACGCGCACCGCGGCGCTGATCGCGGAGCTTGCGAGGCCGGGCGGGCAAGACCGTTTTCGCGCGGCGACGGGGCTTCCGCTGTCGACCTACTTCAGCGGGCCGAAAATCCGCTGGCTGCTGGAGAACGTTCCGGGGCTGCGCGAAAGAGCGGGCAGCGGCGAGGTTCTGTTTGGGACGATGGACAGCTTTCTTCTGTGGCGGTTGACCGGCGGGCCGCGCGGGGGAATTCACGCCACCGATGTAACGAATGCCAGCCGCACGCAGTTGATGAATCTCGAAACGCGCAGCTGGGACGCGGAAATCCTCTCCGTGCTGGAAATTCCTGCGGCGATCCTGCCGCAGATCCGCTCGAGCAGCGAAATTTATGGCAAGGCCGTGCTGCCCGCGATCGATGGCGTGCCCATTGCGGGGATGCTGGGCGATCAGCAAGCGGCCCTGGTGGGCCAGGCATGTTTTCAGGCGGGCGAGGCCAAGAACACGTACGGCACAGGATGTTTTCTGCTGATGAACACAGGCGAGGCGGCGGTCGCATCGAGGCACGGGCTGCTGACCACGGTCGCGTATCAATTCGACGGGCAGCGCGCGAAATATGCGTTGGAGGGAAGCATCGCGATTACGGGAGCGCTCGTGCAGTGGCTGCGCGACAACTTGAAATTGATCGAGAACAGCGCGGAAGTGGAAACACTGGCGCAAACGGTGGACGACAACGGCGGCGTGTATTTCGTGCCGGCGTTTTCCGGGCTGTACGCGCCGCACTGGGACGCCAAGGCGCGCGGGTTAATTGCCGGGCTGACGCGTTATGTGAACAAGGGGCACATCGCGCGCGCCGCGCTGGAGGCGACAGCGTTTCAAGTGCGCGAAGTGGTCGAAGCGATCGAGAACGATTCGGGAATCTCGGTGGAAGCGCTGCGCGTGGATGGCGGAATGGCCGCGAACAATCTGCTGCTGCAGATTCAGGCGGACCTGCTGGGGCGGCCGGTGGTGCGCTCGGCGATTCAGGAAACGACTGCGCTAGGGGCTGCGTTTGCGGCAGGCCTGGCGGTCGGATTTTTCTCCGGGACGGATGAATTGCACGCGCGGTGGAAGGCGGACCGGCAATGGGAGCCGGCGATGGACGCGTCGAAACGCGAAGGGCTGTATCAATTCTGGCAAAGAGCGGTGGCGCGGTCGCGGGATTGGATGGGGTGAGGCGCGTGGCACGCGGCGTGCCCTGGCAGGGAACGGGTGCCGAAAGGGGAAAAAGCAGATCCCTCACCACCGTTCGCAAAAGGCGCGAGCGGGTTCGGGATGACAAAGGCACAAGACGCGGGCACATTCGCGACGTTCAGTGCAAGCAGGCGGGATGACAGGGCGTGAGGGAACGTTAAAGCGGCAGCAAGCTGCCGCACTCCAAAGCGGCCTGCGGCCGCAGCGGCCCGGCCCACCAAAAAATAGGCAAGTACGCGGGAACGTGCGGTGCGCTCCCTTCGCCAATTTATTCGGGGCAAGCAGTGTAAACGAGACGCGTGCGCCACAAAACAACGAGACGAAGAACGCGGGTACGACAGGCCACGCGTCTACACGGCAGGAAGAGAGATTCTTCGGGCCGTAAGGCGGCCCTCAGAATGACAGCGCGGAGTCGAGAACGGCTGGCGCGAAGAGCGCAAGAAACAAACAAGAACCACGTCGTTACGTCGGGAGCTGAAGCTCCGACCCCGTAAAAAGCAACGCAACAGATCTTCGGCGCGCTTGCCAGGAGTCATTCGCGAATCTATCGGTTGGATCGAAATTGTCGATTGTACAGCGGGCGCGCGGCTGGGTTACTCATGTGCAATGCGCGAGAACGTCCCGGAGTTTTCCGCGGACCATGATGCCTGTGGAGTTGGGTTCATCGCCCAACTGGGCGGCGTAGCGTCCCGCGATGTGATCGATCGAGCGTTGACGGCGCTGGCGCGGCTGGCGCACCGCGGCGGAGTGGACGCGGACGGCCTGAGCGGGGACGGCGCGGGCCTGCTGCTGCCGATTCCTCAAACTTTCTTTCGCAGCGCAGCGCACGAACTGCGCATCAAGCTTCCAGAACATTTCGGCCTGGGAATGGCATTCGTAGAGCGGGCGCGCGAAGAAGAAGCGCGCGCGATCGTCCAGAAATGCGCGGCGGAGATGGGCCTGCGCTGTCTGGGCTGGCGAAGCGTTCCCACCGAGCGTTCCATTCTTGGCCCTCGCGCTGCGTCCACCCTGCCTTTGATTCAGCAATGCTTTCTGGATGCTTGCGATTCGCGCGGCGATTTGGAGCGCGCTTTGTTTTTGTTGCGGAAGCACATCGAGGCGGAGGCGCGCGGCGGAATCTATTTTACCTCGCTGTCGTCGCGAACGGTTGTCTACAAAGGGCTGCTGGCGCCACTGCAACTGCGCGAGTTTTATCCCGACCTGGACCGCCCGGAGTTCACCGCGGGCTTTGCCGTCTTTCACCAGCGCTATTCGACGAACACGCGGCCCACGTGGACGCTGGCGCAGCCGTTCCGCTTCGTGGCGCACAACGGGGAAATCAACACGATCGGGTCGAACCGGCGCTGGATGCGCGCAAGGAGCAAAGGCATCCGGCAGGAAGTGGGCGCGGGCGAATGGTTCGAGCCACTCGAAACGGGCGTGAGCGATTCAGCGAGTTTCGACAACGCGCTCGAAATTCTTCTGCAACGCGGATACAACGTGGCGGCGGCGATGCTGCGCCTGGTACCTCCGGCGTGGAAATGGGAGGGGCGCGCGGACCGGCACGAGCGCGTGCTGCGCAATTTTCTGCAGTGCCAGACGCGGGAGCAGGAGCCCTGGGACGGGCCCGCGGCGCTGGTCTTCAGCGACGGGCAATTCGTGGGCGCGAAGCTGGACCGCAACGGTCTGCGCCCGCTGCGCTACACACTGACGGAAAGCGGGCTGCTGGTGCTCGGCTCGGAAGCGGGCCTGGCGGATTTTGCGGGCGAGCCGATCGCGGAGCGCCGCCGGCTGGGTCCGGGCGAGATGCTGCTGGTGGATGCGCGGTCGGGGAAGATTTATCGAGGGAACGGAATCGCGGAGCTGCTCGAATCGAGCGCGGGAAGCGGACGCGCGGCGAGGCTCGTGCGGGTGAAACCGGCGAAGCGCGTGGCGGCGGGAAAGATCAAAGAGCCGAAGCGCGCGGCTTCTGCGCTGGGCTGGACCGACGATCAGTTCAAACTGCTATTCCAGCCGCTGGGGCTGGAAGGCAAGGAAGCGATCTGGAGCATGGGCGATGACGCGCCACCCGCGTTCGTGTCGTCGGCGCGGCGCCCGCTGTGGGATTACTGCAAGCAGCGATTCGCGCAGGTGACCAATCCGGCCATCGATCCGCTGCGCGAAACGCACGTGATGTCGCTGGAGGTGTGCGCGGGCGCGAATGCGAGGCTGGAGTCGCCGGTGGTGGACGCGCAGCAAGAGCGGCGGCTCGAAGCGCGGCTCGGCGAAGCGGCGCGGATCGATTTCACGTTCGATGCGAGCGGCGGCGTGGAGGCGGGGCGTGCAGCGCTCGAGCGGGTTTGCCGCGGAGCGCGGGAAGCAGGCGTAAACAAGCGGGGATTGATCGTGCTGAGCGATCGCGCGATTTCGCCGGCGCGCGCGGCGTTGCCTGCGCTGCTGGCGTGCGCCGCAGCGTGGAAAGAGATGGTGGGCGCGGGGGCATGCGACGTTCCGCTGGCGATCGAGAGCGGGCAAGTAATCGAGACGCACCACGTCGCTCTGTTGATCGCGACAGGTGCGAGCGCGGTGCTGCCGTATCTGGCGCTGCAATTTTCGGAGGAGCTGAAGGCGGGCGGCGGCGCGAAATATCGCGCGGCGGTGGACGCGGGCCTGCGAAAAGTGCTCGCGCGCATGGGAATTTCGACGATCGCGAGCTATCGCAACA
>JBJKQB010000036.1:0-34418 GCA_046705825.1 Candidatus Acidiferrales bacterium
GTCGCATATAGCAGTATGCGCTCCGAAAATCCAGCGCGGAAATCGACACTACTAACGTCACGCCCTTGTTCGCAGTGTCAGACGCGCCATTTGGGTCTAGAATCCCTTCGGATTGACTGCAGCTGTAGATTTGCTTTGCGGGAAATGGCGCCTCAAAGGGAAGCGCCACTCTTGCGTAAGTACGGAGAATAGACAAATGACGAGATCACCCGAGCGCGCTGGCCGTTTCCGTTTGACGCATCATCTCCGTTTGGTCACGTTGCCGGTCATTTCGGCCCTGTTCCTGTCCTCACTCGCCTGCGCCGCGCCGCGTGCTCAACAAGAAGCCAAGCTGTTTTTGCGCGGCGGGTGGATGATCCAATCCTCCTGCAAGTTCTCTGCGACGGGCGCGCAGGTTTCCTCTCCGGGGTTCGACAGCCAAGGCTGGTATCCGGCAAGCGTACCGGCAACTGTGCTCGGCGCCCTGGTGGCCGACAAAATCTATCCGCATCCCTACTTTGCAAAAAATCTCCGTTCGATTCCCGGGACCTCCTATCCCATCGGCGCGAATTTCTCCCTGCTGCCCATGCCGGAGGACAGCCCGTTCCACTGCTCCTGGTGGTACCGCACGGAATTTCGTTTGCCGCCGGGCTATGCCGGGCATCATATTTGGCTCAATTTTGGCGGCATCAACAATCGCGCCAATATCTGGCTGAACGGACGTCAGATCGCCGGCGTTGCGGATGTTGTCGGCGCGTACCGGACCTACGAGTTCGATGTAACACCGGATTTGCGGCACGGCGAGAAACAAGTGCTGGCCGTGGAAGTTTTCGCGCAGCGCCCCGAGGATCTTGGAATCAACTGGGTGGATTGGAATCCCGCGCCGCCGGACAAAGACATGGGCCTATGGCGTCCCGTGTATCTGCGCGCCAGCGGGCCCGTGGCATTGCGCTATCCGCTGGTGACCACTCATTTCCCCACGCCTTCGCTCGACCGGGCCGATTTGACCGTCCAAGCGGAACTGCACAACGCCTCGAGCACATCGGTGTCGGGTACTCTCGAAGGCCGCATCGGACCGGTGCAATTCCACCAGCCCGTCACTCTTGCACCCGGCGAAGTTCGCGCGGTTCGGTTCACGCCCGATCGGTTCGCGCAACTCCAGTTCAAGAATCCGAAAGTGTGGTGGCCGCGCCAGATGGGCTCGCCAAACCTGTACGAGCTTTCCATGCGCTTCATCGTCGGAAAACAAATCTCGGATGAAGACACGATCTACTTCGGCATTCGCGAAATCACCTCGAAACTCGACGCCCAGGATCATCGGCTCTTCTTTATCAACGGCAAGAAGATCCTGATCCGCGGTGGTGGCTGGGCGCCCGACATGCTCCTGCGCGAATCGGCGGCCCACCTTGAAGCGCAGTTTGACTACGTTCGTGCCATGAACCTGAACACCATTCGCCTCGAAGGAAAGCTGGAATCAGACGAGTTCTACAACCTGGCCGATCAGCGAGGTGTCCTCATCATGGCCGGATGGTGCTGCTGCGATTTTTGGGAAGAGTGGGCCAGATGGAAGCCGGGCGACGTGGATATCGCCACCGCCTCGCTTCGTTCGCAAATCATGCGCATGCGCAGCCATCCGAGCATGCTGGTTTGGCTGAACGGCAGCGATAATCCGCCGCCTCCGAATGTCGAACAGGCCTACATCAAGGTCCTGCAGGAATCCGATTGGCCGAATCCCTTTATCTCTTCCGCGTCGCAAAAGCTGGCCGGCACGGGACCTTCCGGGGTGAAGATGCTTGGCCCTTACGATTACGTTCCGCCCGGCTATTGGTACACCGACCAATACGGCGGCGCGTTCGGCTTCAATACGGAAACCAGCCCAGGCCCGTCGATTCCCGTGCTGTCGAGTCTGCGAAAGATGATGCCTGCGGACGATATCAATCCCGACAATCCGGTGTGGAACTATCACGCGGGTTCAGAGGGCTTCAAGAATCTGGGACATTTCGAAGAGGCCATGAACGCGATCTATGGCGCTCCTTCCGACTTTGCCGATTACGAACGCAAGGCCCAGGCCATGTCCTACGACAGCGAGCGCGCCATGTTCGAGGCCTACTCGCGCAACAAGTACGGCACCACTGGCCTCATCCAGTGGATGCTGAACAACGGCTGGCCTTCGCTCATCTGGCACCTCTACGATTACTACCTGCAGCCGGCCGGCAGCTATTTCGGAGTGAAAAAGGCCTGCGAACCGCTGCACGTCCAGTATTCCTACGACGACCGCAGCGTCGTCGTCGTGAACAGCCAGTACGAAGATGTTTCCGGGTTGACGCTCAAAGCCGCGCTCTACGATTTCGGCCTGCACCAAAGGTTTGCACGTACCACACAGACGGGCATCGGTTCAGACAGCGTCGCTTGGGTGTTCACGATTCCCGACAGCGCGTTCCAGCCCGTTTCTCCCGTGTATTTCCTCAACCTCACTCTCGCGGATCGCCAGGGCAGAATCGTGAGCCGGAATTTCTATTGGCTCTCGCCCAAAACGGACACCTACGATTGGGCGAAGACAACCTACAAATTCACTCCGGTCACGTCCTATGAGGACTTAACCGCGCTGCAGAAGCTTCCGGAAGCGCAACTCTCGGTCGCCGCCACCGCCGAAAAATCGCAGGGCGCGCCTGCCGTCCGTGTGAGGCTGCGAAACACAAGCCGCCATCTGGCCTTTCAGATTCGCCTGGCAATCGACAGTGGAAACGGAGGCTCCGAGATTCTGCCGGTGTTCTGGGACGACAACTACATCGAGTTGATGCCGGGCGAGTCCCGCGAAATCACGGCGCGGTACCGCTCAGCCGAGGCATTCCACGGCGAGCCGGAGTTGATCGTCTCGGGCTGGAACATCAAACCCGTAACAGTCAAGCTAGCCGCTGCCAGGCAGTAGTGCTCCAAGCCTGTAACAGCCACATCTATAATTCGCGTTCAAAAACTTGAACGGAGACCCGCCTCTTCGACGCTTTTAACGTTAACCGGCGCACGTTGACCGCCTGTGTAACTACGCGTTCGGCGAGGCGTTTCTCGAACAGGGCGATGTACTTACCGCCCTTCGCGTTTTCCTGGAACAGCTCGCCTTGCCTTCCGCTGACGGAACGGCAGAGCGATTGCTCCTCCCCTCATGCTGTGTTTCGCGGGCTGGCAATCCTCGTGAATGCCTGGCTCGGAGAGGGGGCCCGATGTTCTTCAAGCGATTCGTTGCTGCGGTTCTTTGCGAGTTGCTCGTCTTCTTGCCGGCCGTGAATGCGCAGGCCCAGGAAGCCCCGGGAGCTAGTTCTGCGAAAACCGAGGCGACCGCCAAGACGAACGCGCCCCTTCGCGAGTACTTGCAGAAATCCTATCTCGATCTTTTCGAGCTGACGTCCAGGCCGTCGTTTAGCGCGGCGGAAATCCAGACCCAACGCGAAGCGCTGAAGAAGGGCAAGGAGATTTGCGTCAAAGGCTTCAAGGGTCACGCCAAGAACTACCAGAAACAAATCGACGCCGCTCGAAGAGACTTGAAGAAGAACACGGTCAAGATTTCGGAATCCGACCGCAAGCAGTCTCACTGCAACATCCAGAATCTGGACTTGCTCAAAAGCGAAGCGGACGTCCTGGCCGGGCATGCCATTCCGACCGCCTATGACAACCTGAACGCGAAGCTCGATCTGCTGCAACAGTGGCCGGCCGCCTACCAGCAGATCCAGCAGGAGCTTGCCAGTGGCTCGTACGCGAACCGCCGCTGGGGAGACGTCAAGGATATCGGCTTTCGCGAGATCGCTGCGGGACAGCAGGACGACATCAAGGACGGCCAGAAAGCGGTCGAGGAGATGAAGCGGATCGGCATCATGCCCCCGCCAGTCGAGGATAAGGCCATTCAGCAGTACGTCAACTCGGTGGCCCTGCGGGTGGCGCAACACTCCGACCTGAAGGTTCCCTTGCACGTCGAAGTGCTGCAGTCGCGCGAGATCAATGCCTTCGCGCTTCCCGGCGGATACCTCTTCATCGAGCGCGGCCTGCTGGAGGCTACCGACGACGAGTCGGAACTGGCCGGTGTGATCGCGCACGAGATCGCGCACGATGCCGCGCGGCATGGGCACAAGCTGATGAAGCGCGCAACCATTGCCGGCATGTTTTACCAGGCCGCGCAAGTCGCCGCCATCATCCTGACCGGCGGTGTCGCCGGCATTGGCATGTACTACGCGCTGCAATACGGGTTCTATGGCCTGGGCCTTGTGTTGAATCTGAAGCTCTTGGGTGTGAGCCGCGACTACGAGCTGGAAGCCGACCAACTGGGCGCCCAATACGCCTGGAGCGCCGGCTACGACCCCTCGGGGTTCATCCGCTTCTTCGATAAGATGGCCACCAAGAAAGGCTACATCAACGGGGTGAGCTGGTTCCGGACGCACCCGCCGTTCTACGCGAGGATGGTCCAGACGCAGCGCGAGATCATGTTCCTCGAGCGCAAGCCGGCCGCCATCGTCCAGACATCCGAGTTCGAGCAGATGAAGATCCAGCTCGCTCCAATTGCCGCAAAGGCTGAGAAGGAAGAGGCCGGAGCGCCCAGCTTGAAGATGACGCGCGAAGAAGGGTGTGAGCCGCCGAAGAAGCTCGAGTACAAGCCCGACCAGCCGATCGAACTATTGTGCGCGTCCGGTCCGCGAACACTCGAAGCGAACGCGCAATAAGAGCCGTGAGGGGTGCACCTCGGCTGCGCGTCGGGGTCGCACCCCTCCTCCTTGCGCGGCTGGCCGGGATCCGGCAGAGGCGCAACGGCCCGGGAGGCGCGCACGATCGTGCAACAAGCCTTGCTCTTCTTCGTGATCGTCTTTGCCCTCAATCTCATCCCGGCGTTCGCGCCTCCCACCTGGATGGTCTTCTCGTTCGTAGGATTTCGCTATCCCGGCGCAAACGTCGCGGTCCTCGCTCTGGTGGGGGCCTTGGCCGCTGTCACCGGAAGATTGACTCTGGCCAAGCTTGCGCGCGTGATCATTCGTCAGAAGTTTCTTAGCGAAAGCGCCAAACGCAATATCGACACGATCCGGGAAAGCCTGCAGCACAAGCGAAAACTGACCTTTGGCGTTTTCCTCTTCTACGCCTTCTCGCCCTTGCCCTCGAACTACGTCTTTATCGCGTACGGCTTGACCAACATGCCCTTGCGCCTCATCGCGATTCCCTTCTTTCTCGGACGCTCGGCAAGCTACGCCTTCTGGGCCGAAGGTTCCTCGGCGGTGGGCCGCTGGCTGGCTCTGGAATCGGGCATCGCCCTGCCGTACCTGAGCGCGTATTTCATCTTCACGCAAACCTTGCTGTTGTACCTCGTCTACCTGTTCACGCGGGTGGATTGGCGATTGCTCCTCGAACAGCGGAAATTCCACTGGCTGGAACGGCATCCAAAGCTGTCTGCCCCGCCACCCCACCGATAAGCGAGCAGCCGCGTTTTTGGACAGAAGCAACCCGGCTGGTTCAAGATTTTTGACGCAGCCTCAGCTCTCGAATCAGAGCGCTCGCAAAACTCCTTCTCCAGCAAGCACTTAGCTTCGGCGCACGGTGGCCATCCAAATGCCTTACTCACGTTAAGTGTGTATCGATCAACTCAGATTGAGACAGGAGGAGATAGCAATGAGCCGAGTAGCACTCTCGAAAACGCTCCGCAAGGCAACGGCGCTGGCTGCTGTAGTTCTGATTGGAGCCGCAACCCTTCCAGCCGCTCCATCGGACCAGCCTTCCGAGCAAACCATAAAAAACCTGCAGGTAGCTTTGAATGGGGAAAGAAACGCTCATGCGCGATACCTCGCGTTCGCGCAAAAGGCCGACGAAGAACACTATGGGGCGGTCGCCAGCCTGTTCCGGGCCGCAGCCGCATCCGAAGAAATTCATGGCAATAACCATGAAGCGGTCCTGCAGAAGGCCGGCGTCACGCCAGAGGTGAAGCTGGAAACGCCCGACGTGCAATCCACGGCCGAGAATCTGCAGGCCGCGATCAAGGGCGAGACCTACGAGTGGCAGACCATGTACCCGGAGTTCTTGAACCAGGCGCAGCAGGACCGCTACGTGCCGGCCACTGTGACCTTCCAGGAAGCTCTGGGAACCGAGCAGGAGCATGCCAGGCTCTACGACCATGCCCTCAAAAACCTGGACCAGCTGAAAAACTCTTCCGCGCGCACTTACTACGTCTGTGGCGTCTGTGGCTTCACCACAGATGAATTGAACTTCGAGCGCTGCCCGAATTGCCTGCAGCCCAAAGAGCGATACAGCCCTGTCAGCTGAACACCCTCGCCCGCATGGGCCGGTTAGCCTCTGCGGAATGAGCAGCAAAGAGGAGAACTGAAATGATCATCGGACTGGCCGCTGCACAAGCGATGGCTCCCATCCCAGACTGGAGCGAGATGCACCCGCTGATCATCCACTTCCCCATCGTGCTGCTGCTCGTCGCGCCTCTCTTTATCCTGGTGGGAATCGCGATGAATCCGCAGGCTGGCCGGCCGTTCCTGATCGCCGCGCTGGCGCTCATGGTCCTGGGAACCGTGAGCGCCTTCGTGGCTGTGTCGACTGGGGAGTCTGCGGCGGCGATCGCGGAACGCACTTCGCTGGTATCCACGGTCCTCGAACACCATGAAGACCTCGCCCACACCACCACTGTCGTTTTCTGCATGTTGACCGTTATCTTCGCGACTATCCTCTTTCTGCCCCATTTCCTGAAAAGCGAAATACCCGTTGCGGGACTGCGCATCCTGCTGCTCGCCTTTCTTCTCTTTTATGGTGCGGGAACGGTCGTGCTGGTGAATACAGCTCATAATGGCGGGCGGCTGGTGCACGAATTCGGCGTTCACGCCGGTCTTGTGCACGCACAATCCAGCCATGAGGCGCGGCCGCAACACGCAAGAAACTGAACGCGGGAGCGAAGCGGAACAGTCTGAATTACCCTTCCGTTTCGCCTTTCAGACCATATTTCGCGATCTTATAGGAAAGGTGGCTCCGCGAAAGGCCTAAGCGTCGTGCCGTCTCCGCCTGGGCGCCCTGTGTTTCCTTCAGTGTCCGCTCGATCAGCGTCTTTTCCGCCTCGGAAACGAATTCCCGCAGGTTGACCCCGCGCGGCAGAAAATCCAGCCACTTCTTCGGAGCTCCGTCACCCGGCGAAGCCGCCTCTGGCGCTGCGCCCACGATGGGGAAACTCTCCGGCCCGATCACTTCGGAGCGCGACAGTATGCAGGCTCGTTCGATGAGGTTCCGCAATTCGCGAATATTTCCGGGGAAGGGGTATTTCGCGAGACGTTCCAGCGCCTCGCGGCTCAGTTCGTGCTTGGGCGCCTTCAGGTCGCGCGACGCCTGCTCCAGAAAGAGCCGGCAGAGCACCGGAATATCCGCGGGCCGCTCGCGCAGCGGAGGAATCGCAATCGGCACGACGGCGAGCCGGTAATACAAGTCCTCGCGAAACGACCCCTCCCGCGTGCGCTGGCTCAGCTCGCGATGCGTTGCCGCCAGAACTCTCACGTCCACTTGGCGCGGTTTCGTCGAACCGATGCGCGTGACCAGGCCGTCCGTCAGCACGCGCAAGAGCTTCACTTGCGCTTCGAGCGCCATCTCGCCAACCTCGTCCAGGAACAGCGTCCCTTCGTGCGCCGCTTCAAACAGGCCCGTGCGGCTGCGGTCGGCCCCGGTGAACGCCCCGCGCTCGTGCCCGAAAAGTTCGCTTTCGAGCAGCGTCGGCGGAAGAGCTGCGCAGTTCAAGGCCACGAACGGTTTCGCCGCGCGTGGGCTGCTTCGATGGATGGCCTTCGCCACCAGTTCCTTCCCCGTCCCCGTCTCTCCCAGAATCAGCACGGGAGCGTTCGTGGGAGCGACCCGGGCGATCAGCTCCCGCACGTTCTGGATCGCTTCTGATTCCCCGTAGATTTCCGACGATCCCTCCAGCCGGTCGACCGTCCGCCGAAGCTTGTCGTTTTCGCGCAGCAGCGCGGTGCGCTCGCACGCTCGATTTGCGGTCGCCCGGATTACCTGCGGCTGAAACGGCTTGGTGACAAAATCGAAGGCACCCTGGCGCATGCTTTCCACCGCCAGCTCGATGGTGGCGAACGCCGTCACCAGAACCACCGATACAGTAGGGTCTGCTTCGCGTACTGCGGCAAGCACCTGCAGGCCTTCTCCGTCGTCCAGCTTCTGGTCGGTGAACACGACGTCGAAATCCCCTGAAGACATCTGCCCCTTTGCTTCCGCCACCCCCGCTGCCTCTTTCGTCGTGTGGTGGTCCAGGCTGAGCGCGGAGGCCAGAATCCTCCTCATGTGCGGTTCGTCGTCGATGATCAGGATCCGGCCCATGTGGGCTCCTTCACGATTTCCCCAGCCTCGCTCTTGGCGGAAAATTCGATCGCAAAACAGACGCGCCCGGGCTCATTGGCCTCGAGCAGCAGATCTCCACCGTGCGCACGGGCGATATTGCGCGCAATCGCAAGCCCCAGGCCAGTGCCGCCTCGCCGCGTTGTGAAGAACGGCTCAAAGATGCGGTCGAGAACTTGCTCCGGAATGGGAGCTCCTGCGTTTTCGACCTCCAGGCGGACGGTACCCCTGTCTGTGAGCAGCCCTCGCAGTGTGACCGTGCTCCCCGCCGGAGACGCTTCGATGGCGTTCTTCACCAGATTGATCAGCGCCTGCTGCACCCTCGCCCCATCCATGCTGACCACCAGATCCCGCTGGCCGTCCACACCCACGGCGACGCCCATTTCCGATGCGTAGCCCTTGCACGCGCTGGCCACGTAGAACAGCGAATCCGAAGCGGAGCTGGCCGTCTTTTCCAGCACCTGGGGCCGCGCGTACTCCAGGAAATCGCTGGTCAGCTTCTCCAATCGCTTCGCTTCTTTGGCTGCGATGTCGAACATTTCTCGGCGATCCGTTTGCGCCACCCCGTTTTCATATGCCATGGTCAACGAACTCGAAATCATGGCCACCGGATTGCGAATTTCATGGGCGATGGCGCTCGATAGCCGTCCCACCGCCGCCAGCTTTTCCTCTTCCGAAAGAAGCTTGCGGGTACGCTCCAGCTCTTCCAGATTCTGGGCTAGGTGAAGTTCCTTCTGCCGCAGCCGGTTCACCAGCAGCCACACAATCACGCCAACCAGGATGTAAATCAGACAGACGGTTCCGGCCTCCATGTATTCGTTGAACTGTGGCGACGGGTTGACCCGGTAATTGATCCACACCCAGTAGAAATTGAGCGAACTGGCCAGGGACACCACCGCAACGGTGGCGGGAAGCGAAAATCGGAAGGCAGCCTCCAGAATCGGGATGATCATCAAGGCGAAGTACTGGCTGTCCTGCTTGCTCGTTGTGGCCGCAACAAACGTGATCGCCGAGTTCACCGCGATGGAAGAAATCGTCAGATGCAGCACGACGTCGCTGGTAATCCGATCCGGCCACGTCTGCGTCCAGATGAACGCGCTGACGTGGAAAAGGAAGCCCACCCCTAATGCCAGAAACAACACAGGCGAAAGATTGCCCAGATACGGAGCCAGCAGAACGTGGGACAACGGGAGCACGGCAATCACGAAAAGGTTTAGAAAGCTGAAGATGCCCATCTGTTGGCGGAACGCCGTCGCGCTTCCGCTGGGTTCCGCGAGGATGGTAGGCATTATGCTCCGCCTGGATCGCAGCTTCGCGCGGCCCGTAACCTCTGCTCTTGGGGTCGCCGTGCGAAGCGACATGACCTAGTCTAGAGTCTGCCAGCCCGCCCGGAAGTGACGAGGATCACACCCCCTCCACCCCTGCGCCTCTCACGCCACCGCGATAAACAGAGGATCTCCTCTGTTTTCACCGCACAAGCGTGACCTCAGCAAGATCCCCCTCTGGCGCACGTATTCCAGGTAGTAGCCCTCGGCGCATCTCCCGCAGAGCCAGAAATGCTGGACCGAGTGGGTATTGGCCGGCTGGCCATCGGCGCGGGGCGGCCGGCGAAAACGGAAGAACGTTCCTTGATGGTAGTCAAACCGGGCCCTGCACGCTGGATTCGCACATTCAGAACACATGCCTGCCTCGTTTTGTTGGGCCGCCCATCGGGCGTACCTGGCTTTGGTGAGTCTCTCTTCCACTCGAACGGCCGCGCTACTCCCTCTCGTCTGCGCTTCTGTTCGCTACGTGTTGAGTCCCAGATCTTCCCCGACGTGGCGGTGCTCACTTCTCCACCGATTGGTTTCTCGCTCGAGTTGCCTGGCAAGTTCCGAGACACGCTTGCCGCTCGGATTTTCCTTTCCGAGTTCCTCTTCCATTTGCTGCAGCCGGGTCTCGATGCGTGACTGGATCTGTTCCATCGTGCGCGTGCGGTTTTGGACAAAGCCGCGCTGTTCGTCGTTGAGACCCTGCATCATCTGCTGGTGTTCCTGCTGCAACGTGCGGATTTGCTCCCGCAGCTGATCTCTCTGCTGGCGCATCTCCGCGAAATTCCGCTCCTTGTTGCTCGCCGACCGTGACAGGTCGCGAGCCTGCGTGCGCGCGTGATCGGCTAACTGATCGCAGGTGCGGTACTGCGTGCGTTCCTGGTCGGTTGCCATGGTATGCAGACGGTCCCGCTGATGCGTCCGGTCCTGATCCATGGTTCCCCGGCCGGCGGTGGTTCCGGCCCCTGCTCCGGGGTGCCCAGCTTGATTCTGCCCGTGGCCTTGTCCCGCTCCTCCGGGGCGCTGGGCCAGTGCCATGGAAGGCGTCAACATCAGGACAGCGGTAATCGCCAACAGTCGATTTCTCATCGATCCTCCTTGTCGGACAGCAGCTCAAAATTTGTAGTTGAAGTTTGAAGATCCGCGCAAGCGCAGGCGAAGTCGCTCAAAGGACGAAGCATCTCGAGAGTGTGGTGCATTGATAACCGCTCTCGGCTTCTCCTGAATCGCCGGCGTGCCCTGCGGATCGAGCAGCCACGTCGATGGCGCGGCTCAGGATTCTCCTGACTTCCGCCGGCCAGGGCGGCAAAGCCAGATAGTCGCAGGCGCCTTGTTGCAAGGCGCTCACGAACTCCGCCCATTCCCCTGTGCGTGATGCCACGATCACGGGAACCTGCGTTATCCGGCTTCGCCCTCCCCTGATCATTTCTTGCAGTATTTCCGCAGACTGACACTGCTCGCAGACGATAACTTGCACCTCGCCCTGTTCCAGGGCGCGTTTGCCCTCTTCAAAGGAATCGCTGAGCCGCGGAACCATTCCGGCAGCACTGATAGCTCCCAGCAGTTGGGCTCGGTTCTCAACTGACCGGAAGACCACGAGCACCTGGTGCCGAAATTCCCCTTCGGGAGTCTGTGGTTTCACAGCGTCTCCTCTGCCCGGTCGGCTAAGCGTTCCCGACGTGCAAACGCGCCCCAAGCCTCATCAAGCATCTGCCGGGCCGATCGAGTAGTTGGTGTAAACAGCCACTGGAAAGTACTTTGCAGAATCGGAAGGTGCCCGAGGTTCTGCCGCGGCGTTCAAAAACCTGAACAATCCATCGCCGCGTTCAAGAGTCTTTACATACTCGGTCCCTCACTTCGCCGGCCTTCTCTGCGCCCCTTCGCCAGATCTGCTGCGTCTGTGACTGGTACCACCCCAGGCTGCGCGTTCTTCCCGAATCATCAGCCACTTAGCGGCTTTCCGCGGTCTGCTGTGCGCCCATCGGTCGCCCCTTTTTTGCACAGCCTGCGAATTCCACGCCTGCTGCCTCGGCAAATCAATTGCACTCCAGTTGTGCTGAACGATTGGCACCCGAGGAGGTAGGCGAAAAATGACTAAACATGTGTGGGCACGCAGTGCCTCGATCCTTTTTGGAACGCTCGCGTTGCTGTCCGTGGGCTTCACAAGCACCGCCTTTGCGCAGCAACGGACAGTCGAGGAAAAGCAGACTGGCGCGTCGGAAACACAGGTCGATGCACGAAATTCAACGGTCGTGTACATCGAGGGCAATCACCTGGTCGTGCGCCAGGAAAACGGCACGTTGCAAGCCCTGCAGATTCCCCCCGAAGAACGCTTCAACATTGATGGACAGAAGCTGACTCTCCAGGAGTTGAAGCCGGGCATGGTTCTCACCCAGGAAATCATCTCGACCTCGCGGCCCGTGCTGGTCAAGACGGTCGAGATCGTCGACGGCACCGTCTGGCATGCCGGAGCACGGCGCCTCATTATCCGGACCCATGAAGGGAAACTGGTGGATTACCGGATTCCCGATTGGGCCACCATCAAGGTCGGGGGAGAAGATCGGGGACTGCACGAACTGAAGCCCGGCGACCACATTTCCGCCACGATTGTTACCGAAGAGCCGATGACGGTGGTCGATCGCGAAACGCGTTCGCATGGACATCATCCGGCTAACTGAAACGCGTGATTCGGAGCCTCGGCCTTCCGAAGTGAGGAGCCGAAGCGATAGCAGCAGAACTCGAGCCGCCGCCACATTGGTTAGCTGCTGGTCGGCGGTGAACCAGCTGGCATGGATGAGCCATCCGGTGGGATAAAGAAGGGAGGGAGCAATGTCCATACAAGTTGCGATCGTCAGCGCCGATCCGCGTCACTGGCAGATGCTCAGCAGCATCATCTCCGGCTGTGGCTTGCTCCCCTTTCGCTGCGAAACGCTTGCCGCTTTGACCCGCGTCGTCGGGCAGGAACCCTTCAGACTTGCGATCTGCGACGAGGAACTGCCCGACGGCAACTACCGCCAGTTAATCAACAGCCTCGCGCGCTTGCGCCGTTCCGTGCCTGTGGTCGTGATCTCACCCGCGGATGACTCGCGCTCGTACCTCAACGCCATGCTGGCGGGAGCTTTTGATTACGTGGCGCTGCCGGGTCAACCCAGTGAGCTCGAACGAGCGGTGGCGGCCGCGCTTACGGAGGGCTTCGACGAGCCGCAACCGGCGGCTCTGGTGGCTTGAGAAGTTCTTTGTGGGTCGTGGTTTCGGGTGGAAACGCGGGCTTTCAGGCCCGCCCAAGTAGCGTCGAACAGAAAAAGGGCTTTAAGCGCCGCCAGCGAGCGAACTGACACCTTTAAACCGGCGGTCTGCGAAACCCGCCGGTGGCCTGCTCAATCTTGGCCGCGACTCCCAGCACCGCTTCCTCCTCCCACGGCCGCCCCACAACTTGCACGCCGATCGGAAGCCCTTCCGGCGATTGCCCAACCGGTACCACCGCGCCCGGCAGGCCCAGCAAGTTGAACCATGCCGAATAGGCCATGGCGTCCAAATATTGGACCGTGCGCCCTTCTATTTTCCACTCACGCTCGCCGTGCCGGAACGCGGGAATCGACGCGACCGGGCACAGCAGAATGGGGAATTCCTCCATTTTGGAAAGAAATTTCGCGCGCAAAACATCGCGTTCGAGCAGCGTATCCAGCAGTTCAGTCGCGGTTAAGGGCGGTTGCTGCGCGATGGCGTCGCGAAACTCGCGCAGCATGGGGCTCATTTGGCCGTCGTTGCCCTCGAGCATGGGTGAAAAAGCCATTTGCCCCGCGCGGCAGAAGAGATTGAACCAAAGCCTCTGAACGCGATCCAGGTTTTCCGGCAGCCACTCGATCACCTCGAAACTCGCCGAGCGCAACGCCTCCGCAGCTTTTCGTGCGGCCGACGCTGTTTCAGGCGTCACCGGCGCCATTTCGTGCTGCGCAAAATACCCCACACGCAGCTTGCGGATCTCCGCATCGCTCCAGCGCCGCAACGGAACGGGCGCGGCGCACGCATCGCCCGGATCGGGCCCCGCCACCGCCTCGAACAGTCGCTCGACATCGCGCACCGTCCGCGCCATCGGCCCAACCACTCCCAACTGCGCGAATGGGCCCGCGGACCCGGGGAAATGGCCGGTCGCAGGAACGCGTCCCGGCGTAGGTTTCAGCCCGCAAATTCCGGAGAAATGTGAGGGAACGCGGATGGAACCGCCGCCGTCACTGCCGATCCCGCCGCCAGAGCACCCCGACGCAATCGCTGCGGCTTCTCCCCCGCTGGAGCCGCCCGGCGTGCGCTCGGGATTCCAGGGGCTGTTGGTGCGCCCGAAAAGAGCATTATCCGTTTCCCAAGCCATCAGAAATTCGGGAACGTTCGTGTTCCCGAGCAGGATCGCCCCGGCGGCGCGCAGCCGTGCGACGAGCGGCCCGTCAGCCGCCGCGGCGTAATCGCGCCGCAAGCGGCTGCCGCACTCGCAGGGCCAGCCGCCCACATCGATCGAGCTTTTCATCGAGATGGGGACGCCATGCAGCGGGCCCAGCGTCCGCGATTTCGCCGCGTCGCGAACGGCATCATCCGCCGCTTGCGCCTGCCGGCGCGCGCCTTCAAAATCCGTGTGCACGTAGGCGTTCAGCTTGGGATTGAGCCGCTCGATGCGCCCAATATGCGCGTCAATCAGCTCGGCGGAGGAAATCTTGCGCGCGCGAATGGCCTCCGCCATTTCGCAGAGAGAAAGAAAGCAAGGATCGTTCAAGATGGCTCCTCTGGAAGACAGATGAGTTGCAGAGTCTACCACGTACGCGGCCAGGGCCTGCATGAGGCGGAACCCGTCCATGGAACGCAGCAGGCGGGGCGAAGGTCAAAAATCCTGCAGATCACCGGCGCGTGTGATATGGAACTTGTGCTTTCGGCCCGCTATTCCGGACTAATAGGAATCTACTATTGACCCTCGGTATCGCGGGTGTGATGGTAATCACACTTCGAGGGCGGTTTTTGGGGGTGCCAGGGCCTTGGTTGGTCGGTCGGTTTCTTCCGGGCAAGCTGCTCCTCTCGCCGCAACTGGGCTTGGTCGAACGTCCTAGCCATGCGGCACACCTCGAGGCACTGCTTTTTTGCGCGGGCCGGTTCGCCGGTCTGCACTTCAGGTCCGGGTGGGGGACTAACGTTGCGAAAGATTCTCGGGCATTTCACGCTGGGACGGACCTTTGGCGGCCTGACCGCAGCACTGGCCATATCTGCTTTCATCCTCTATAGCTGGCCGACCCCCACGATCTGGTACGAGGGGATCGTGCTGCTACATCTGCTGCTGGGCGTCGCCTTTGTGCTGGCGGCCATTCCCTACCTGCGCCGCCTGCTGCGTCAAGGGTCCATCGGAGAGCGAATCGGCTGGGTCGTGCTGCTGATCGGCGGCCTGCTGGGCGCAGCCATTATCTATACCGGTGCGCGGCACCAGGAATGGGATCTGCTCTATTCCCATATCATCCTCAGCATTCTGGCTTGCGCGATTCTGGTCTTTGCCATGGCCGGGCAGCGCGGCTGGCTGGCGGCCAGCACGGCGAAATCGGCGCTGCGGCTCGGCCTGTGCGTGGCGGTGGCAGCGGGGATTGCGGCCGGGTCGTGGTGGCTGCGCACGATTCCGTGGAACGACACGTATGTTATTCGCAATCCGTCCATCGCGCCCGCCAGCATGGACCAGGAGGGCGAAGGGCCCAGCAGCCAGTTTTTCCCCAGTTCGGGAAAGACGCTGACCGGCGGGACCGTCCCACAGAGCTTTTTCCTCGACTCGCAGGCGTGCCAGCGATGCCACGCGGATATTTATCGCGAGTGGGAAAGCTCGATGCACCACTTCTCCTCGTTCAACAATCAGTGGTACCGCCAGGCCGTGGTTTATATGCAGGACACCGTCGGCGTGCAGCCCTCCAAGTGGTGCGCGGGCTGCCACGACGCGGCGCTCTTCTTCCCCGGCCATTTCAACACCCCCATCTCCCCGCGCGTGCATACGCGCGCCGCGCAGGCCGGCATTGGCTGTATGGTCTGCCACTCCTTCCGCATGATCCAGAACACCATGGGGAACGGTGGCTACGTGCTGCAGTACCCGGCGCTCAGCAAGCTGGTGGCGACCAAGAATCCCTATCTGCGCAAGTTCATCGATTTCATGATCGAAGAAGATCCGGATCCGCACCGGCGGACCTTCCTCAAGCCCTTCATGCGCAAACAAACCGCCGAATTCTGCTCCGCCTGCCACAAGGTCCACTTGGACATCCCGGTGAACCACTATCGTTGGGTGCGCGGTTTCGACGATTACGACAATTGGCAGGCCAGCGGCGTCTCGGGCTTCGGCGCGCGATCTTTCTACTATCCGCCCAAGCCGTTGAGCTGCGAGAACTGCCACATGCCTCTGACGCGCTCCAACGATGCGGGTAACATCGACGGCTTCATCCACAATCATCGATTCGTCGCCGCCAATACGGCAGTTCCCTACGTGAACAAAGACGAGACTCAACTTAAGGATGTGGAAAACTTCCTGAAAGACGGCAAGGTGCGCGTCGACATCTTTGCTGTCTCGCCGGATAAGCCGCTGCCCAGAGTCAACCCGCGCGCCATGCAGCCGGAACAGCCGCAGATCGAAACCACCTTCGCGGTGGGCGAGGAATCCGAAATGGCCGCCCCTTCCGCTCCTGTACCCACTGTGCCGCCGCAGCCCGTAACCGCGCCGATCGATCGCGTTAATGCCGCAGTCCGCGCAGGCGACACGGTTCGCGTGGACGTCGTCGTGCGCACCGTGGGCGTCGGCCACTTCTTTCCCGGCGGCACCGTCGACGCTTTCGACTGCTGGCTCGAACTGAAAGCGACGGACAACAAAGGCCGCATCATTTTCTGGAGTGGCGGCGTCGAGGATGGCGGACGCGGGCCGGTTGACCCCAGCGCTCATTTCTACCGCGCGCTTCTCATCGATGGCCACGGCAATCCCATCACGCGCCGCAACGCCTGGGCCGAACGCGCCACCGTCTACGTGCATCTGATTCCGCCCGGCGCTGCGGATACGGTCCACTACCGTCTCCGCATCCCGCGGGATGAAAAAGGGCCGATTCACCTGCTGGCCAAGCTGAACTACCGCAAATTCTCCTGGATCAACACCCACTTCGCCTTTGCCGGCGTGTTCCACAATACCCATCCCGGCGATTACGCCCCGGGATTCGACGACCGCAACATCACCTATACCGGCGATCTCCAGGACGTCTCCGGCAAGATCAAGGCCATCCCCAATCTGCCCATCGTCACGATGGCGCAAGCTTCTGCCGACCTGAACGTGCTGCCGCCCACCGCATCGGAGCCCAAGGCCAAGACCGAATTCGACGTGAATGAATGGCAGCGCTGGAACGATTACGGCATCGGACTTCTGCTGCAGGGCGACCTGAAAGGCGCCGAAGACGCCTTCAAAGAGATCACGAAAAACGATCCCTCGAACCCGGACGGCTGGGTGAACGTCGGCCGTGCTCGCGTCCTGGAAGGAGATATTGTGGGGGCTAAGCAGGTGCTGTCCAAAGCGCTGCAGATCGCTCCGAAGCTCGCCCGCGCGAATTACTTCTACGGGCGGGTCCTGATGGAACAAGGTAACTATGATGGCGCTCTTCGCTATTTCCGCGTGGCCGCCGCGCAGTATCCCGAAGATCGCGTGGTCAGCGACGACATCGGCCGTGTCTTATTCCTGCAGCACAAGTACGCGAAGGCCGTCCGCCAATTCGAGCACACCATCTCCATCGATCCCGAGGATCTGGAGGCAAATTACAACCTGATGCTGTGCTACACGGGTTTGAGCAATGCAAAGGAATCGAAGGCTTTCGAAGTGCGCTATTTGCGGTTCAAAGCCGACGAGGCTTCGGAAACCCTGACCGGCCCGTTCCGCGCGAAGCATACGAACGCCAACATCGAACGCCAGAAGATCCACGAGCACGATTCCGGAGACATCGCGTCGTTCCTGCCGCAGCCCGCAAGTTCAGGCCAGACCAGCGCGCGAGTTTCGAAACGGCCGCGGCAAACCGCAATCCTAAAGCCCTCCGCACGACCGTACGGGAATAAAGTGGCTCAGAGTCGTGGCGAATGAGCGGCCGGGCCAAAAGCAGGTTCTGCATCGCTCTTTTGTCAGGGCTGCTCTCCTTTGCCTGCCTCGTCTCCGCGGTAGCTGCGAAGAAACCCGCCGCGCCCGCCAACACCATCCATTTCGAGGACATCACGCGCGCGGCAGGAATCCATTTCGTCCACAACAACGGTGCGTTTGGTAAGAAGTGGCTGCCCGAAACGATGGGCCCGGGTGTCGCCTTCATCGATTACAACAACGACGGCTGGGAAGACCTCCTGTTCGTCAACGGCACCGACTGGCCCGGACATCATGTCCACGGCGCGACCACTCTGGCGCTCTATCGCAACAATCACAATGGCACCTTCACGGACGTGACCAGGCAAGCGGGCCTGGCCGTTCCCATGTACGGCTTGGGCGTGGCCATCGGCGATTACGACAACGACGGCTACGACGATATCTTCGTCTCCGGCTACGGCCAGAATCATCTGTTCCACAATAATGGCAACGGCACATTCACCGACGTCACCAAGAAGGCGGGACTCTGGGGCATCAACGATTTCAGCACCGGCGCGGCCTGGGTCGATTACGACCGCGACGGCCACCTCGATCTGCTGGTGGCGAATTACGTTCAGTGGTCCCCGGAACACGACTTGTACTGCACGATGGACGGCAAGTCGAAATCGTACTGCACGCCCGAGTCCTATCACGGCGCTTCCGTCCGCCTCTGGCGCAACAACGGGAATGGCACGTTCACCGACGTCACCAGGAAGGCGGGGCTCTACGACCCAACCTCCAAGAGCCTCGGAATCGCCGTTTTCGACGCGAACCGTGATGGCTGGCCGGACATCGCCATCAGCAACGACACGGAGCCAAACAAGCTCTACATTAACAATCGCAACGGAACGTTCAGCGAGCGAGGTGTTCCCGCGGGCATCGGCTTCAGCGAAGACGGCGTGGCCCGCGCGGGCATGGGCATCGATGCCGCGGACTTTGACCGCTCGGGATATCCCAGCCTGGTGATCACCAATTTTTCGAATCAGATGATGGCGCTCTACCACAACGAAAAGAACGGCCTGTTCGTGGACGAAGCCCCGCAAACGGCGGTCGGACGCGATAGCCTGATGACTCTCGGCTTCGGCTGCTTCTTCTTTGATTACGACCTGGACGGCTGGCTCGACATGTATGTCGCCAACGGCCACATCGATCCGCAAATCGAGCGCGTCTCCCAAAACGTGCACTATGCCGAGCCGCCGCACCTCTTCCATAACATCGACGGGCATCGCTTCCAGGATGTTGCGGCGCAGATGGGCAAATCGTTCGACGCGCCGCGCGTGGCTCGCGGAGCGGCCTATGGCGATATCGATAACGACGGCACGCCGGACATCGCCATCACCACGAATGGCGGCCCTGCCGCCGTCTTCCTCGATCGCGGCGTGACCAATCATGGCTTGCGCATCAAACTGGTGGGCACAAAATCGAATCGCGACGGCATCGGCACGGAAGTCATCCTCACCGCGGGCAACGGCACGCAGGATCAAACGCTGTGGAGCGGCGGCAGCTATCTCTCTTCCAGCGAGCTGGTGCTCACCTTCGGCCTGGGGTCATCCACGAAAGCCAATTCGATCGAGCTGCGCTGGCCCAGCGGGCACGTCGATCATCTCTCCAACGTAGCCGCCGATCGCATCATCACCGTCAAAGAGGGTCAGGGTATTATTGCTGCGAAACCGTTCGAGAAACGGTAAAATGCGCCTTCCATGAACGAGAATGGAGCGGCGCGCGAAGCTGTTCGCGCCATCACGAGCTGCGCGCCCCTGAAATCATCTGAGGACGGGCGCGCGACCTTCCCTGCCGAATGAGAGTTCCGTCAAACCACACGGAGAGTTCGCCCGCATGAACCGTCTCATCCGGTTCGGCGCGCCGGCGCTGATCTTGCTGTGCGCGATCGCAGGCGCCGGCCAGAAGAAACGCCGCCGTCCGCCCGTACAGCCCCCCGCCGAACCTGCCGCCGGGCAAGCGCCGAATTTCCACCTCCAGGCCGCGCGCGAGAACGCCATCGGAATCGCGCTGATGAACCGCCAGGAGTTCTCGGAGGCGCTCGGGCATTTTCAGCGCGCCTGCGTCATGGATGCACAGTCGAACATTCCCTGCATGAACATGGGCATCGCCTTCTTCAACATGCAGCGCTATACCGACGCAACCCGGGTGCTGTCAAAAGCTGCCCAGCTCGAGCCCACCAATCCGCATGCCTGGTTCAATCTCGGCCTGATCAACAAAGCGGAAGGAAAGCCCGACGAAGCGCTTACAGATTTCGAGAAGGTGGCCCAGATCGATCCCAACGATCCCGATACGCATTATTTTCTCGGTCTGCTCTATTCCGAGCAGCAGCAGTACGCGAAGGCCGTCCCGGAGTTTGAGGCCACTCTCAAGCTGAATCCCTTCCATCTATCGGCGGAATTTGGACTGGCGCAGGCGCTCCTCCGCTCGGGGCACAAGGACCAGGCAAAAGTGCATCTCGCCCGCTTCGAGCAGATGAACGCGGAAAAGGTGGGCTCGCCCATTAGCTTCACCTACGGCGACCAGGGGAAATATTCGCTCGCGGAAGAAATGATTCCCGCGCCCGAGCCGGTTCCGCCGCTGACGTCGGCGCATTTCGTCAATGCCACCGCCGAGTCGGGTCTGCCCACGCGGCGCCTGCCCGTCCCGCGAGAATATGATTCCAAGAAGCCCGCCGGTCCTCCGTCGCTCGATCGCTTCTTGGGCTCGGGCGCGTGCATCATCGATTACGACGGCGACAGCAAGCCCGACGTTTTTCTGGTCAACGCCAACGGAAACGGTTTCGCGGGACTCTATCGCAATCTGGGCCACGGCCGATTCGAGAACGTCACGCAAAAAGCGCATCTCGAGATGTATGGCGAGGCCACCAGCTGCGCCGTGGGCGACTACGACAACGATGGCCATCCCGATCTCGCTGTGGCCATCAATCGCCGCGTGCATCTCTTCCACAACGAAGGGAACGGCACGTTCAAGGACGTGACCGACGCCTCCGGGATCAATACCGGCGGCCTCATCCTGGGCATGACCTTCATCGATTACGATCACGACGGCGATCTCGATCTCTACATCACGCGCTTCAACGACTCCCCGCTTCCCCATCCGCATCAGCCGTTCACCTTTCCCGCCAATTTGCCCGGACCCGGCAACGTCCTGTGGCGCAACGACGGCAACGGCAAATTCACCAACTGGACCACGCAGGCCGGCATGCAAGGCACAGCCTCGTCCATTGCCGCCATCGGCAGCGACATCAACAACGATCGCGCCATCGACTTCGTCCTGACCAACTGGCACGAGTCTCCCTCGATTTATCTGAATCCGCGCGAAGGCAAGTTCCCAGCAACCGAGCCGTGGGCCACGCCCATGCCTCCTTCGGCTGCCGGCGTGGTCGCGCTGGATTTCAACAAAGATAACTGGATGGACCTGGCGTTTACACACTGGGCGCCGCCCGGCCTCAGCCTGTGGCAAAACGTCGAGGGAAAATCGTTCCACCGTGTGAAGCTGCCGAACATCGGCTGGATGCGCGGCTGGGGCATCGCCCCAATCGATTATGACAACGATGGCTGGATCGATCTGGTGGCCGTCGGCGAGGGTTTTGACGGCGCAGGTCATATCATCCTGCTGCGCAATGAAGGGCCGGACGGCTGGCGCGATGTCACCAAACAGACGGGCCTCGACAAAGTCGTTCTGCACGATCCGCGCTCGGTGATCGCCTGCGATTTCGAGGGCAATGGCTCGAAAGACTTGCTGATCACGCAGAATCAGCGCCCGCCCGTGCTCCTGCGAAACGTCGGCGGCAACAAATATAACTGGGTGCAGATCGCGCTCCAGGGCCAGCACGACAACAAGACTGGCATCGGCACGAAGGTCCGCGTGATTGCCGGCGCGCTGCGCCAAAAATGGGAAGTGCCCGGCGCATCCGGCTATCTCGGACAGGGCCCGACCGACATCTTGGCCGGCCTGGGAACGGAATCGGAGCCGGATGTCGTGCGCTTCCTCTGGCCCACCGGCGTTCCCCAGGATGAATTGCAGGTCCCGCCCGAGAAGCGCGACGTCATCACCGAGATTGATCGCCGCGGCAGCTCCTGCCCCATCGTCTTCGTCTGGAACGGCAAGGAATTCCATTTCCTCGCGGATATGATCGGACCCGGCATTGTGGGCCACTGGGTCGGCCCGCATGAACGCAATGTTCCCGACCCGGATGAATATTTCAAGGTTCCCGGCTCAGAGGTCGCTGCGAAAGACGGCCGGATTCTTTTCCGCATGCTCGAGCCCATGGAGGAACTCGATTACCTCGATCAGGTGCGCCTGCTCGCTGTCGATCATCCCGCCAATGTCGAGGTTTGGCCCAACGAGCGCTTCGCCAGCAATCCTCCGTTCCCCAAGTTCAAGGTGGTCGTCGCTCGAGACGCGCATCCCCCCGCCGGCGCATGGGACGGCAAAGGTCGGAACGTCCTGCCGCTTCTCCTGAAACGCGACCGCCGTTTTGTCATGGATCTTCCCAAGGCGCCGTATCAGGGATTTGCGGGCATGCACTCCCTGACGCTCGATCTGGGACGCTGGGATCCAAAGAGGCCGCTGCGCCTGCTGATGGACGGTTTCACCGATTACTTCACCGCCAACTCGATGTACGCCGCCTGGCAGGCCGGCATCACCCCGATTCCGCCCTACGTCGAGGCGCTCGAGCCTTCCGGCAAATGGATTCGCGTGGTCGACGACATGGGCTTCCCCGCAGGGCTGGATCGCACCATGGTGGCCGACCTGACCGGCAAACTTCCGCCCGGCACGCGCCGCATTCGCATTACCACGAATCTGCAAATCTACTGGGACCGCATTCGCATCGACAATTCGCCCGCGAATTTGCCCTTCCGCACCGCCGAAATCCCTCTGGCGCGCGCTTCGCTCGACTTCCGCGGCTATCCGCTGGTGGTCGAGGGAAATCCGAAAAAGGGCGATCCCGTGGACGACATTCGCTACGTCTACTCGGACATCAGCCCCACCGGGCCTTACGCGCGGCAAATCGGCAATTACACCCGCTATGGCGATGTCACCCCGCTCGTGCGCGCCGCCGATGATGAGTACGTGATTTACGGCTCAGGCGACGAAGTCGCTGTCAGCTTCGATTCCACGCACCTGCCCCCGCTTCCGGCCGGATGGACGCGCGACTACTTTTTCTACGCGAACGGTTTCGCCAAGGACATGGATTTCTACGCCGCCGATGGCGACACTGTGGCGCCCCTGCCGTTCCATACCCTGATTCCCTACCCCTACCCCCGTGGCGTCGGGTATCCGACGGACGATCGCCATTTTGAGTGGCAACTCGAATATAATACGCGCGGCGTGGCCGGGCCCGCGGGGCCCGTCTACCTCTTCCAGTACCCGGGTTCGCACGGCACCAACTGAATAGATCGCCCGCTTGATCGTGCGCGGGCGGCGTGCTAAGTATTTTAGATACCCCTTTTTCGTGCAATCGACATGACGCGATCCCACACGATCGAATCCACCTCCGCGCAAACGCCACACCTGCGCGATGCGGACGCGCATGGCCCCTCGCAGCGCGAACCCGTCTTTTGGCGCGTCGAAGGCAGCCTGCTCAATCTCACCGCTGTCCGCCCGGTCGCCTTCTTCAGTTGGAACGCGCAGAGCTTTCTCGAGCGCTGGGCCCGCCGCGGCGCCATGGGCGTGCTCGCGGTCGGGCGTCCTGTCTTCTATCTGACGAATCGAGCCTTCGCCACGCGCCTGTTGCACATGGTTCTTCGCGGCGTCAGCCGCGACCGCCTCGACTTGCTGGGCGAGGAATACTTCGAATACGAGCTGAAAGCGCGGATCAAGCGGCCGGGTCACGAAAAGCTCCAGGAGGCCATCGCCTCCGGCGCGCGCGTCGTTTTGGTCAGCCAGGGTCTGGACCATATCATGCGCCCGCTCGCCAGACACTTGAACGTCGGCGAAATCATTTGCAATCGCCTCGATTTTCGCGACGGCATGGCTACGGGACGTCTTCTCGAGCCGGTCATCCGCCCGCGCGGACCTTTGGCGCGCTTTTCCGGGAATGCGCCCGATGGCGCGCGCCCACGCAGCAAGCTGCTGCGCGACCTGAAATTCCGCAAGCGCCCGGAGCTCCTGCACGAGACCATCCGCCCGGTTCACCGCAGCGCCAATTCCGCGTCTGTGCCGGTCGTCCATTTCACTTCTCACCCGCCAAGCCACTTCTCCGTTCGCGCCGCTCTGCGCGGCAAGAACATCCTCTTCATTGGCGCGACCGGCTTCATTGGCAAGGTCTGGCTCGCAAGTCTGCTCGAGGATCTTCCGGAAATCGGGCGCGTGCATCTGCTTATCCGGCCGCACCGCTCCCGAACCGCACTCGAACGTTTTCAGCGCCTGGTCGAGGAATCACCCGTTTTCGAGCCTCTGGCCAAAAAGCACGGGTCGAATCTCGCGGACTTTCTTCGCCAGCGCGTCGAAGTGATCGCCGGCGACGTGACTCAACCCGGCCTTGCCCTTTCCGTCGACGCGCGGCGCCGGCTGGCGGGCGACGTGGACGTCATTGTCAACAGCGCGGGCTTGACCGACTTCAATCCCGATTTGCGCGACGCTCTGGCCACCAACGTGCGCGCCACCGCCCACCTGCTCGACTTCCTTCGCCAGTGCGACCACGCTGCCCTGCTCCACATTTCCACCTGCTACGTTGCCGGCCGCCGCGACGGCCGCATCCTCGAGAAGCTGCCCAGGAACTACACGCCCATCGGCCGGCTCGATTTCGACGCGCAGGCCGAGTGGGAACGGCTCGAATCGGTCGTGCGCGAGACCGAGGCACGCGCGGAATCCGAGGAACTGGCCGAAGATCTTCGCCATGCCGCGCTCGGCAAGGAACACGCCGCCAAGGATCTGCAAGGCGCGGCCCTCGACAATCAGATTCGCAAGAACCGCCTTCGCTGGGTCCGCCAGACGCTCACAAACATCGGCATGGAGCGCGCCAGCGAGTTCGGTTGGCCCAACACGTACACCTTCACCAAGAGCCTGGCCGAATCCTTGATCCGCAATTTCCTCGACGCCAACCCTCGCGCCGCCATCGCCATCGTCCGCCCTGCCATCGTGGAATCCTCCATCGGGAAGCCCTTCCTGGGCTGGAACGAAGGCGTCAACACCTCCGCTTCCCTTTCTTACCTGCTCGGCACTTTCTTCCGCCAGCTGCCCACCAACGAGAAGAAGTGCCTCGACCTGATTCCCGTCGACGTCCTTTGCCGCGGCATGACTCTGGTCGCCGCCGCGCTCGCGTCGCGCTGTCATGCGCGCGTCTACCAGATGGCCAGTTCCGTCACCAATCCCTGCGACATGCGCCGCTCCATCGAACTCACCTGCCTGGGCCACCGCAAGTTCTATCGCGCGCAGAATGGTTTTCAGCATCGCTTGCGCGCCAAATTCGACGCCATCCCCGTGTCCAAAACGCGCTACGAAAAGCTTTCTGCTCCGGCGCAGAAAGCTGTCGTTCAAGCGATCAATCGCAGCGTCCAGGGAATTCCCTTCGTGCGCCCGCCGCTGGCCCGCCGCGAGCGCGAACTCGATAAAGTCATCAAGCTGATCGAGCTGTTCGAGCCCTTCATCCTGCTGAACGATCACGTCTTCGAAGCCGCCCATATCGAGCAGCTCAGCGCGGCCCTCGTGCCCGCCGAGCGCGCGGTCTTCGGCTACGATGTGCGCTCGCTCGATTGGTGGGACTACTGGATCAACGTCCACATTCCCGCGCTGCGCAAGTGGTGTTATCCTCTCCTCGAAGGCCGCCAGCCGGAGCCGCTTCCGCGCAGGAGTGTGCCGCTCGCCGTTCGCGCGCAGCCGTTCCCGAGCGAACGCTCGGAACGCGCCTCTGGCCCGGCCGGCTGACATCAATCACCGTGCCTATTTTCCTGACCGGCTCGACCGGCTACATCGGCGCTCACGTTGCATCGAACCTGCTCGCGGACTATTCCGATCCGCTCAACCTGCTTGTGCGCGCGCGCACCCGGCAGGAAGCCCAGGAACGCCTCTGGCGCGCGCTGCAGCTGCACATGGATTTCGCGCGATTCGAGGATCGCCTGCGCTCGCGCATCCGCATTTTCCTCGGCGACATCACCAGCCCGCAATTCGGCCTGAGCGACGAGGACTACGCCCAACTGGTGCACACCACGGATTCGGTCATCCACTGCGCCGCGTCGCTCAACCGCAAGTCCGAAAAAAGCTGCCTCAACGTGAATTTGCGCGGCACGCTCGAAGTGATCCAGCTCGCCACGCGTGCCCGCGATCATCACGGCCTGCGCCGCTTCAGCCATGTCAGCACCGTGGCCGTCGCTGGGCGCCGCTCCGACGCTGTGATCCAGGAAGATTCGTCCATCGATTGGTCCCTTTCCGATTACGATCCCTACGCGCGAACCAAAAAATTCTGCGAGCACATGATCCGCGAATTGCTCCCCGGAATTCCCTTCACCATCTTTCGTCCCAGCATCGTTCTGGGCGACAGCCGCCGCCCTGAAACCAACCAGTTCGATATGGTCCGCGCCTTCGTCTTTCTTGCCGGACTTCCCGTGCTTCCCTTCCGTCCCGGCGATAAGATCGACATCGTTCCCGTGGATTTCGTCGCCGACTCGATTGCCACCTTGCACCAGAAAGTCAATCCGGCGCACGACACCTATCATCTTTCCTCCGGCGTGGATTCCGAGACCTTCTCCGCTCTTACCGGCGCGCTGGCCAAAGCGCAAAATAAGCGCTCGCCCGTCTTCGCGCCCGGCCTCGAGGGCCCCTCCTCCAAAATCGTGAATGCGCTCGCCGGACGCGCGGGAAAAGTCGGCGGCCTCGCCACGCTCCTGAAAGTCTTCCTCCCCTATCTGATCTGGAATACGGTCTTCGACAACACGCGCGTCGTCGCCGAGATGGGCCGCCGCCCCGCCGCGTTTTCCGAGTACTGCTATCCCCTGCTCCGCTTCAGCCGCGAAAATCATTTCACTTTCCCGTACGCCGGCTGGCCCGCACGCGCCGCCACTCAGGACGCACGCTGATGCTCGACGCCGATCTCCTCCTCGAAATCTGGGTGGGCGGGCTGATCGAGCTGAACAAGTTTCAGTGGATGCTCGGCAAGGGCGAATCGTGGGCGCCCGGGAAAAAGCTAAAGCTCCTCTTCGCTGGTTACAATGGCACGCGCAACACGGGCTCGGACGTGCGCGTGCAGGAAATCGTGCGCCAGGTGCGCCGCATCCTCGGCGCGGACAATCTCGATTTGAGCGTGATGTCCTTCGACTTCGCGAACTCGCGCGGCTATTTCGAAAACGCGCGCCAGGTCTATCTCCCGAACGTCTACCCGCCCTTCCTGCACCGCGAAATCCGCCGGCAGCATGGCGTGATCGCCTGCGAAGGCTCCATGTTCAAGAGCAAGTTCGCCAACGCGCTGGCCAACATGATGATCGGCTCGCTGGGCATCGCTGCCGCGCAAAATAAGCTGAGCATCGCCTATGGCGGCGAGGCCGGCGCGATGGACGCCTTCCTGCAAAAAATGTGCAAGCGCTTCTGCCGCAACTCTTTCATCATTACGCGCAACGTGGAGTCGCAAACGCTTCTCGGCAAGCTCGGAATCCGCGCGGAACTCGGCACGGACACCGCATGGACCTTCGAGCCGCTCGGCCCCGAATTCGGCCGCAAGGCCCTGCTCGATGTTGGCTGGGACGGCTCAAAGCCGGTCCTGGCCGTTTGCCCCATCAATCCGTTTTTCTGGCCGGTGAAGCCGTCCATTGGACGCTGGTTCGCTCATTCCGTTTTTGGCGCCTACAAGAAGAGCTACTACCGCACGATTTATTTTCATCGCTCCGGCCGCGATGTGGACGTCGCCTACGACCGCTACCTTTCCGCCCTGGCCGCTGGCGTGCGCAATTATCTGCGCGATCGCAGCGCCTTCCCTGTCCTGATCGGCATGGAAATGCTCGATGCGGATGCGTGCGAGCGCATGTCGGAAAAACTGGGCGGCGTTCCCATTTTCCCGTCCGGCCGCTACAACATGTTCGAGCTCGTCAGCATCCTGCGCGTCTGCGAGCGCATCCTTTCCTCCCGCTACCATGCCATCGTCACTTCCATGCCCGCCGGTGTCCCTTCCGCCGGTGTAACCATGGACGAGCGCATCCGCAACTTGATGCGCGAGCGCGGCCACGAACACCTCTTGATGACCGTCGATGATGCGGAACTCGAGGATAAAATTCCCGAGGCCCTTCGCCTTCTCGATGCCGAAGCGGATCAAATCCGCTGCGCCAACGGCCGCGTCGTCGCACGCAATCTCCAGCTCATGGCGCGCATGGGAACTTATTTCGAAGAGCAGGTGGCGCGCACCTATCCCGAATTTCCCATCCGCACCGGCGTGTTGAGCTGGGAGGATTATTTGCCGCCGCTCAGCCCGCTCCTGCGTGAACTGCTCGAGCGCCACGAGTCGGCGCTTGCGTAGCGCGTGCCCAAAACCGAAGCCATGACCTTTCTTGAAATTATCTTCGAACGGTTGAAGAACGCGGGCGAATCGCCCGTGCTGCGCGAAATTCGTGACGGGCGATTCGTCGACTGTTCCGGCGCCGCTCTTCTTGCCCTGATCGCGCAAGCACGCCAATTCCTTCGCGCGCAATCCCTGCACGCCGGCGATCGCTGCGTCCTGCTCGCGCCCAACAGCATTCGCTGGGCTGCGCTCGATCTCGCCTTGATGGCCGAAGGAATCGTTGTCGTCCCGATGTATCCGCGCCAGGCGCCCGCGGAACTCGCCTCCATGATCGAAGACTCATCTCCGGCCCGCCTTTTCTGTTCGGACGCCGCGCTCGTCGCGGAAATTCAGAAGCACTTGCCGTCCACGCCGCCGCTCCCAACGCTCGAATCGGTATTCGCTGCAGCCGGCGCCCCTCCCGTCGCAGCTCCATTTCATCACGCTGATTCGGATCCGCTCACGATCATTTACACCTCCGGCACATCGGGCGAACCCAAGGGCGTCATCCTGAATGCGGGCAACGTGAATCACATGCTTCCCTGCACGAGCGCCCGTCTCATCCAGTTGATGGGCTCCCGCAGCGCCTCGAATCCCGCGCCCGACCGCATTTTTCACTACGGCCCCTTCTGCTTCGCCGCTTCGTGGATTCTTCTGCTCACCGCTCTCTCGCGCAACAGCGTTCTCCTGCTTTCCACCGACCTCTCGAAGCTTTCCGAAGAGCTCAAGCTCGCCCAGCCGGACTATTTCATCAATGTCCCGATTTTCCTTGAACGCGTGCGCCGAAAAATCCTGGAAACGGTCGAGCAGCGCGGCGGCATCGCGCCCGCCGTCCTTGCCCGCGCTGAACGCGCCTATCTCGCGAAGCGCAAAGCAGGCGGCAGCAGCCCGCTCGATTCGCTCGCTCTCGCGCTGGCCAAACGCACGATGTTCCCCGCCATCCGCAAGAGCGTCGTCGGCCCGAATCTCAAAGCCCTCATCTGCGGCTCCGCCCCGCTCTCCATCGACACGCAGCTCTTTTTCATGATGCTGGGGATTCCCGTCCTGCAGGTCTATGGCCTCACCGAAACCACCGCGATCTGCACGCTCGACGATCCGCGTCGCGTCGAACCCGGACGCGTCGGTCCGGCCATTCCCGGAATCGAGATGAAAACCGCCGATTCCGGCGAGATTCTCGTCCGCGGTCCCAACATTTTTCTTGGCTACTGGCAGCGTCCGGCAGAGACGGCCAAAGCCCTCGAGGACGGCTGGTTCCACACCGGCGATCTCGGCGAGGCCGGCGCGAACGCCAACTGGCGCATCACCGGCCGCGCAAAGGATCTGATCATTCTCAGCTCCGGCCACAACGTCGCGCCCGAGCCGCTCGAAAACGAACTCTCGAAGCGATTGCCCGAAGCGCAACAGGTCGTGCTCGTCGGCAACCAGCGCAGTTCGCTCGCCGTCCTTGTCACCACGGCGGCATCGAATGGGCTGAAGCCCTCTGCCGTGCAAGCCGCCATCGAAGCGGTCAACGCTGATCTGCCCCACTACAAGCAGATTCGCGCGTTCCGCATTTTGCCCGCGCCCTTCACCGTCGAGGACGGTTTGCTCACCACCATGGGCAAATTGAGGCGCGAGGCCATCGCTGCGCGTTGCGCCGCCGAAATCGAAGCGATGTATCGAAAGAAGCCCGCATGAAATCTTTCTCCGGCAAAGCGCTTTCCTGGGAATTGCGCGACGGCGTCATCGAATTGGTCCTCGATCGCGCCCCTTGCAACGAAATCGGCACCCTCGCCTTGGCCGAACTCGAGCAGTTCATCACCGCCCTGAAATCCGCGGAGAACGAAGCTCACGCCCTCATCATTTCGAGCGCCCGCAAGGAAGGCTTCTGCGCCGGCGCCGATTTGCGCGAGCTCTATCGCGAATCGCAGGGTCTTGGCGCCAAGGAGCGCGCGCGCGGCGTCCGCGATTTTCTCGAGCGCATTCATCGCGTCATGAACGCGCTCGACGAAACCCCGCTCACCACCATTGCCGCCGTTCACGGCATCGCCTTTGGCGGAGGCTTCGAGTTGGCGCTCACCTGCGATTTGATCGTCGCCGATAAAATGGCGCGCTTCTGCTTTCCCGAGCTGCGCCTCGGCCTCATTCCCGGCTTTGGCGGCATCCCGCGCCTCAAGCGCGATGTCGGCAACGCCGTCATCCGCGACCTGCTGCTGACCGGCCGCAGCATCAATGCCGCAAAGGCGCAGTCGGTTGGGCTCGTCAGCCAGGTCACCGCAGAGGGCGACGCGCTTCGTGTGGCGCGCGCAACGTCGGCGCAAATCGGCAAGTTCGATCGCCAGACCGCCATTGCCGCCAAGCGCTTCATCAAACCCATTCCGCGCGAAGAACTGCAGCGCGAGATCGAAATCTTTTGCGACCTCTTTACGCGTCCCGCGGTCGAAGCGGGCTTGCGCAAGTTCGTCGAAAGCACCGATCCCCTGCCGTATTTGCCTTGATCGCGCTGGCCGCGAAAGAATTCCGCGTTTTGTGGCAAGATAAGGGCTTATGGCGACGCTCGATCAGACCACCGACGAGATCCTTCAGCTTGCGGCCACGCATTTCAACGTGCCTGCCGGCGAGCTGCGTCCCGACGACGACTTCTTCAAGAAGCTCGGCATCAACAGCCTGCAGACTCTCGACCTGCTCACGCGCCTCGAGCAGCACTTCCACATCGAGTTGCCGGACTACGAGCTTCAGGGCGTCTCCGATTTTCGCACGCTCGCCGAACGCGTCTACGCCCGCCTGTGATGCTGGATCTCGACCAATACAATTCACTGCACGAAGCGCTCAGCGCCGCCCTCGATCGCTGGCCCAACGAAACTTGCCTGATTGAAGCGGATCGCGATCGCGAGAACGCCCGCCTCACCTATCGCCAGTTCAAGGACACCGCGCTCCCGCTGGCCAGCGCCTTGCACCAGGCAGGCCTTGCCGCAGACGCTCGCTGCGCCATCCTCATGACCAATCAGTCCAAGTGGCTGATTTCCGCTTACGCCATCTTCTTCTGTGGCGGCGTTCTCGTTCCCCTCGATTACAAGCTCCCGCCTGATGAGCAATTGAAACTTCTCGCGCACTCGCGCGCTGAGTTTCTGATCGTCGAGTACCCCATCTGGCGCAATCTGGCCAAATCCGCCGCGTTCGCCAACCGCGCGACGCAAGTCGTGCTCGTCACCGAAGCTCCCGCAGGCGCGAAACTGTCCGGCGCAAAACGCTGGGAAGATTTCCGCGATGCGCGCGAGCCGCGCTTCGTTCCCCGCCGGCGCGCGGACGCCGCCTGCATCGTCTATTCCTCCGGAACGGGCGGTCGTCCAAAGGGCTGCGTCCTCACCCACGGAAATTACCTCGAACAGTGCAAATCGCTCACGCGCTGGTATCCCTTCTGGCCCGGCGTTCGCTACCTCAGTATCCTGCCCACCAATCATGCGATCGATTTCATGGTTGGCTTCATTGGCCCGTTCGTGTGCGGCGCATGCGTCGTTCATCTGCGCACGCTGCGCCCCGAATTCGTGCGCGACGCCTTCGTGCGCTACAAAATCACCTACGTCACTCTCGTCCCCGCCATCATCAAGAATCTCGAGCGCGGCCTGCGCGACAAGTTCGACGCTTTGCCGCCCTGGAAACGCGCGATGCTCGACGCAATGACCGCCATCAACAAGCTCCTCACCCGCAAGCGCCCCAACCTGAAGCTCAGCCGCATGCTCTTGCCCGCGGTGCACAAAGCCTTCGGAGGCGAACTCTTGGCGCTCATCACCGGCGGCGCTTTCATCGAGCCTTCTACGCTGCAGTTCTTTTACGATCTCGGAATTCCCGTCGCGAATGGTTATGGCCTGACTGAAGCCTGCACCGTCCTTACGGTCAACGATCTGAAGCCCTTTCGCGCCGATACGGTGGGCAAACCGCTTCCGGGCGTCGAACTCCGCATCCTGAATCCCGACGCGGACGCCATCGGAGAAGTGGCCGCGAAAAGCGCCACCATCATGTCGCATTATCTCGACGATCCCGACATGACCGCCGAAACCATCGTCGACGGCTGGCTCATGACCGGCGATCTGGGCCGCATGGACTCTCACGGCCATCTCCAGCTTCTTGGCCGCAAGAAAAATATGATCGTCACCGAAGAAGGAAAAAATATTTATCCCGAGGACATCGAATCCGTCTTCGAGCGCATTCCGGTGAAGGAATTCTGCGTCTTTGCCGCGAACTACCTGTGGCCCGCCCGCTCCATGCTCGGCGAACGCCTCGTGCTCGTCGTTCATCCCGATTCCGGAAAACCGGTCACCGGCGAGATGGTTGCCGCCATTTCCGAATCCAATCGCCGCCTGCTCAATTACAAGCGCGTGCACGCCTATCTGGTCTGGGACTGCGATTTCCCCCGCACCGCCTCGATGAAAATCAAGAGGGGTGACCTGGCGGAACAGATTCGCGCAAGCGTCACCCGCGAATCCGTCGTGCCGCTGTAAGATTTGCGCGTAAGGAGGCATCCAAAGTTTTTCGTCCATGAACCCGCGCTTCTTCGTCGTCATCAACCCGGCTGCTGGCGGAGGCCGCTGCGGAAGGCTGGCCGATTCGGCGTTGAATCTCGTCCGCCAGACGGGCGCGGAGCTGCAAATCATGCACACCACCGCCCCGGGAGATGCCATCCAGGCGGTTCGCCGCGCCTATGAGCAGGGTTTTCGAACTTTTCTCGCCGTGGGCGGCGACGGCACGGCCTTCGAAGTCGTGAATGGGCTTTTCCCGCCCGCATTGACCGGCGAACGCCCCACCCTCGCCATTCTCCCTCTCGGCACTGGCAATTCTTTTCTCAAGGATTTCACGCCCGACGGCTTCGCGCACACCATTGACGCCATCGAAAATCGCAGCCGCCGCGCCTGCGATATCGTGCGCCTCAGTCACGATCGCGGCGACATTTATTCGCTCAACCTCGTCAGTCTCGGCTTTCCCGCTGATGTGGGCGAACTCACCAACCGCCGCTTCAAACGCGCCGGCCAGCTCGGCTACATTCTCGGCGTGTTCTCCCGCCTCGCCCAGCTCGCTCCGGAGGCCTTCCCGCACCGCCTCGATCCCGGCGGCGACTGGGACCGCCGCCCCTGCCTTTTTCTCTCCTTCAGCAACAGCAAGTTCACCGGCGGCAAAATGATGATCGCTCCCAAAGCCGATCCTACCGACGGCAAGATCGAATATGTGCGCTGGAGCCCCGTGAGCCGCACCCGCCTGCTGCGCACCTTTCCGCGCCTCTTTACCGGGACGCACATCGACGATCCCCTCGCCTCGCGCGCCGCCGCCACGCGCGTCGATTTCGAGCTCGACGCCCCCGTCTACGTCCTCGTCGATGGCGAAATCCTTCGCCTGCGCTGCCTCTCCCTCGAAATTCTTCCCGCCGCGCTGGATGTGTTCGTGTGAGAAAGGTCTCCGCCCTGAAGAATTTCTATCTGGCCGCGCGCTCCGCTCTGTTGTGGGCGGCCAGCGGAATCCATTTCGCCGTCGTCTGCACCTTTCTCGTATTCCTCGGCATTTTCGTCGATCCGCGCAAGAACGACTGGCCACAGCGCGTCTTCTTCCGCAACATCCTGCGCGTCGCGGGAGTGAAATTTGAGGTGCGCCGTTCTCCCGGCTTCGATCCCCGCCGCACCAGCATCTTCGTCTGCAATCACGTCACCATCTTCGATCCGTTCGTGATCTACTCCGCCATTCCGCAATTCGTGCGCGGCTTCTAGCTCGAGTCCCTCTTCATCGTGCGGGTTTTTGGCTGGATGTTGGGCCGCTTCGGAAATATTCCCGTGCCCGACCGCCCCTCGCGTGACGGCCTCGAAATCATGACCGCGCGCGCCAAGCAGGCCCTCGATTCCGGCGTCAGTCTGATTGCCTTTGCGGAAGGATCGCGGACCCGCGACGGTCTCGTCCACGAATTCAAGAAAGGCGTGTTTCGCATCGCCCAGCGCTTCTCCATTCCCATCGTGCCCATGAGCATCGTCGGCTCCTACGAATTCTTCCGAACCGGCAACTGGATGCTGCATCCGGGAAAAATCATCGTCTACTTGCACGACACGATCGATCCCTCCAGCCTCCAGCTTGCCGACGTCGATGCCCTTCGCCAGCGCGTGCAGGAAATCGTCTCAGCTCCCGTGGAAGAATCGCTCAGGAA
>JBJKQB010000037.1:0-3320 GCA_046705825.1 Candidatus Acidiferrales bacterium
TGGCATTCTCGCAGCCCATCATGCCGGAATGTCCCATCATCGATGCGCCGGCCATTTCCGCCGTCAGGACCGGCACGCCTACCGGATGCGCCGCGCCACGGTGGCAGGTGTAGCAGGTGACTTCGCGCCGCCCGTTGAAGTTATCTTTATCGATGGCGAACATCATCTGCATCATTTTGCGCGCGGTCACTTTATGCTGCTTATCGTCGCTGTCGAAGTGCCCGCGGACGTGACAATACTCGCACTCGACTCCCAGGGCCCCGGTAATGTAGCGCATCGCGGGAATCAATTGGTCGGACGGGATGTCTTTCAGCACCTGCACGTTCATGTAGAATTGCCCCGCCGTTTCCTGCGCGTTCGGCTGCTTCTCTTGCGCGGCGGCAGCCTGCGCGGCGCCCGCGGCGGCCTTGGCGCCCTCGGCGCGCGGAGCGCGTGGCGACGTTCGCGCGTTCAATGAAGCGGTCCCGCCCGCCAGCGTCAGCGCCACAACCGCAATACCTGCCGCCACAGCCGAAAATCCCAGCAACGACCGGTCATCTTTCCTCATCCGTGCGTCTCCCCGGCTAGAATTTGTGATCCCCCGAGCACCCTGCTGCTGCGCCATTTTTGCAGCTCTGAGATCATACGCAAATCGCGGCAGTTATGATGCTAAAATCCTCAAGAATCCAGTCCGCATGCGAAGAGCTTCGTCTGCTAAGACGTCTGTTCCGCGCCGGAGAAGCGATGATCGAAGGCAAGCGAGTCGCGGTTGTCATGCCCGCCTATAACGCGGCGAAGACCCTGCCTGCCACCGTGCGCGAACTTCCCGCCATCGTCGACGCGAAAATTCTGGTGGACGATCACAGCCGCGACGATACCGTTCGCGTCGCCCGCGAGCTGGGGCTGACCGTGATCGTTCACCAAAAGAACTACGGGTACGGCGGCAATCAGAAGACCTGCTACCGCGCGGCGCTCGACACCGGCGCGGACATCATCATCATGGTGCACCCGGACTACCAGTACAAACCGACGCTGGTCGCCGCCATGGCGGGCATGATTTCCTCCGGCGTGTATGACGTGGTGCTGGGGTCGCGCATCCTGGGCGGCGGGGCGCTGCGTGGCGGCATGCCGCGTTATAAGTACATCTTCAACCGGCTGCTCACCGCATTTGAAAATCTCCTGCTCGGCGCCAAACTTTCGGAGTACCACACCGGCTTTCGCGGATTCAGCCGGGAGGTGCTGGAGACCCTGCCGCTGCTCGAAGATTCCGACGATTTCGTGTTCGACAACGAAATGATCGTGCAGATGATTTATTTCGGCTACCGCATCGGCGAGATTTCCTGTCCGACCCGCTATTTCGACGAGGCCTCTTCGATCCGCTTCTGGCGCAGCGTACGGTATGGGCTGGGGGTGCTGGCCGCTACTCTGAAATGTTTCCTGCAGCGGCTTGGCCTCGCTCATTTCCGCATTCTGGACCCGAACGGCCGCAAGCTGACCGACGCCAGCGCCGAGATGCCCACCTCCATCCAGATGACCGAGCAGAGGACGGAGCGCGCGTCTTGACCGCGCTCCCGACCCACAACCCGATCGCATGAAAGCAGTCGCAACAGATAACAAGAGAGCTAGCTCACGGGCTGAGCCCCATGCCCGTTCGCGGTCAACGCTCCGCGATACGGCTCTCCTCCTCTTGCTCACTTGCGCTGCCGTTCTGGTGCACGGCTACCATCCCTTTGCCGAAGACGCGGAGATTTACGTGCCGCAGATCCGCAAACTGCTTCACCCGGGCCTTTATCCCTTCGGCTCTCAATTTTTCGAGTCGCATGCGCACCTGACGCTGTTTCCCGACCTGGTCGCCGCGCTGGTGCGCCTCACGCATCTCCCGCTTTCTGTCGTCCTGTTCCTTTGTCACTTCGCGTCGATTTTTCTCCTTCTGCTGGCATGCAAGAGAATCGCGGCCCGGTGTTTTCCCACGGGCGCCGGCCGCTGGGCCGCCGTGGCCCTGGTCGCGGCTCTGCTCACCTTGCCGGCGACCGGCACGGCGCTCTACTTGATGGACCAGTATTTCAATCCGCGCTCGATCTCCACTTTCTCGATTCTGTTTGCGGTCGACGCGGCGCTGGAACGGAAATACCTGCGCACCGTCTTATGGCTCGTCTTCACCGCGCTGATTCATCCGCTGATGATCGTGTTCGGCGCGTTCTACATCGTGCTGCTGGGGGCAACGCAAAGGGCGATATCGAGGAGGACGGCGCCTGCTTTCTTATCCGCCGCTCCGGCCCTAGCCGCCGCGCCTTCCCTGCTCCATCCCTCGCGCGCGTTTTACCAGACGCTTCACGATCATCCGTATTATTTCGTCCTGCAATGGCATTGGTACGAGTGGCTGGGCATCTTTGCGCCCCTCGCTCTGTTGTGGTGGTTCGGCCGCATCGCACAAAGCAAAGAGCGGCCAGTGCTGCGGGCGTTGGCCCTGGCGTCGATTCCTTTCGGCCTCGCGTGCTGGCTGGGAGCCCTCCTCGTCTCCATTCCCCGGCTTCAGGTCCTCGCCATTGGCCAGCCCATGCGCGGATTTCAGCTGCTCTATTTGCTGCTGCTGCTGATCGCCGGGGGCCGCGCCGGCGAAACCCTCCTGAAGCGGCGCATCCTTGTTTGGGTCGCGCTTTTCGCACCGATTTGCGCGGGCATGGCAGTCGTCCAGTTCCAACTCTTCCCTTCCGACCGGCACATCGAGTGGCCCGGCGCGGCTTCCACGAATCCCTGGGTGCAAGCGTTCGAGTGGGCCCGCGCCAATACGCCGGACAACGCGGTCTTCGCGCTGAATCCGGAGTACATGGCGCTGCCCGGAGAGGATCGCCAGGGATTTCGCGCCATCGCCGCTCGCAGCAGCCTGGCCGACGCGGTGAAGGATTGGAGCGCTTCCGCTATGTTTCCGGGCCTGCCGCTGGCCAGCGAGTGCCTCGAACAGGTTCACGCCGCGCGAGGATGGAGGAACTTCGGCCTGCCCGATTTCGAGCGTCTCAAGCGCACCTATGGCGTCACCTGGGTGGTAGTCGAACGGCCGGCAGCTGCAGGCCTCGCTTGCCCCTATCAAAACAGCAGGGTTTTCGTGTGCCGGCTAAATTGAGCGCGCGGCAAATTCTTTGGAGGTTTATGCCTTGGAGCGGGCAACGGCACTCTCCCGGCGCGTTTCCAAGTTAAGTACGCTGTGCCTTATACTCCGTGATCCGCCGCGAAGCGGTGGATGCGATTTGGCCTGCGGCCTCGGCGAAATTCATGGATAAGGCTCTCTCGAATACAGAACTTTCCGGCGCCACGGCCCTCTCTACGCCCGCCGAATCGCGTGG
>JBJKQB010000038.1:0-3539 GCA_046705825.1 Candidatus Acidiferrales bacterium
CTCGGGTGATAATCGCATCCTATAATCTTCATCGCGGCTCCTTCCTTCCCGAGCCTTGGTCTTGGCAAAGATCTCAAGTTTACTCGGGCCGGCTAGGAGCCGCACTTCGTCATAGAATCAAACCCAGTCCCGCGTCTTGTGCGGGAATAGGGGTGAGGGATCTGCTTTTGCTTTTGCCTTCGCCTTGAAACAACGAAACAGCGGGAAGGCTTTGTTCCTGGTGTCCTCGCTGTCCACCCATCTATGCACCGAATTCGGCCGCTTCATCTCCGCCCAGCCGCGGAGCGGCGATTGTACGTAGCCCGGCACGAAGTGCCGGGAACGCATCGGTGTTAGGGAAAAAGTCCCGGAGGGACGATTGAAGGACTTGGCAGTACAGGTTGCCCGCCGGCTGCCGTGGCGCTACGGCAACTTCCACACATAGCCTCCGTTTTTCGCGCCATTCACAATTTCGCCGGCGACGAGCTGACTCTCTTCCGCGCCAGCTCCAGCAGCTTCGCATCCGTGCAGATTTCGTAATACGCGCGCGTCCCCTGCGCGCCCACTTTTCCGCCCTCCAGCAGCTGCCGCACGAATCCCTTGCGGATCACGATCGGCTCCAGCGATTCGCTGAAAGGCACTTCGCCGAAATACAGCTGCACTTTCTCCTTCCCCCACGGCAGCGAAAAATTGCCGCTCATCGGACGCAGCGATATTTCCGCGCTCAGCTTCTGAAATCCCTCTTCGTTCAATTCGATCCCGTTCAGGTTGTAGCGCACCAGAAGCTCTTCGCCTTCGTCCGCTGCCGCGTCCGCCATCAACGGCTGCAGGACGAACACGTTGAACGGCGACGCGTTTTCGCGGAACAGCCGCTTGGCGATTTTCGTGCAGCTCGACAGCCGGTCGGAAAGATTCAGCGCCTTCGAAATCATGATCTTCGAGTCGCCGTCCATCCACAGCGACGGCGCCGAATCCTGGAAGGCCACGCCCACCCCGATTTCCAGCGGCGGAAGATCGGCGGCTTTGGCGCGCTGGTTGTAGGCCCCGCTCACCGCGACGATCTCGCGCGCCAGGACGCACGCGCGGGCCACCGCTCGCCGCGTCGCGCGCGTCGATTCGTTCTCGTAGATGGCCAGGATGATGGCGTCGCCTTCGATGAAAACGGTCGAAGCGCCGTAGCGCTCCAGCATCTTTTTCACCGGCTCGTGCAGGTTCATGCTGAAGTGCGACGCCGGATTCAGCCCCCGCGACAGCAAATCCTTGGTGATCCCCGTCGAGCCCCGCACATCCGCCTTGATGATCGTGTGGTTCAGGATGGGGTCTTCCGCCGGACGCCCTTCATCCGGATGCAGAAATTCGTACAGGCTCTTGTTGACCCGCGACAGCTCCCGCGAACGCTCCGAACGCACCAGATGGATGCGCTCCATCCAGGCCGCCACGTGCTGATAGTTCCGGCGGTCCCGGCGCAGCCGCATGAAATCTTCCGCGAATTTCCGGCACGTCGTCCGCGTTTCGTCCTGCGAGCGCCGCCGGATCGACCGCGCCGATTCTTCCAGCGTCTTCATCGACATCTTGCGCGCCGGAAATTGCTCGATGGTCTGCTCCACGCGCTTGCATTCTTCCCGGTTGACCATCGCCTTCTTCAATTGCTGCAGGTGGATCGGCGGGTTGTACGCCGGCGCGATTCGCCGCAGTTCGTATCCCGCCAGCATGTGGAACAGAAGATCGTGCTCTTCCAGCCGGTGCATCCACTCGTCCAGCAGCTGCGCCCGCGTCTCCTGCGCCGCCCCGCCTTCATCCCGCGCGTCTTCCCTGTCGAACAGGCGCCGCGCGTTTTCGGGCTCGTTCAGGTAATCGCCCAGGCGGTTCTGGTATTCCGAGGCCAGGAACTCCATGCGCTGCTTGGCCGCTTCGATGCGCGGCGCGAGATTCTCGAGTTCCTTCTCCAGAGACGCGAACCGCTTCCGCAGGTCCGCGGCCTCCCGCCCGCCCTTTCCGCCCGCGCCTCCGGAACGCCAGAACAGCCGCGAAAAACCGTCCTCCGGCGCCGCGCGGCCGGAAACCTCGTCCAGTTCCCGTTCCGTGCGCGCCAGTTCGGAGTGCAGCGAGCGCGCCTGCTCCAGCATCCGCTCGTGCGTCTTGCGCGCGCGGCTCAGCTCTTCCGCATTTTCGTCCGGCACCACGAACTCGCGCACGAAATCCAGCAGCAGCGAATCGAACACGTCGAAGCGGTCCGGATCGCTCATGAAGTTTCCGAGCAGCACATAGTGCTCGAGAAGAATGTGGTCGTCGGTGCCGCCTTCTACGAACAGCAGGCGGTTGTGCAGCATCTCGTAAGTCTCGTGGAAATCGTCCCCGAACAGCGCGCGCCTGGATTTGGAAATGGGTCCTTCCTCGACTTCGCTCCAGATACGGTGCAGCGTCTCCCCCGCCTGCCGGATCACGCGCTTGCGCTCGGCCTGCGCCTCCGCGATCCTCGAGCGCAGCACGTGCGCCTGCTCGCTGTGCTCGAATACTTCCCCGCGCGAGCGGATCCAGTCCTTGCACTCCACCAGAATGGTCGAAAACTGGGCGCTGACTTCCTGGCTGATGTGTTTCAGCAGCGCCAGCTGATGCAAAACGTCCGTCTCGATGGAGCCCTGAAATTTTGCGCGGGTCAACGACTCCTGCAGAACTTCCGTCAGCATGCGCCGGAACGCGCCGTGCTCGGGATTGTTTCCCTGCTTGCGGTCTTTGCCGTATCCTACCGACAGGTTCACGAACTGACGCACGAGATCAAGAAGGTACTTTCGCGTAAACTCGACGAACTTGGGGCTGAGATAAACGTCATAATGGAGGTTGTCCAGGCCGACGGCGAGCTTTTCCAGGCGGATTTCGGCAGAATAGGGTTCCAGGTTCATCCGTGCGGGATGAGCCGAGGAGGGCGCGATGCGAGTTTCCGTCATGCGGACGTTACAATCCTTGTGAGCGGGCCGTTCAGCCAGGCTTCGACTTCGCCTAAGTTGCCGCTTTCCAGCAGCTTTGGCGACACGACGCCTTTCTGACACGAGCCTGTCGTTTCACTTTAGCTGAGCGGAAAAGGCGGGCGCAATGGAACGGCGCGAAGTGGTCAATGCCTCAAAGGAATCGGGCCGGGGGGCCGGGCGGGATTCCTCCGCGTCGAAGGAATACCGCTGGACGGGGCAAGGGGATTTCGGAAGTTCGAAGGAATATGGCTCGCCGGGGTCATGGGATTCCGCGGTCTCGAAGGAATACGACCAGCCGGGGGAGTGGAATTTTACGCCTCCGGAGGTTGAACCGATCTCGCAGGTCACCCCCACGCAATTCCCAACGGGGGCCGCAGGGGGCCCATCGGCGAGCCCGCTATCACTCTCCACCCAACCTGCTAACAGGCTTGTTTGCTTGTACTTGGGGCCTGCGGGCGAGCGCTGCTACCGCCCTGCCCAGGACAATGGCTTCTGCCCGCGCCATCAGCCAAATGCGTCTCCCACGGCGCCGCGCGACGAAAGCCGGGCGCGCAAGAAAAAGGCGGTGGCGACAGTCGGAATCATTGCCGCGCT
>JBJKQB010000039.1:0-6608 GCA_046705825.1 Candidatus Acidiferrales bacterium
GTGGCCGCCGCGCATGAAAAAGGAATCGTCCACCGCGATTTGAAGCCCGCCAACATTTTCGTCACCAGTGATGGCCGTGTGAAGATTCTCGATTTCGGCCTGGCCAAGCTGATTCAGCCGGGTTCGAGCGATCTCGGCGACACGCAATCGCCCACGCGGACGTCCGAGCCGCTCGCGCAGACCACGGCAGGGGTGGTGCTGGGCACGGTGGGCTACATGTCGCCCGAGCAGGTGCGTGGAAAAATCGCCGACGCGCGCTCGGACATCTTCGCGCTGGGAACGATTCTGTACGAAATGCTTTCGGGGCGGCGGGCCTTCGAGAAGGACTCTTCGGCGGACACCATGGCGGCGATCCTGAAAGAGGAACCGCCGGTGCTGGCGGGCGAAGCCAAGAAGATCCCGCCGGGCGTTGATCGCATCGTGCGGCACTGCCTGGAGAAGAATCCCGCCGAGCGGTTTCAATCCGCGCGCGACCTCGCGTTTCATCTCGAATCGCTCTCCGACACGTCGACGACGCGCGCCGCCGCGCCCGCGGGAACCCAAATTCAATCGCGCAGATGGGCAGCTCCCGCCGCGATCGTGGCGGCAGCTCTTGCCCTCGTCGCCGGCGCGTATTATGCAGGCAGGCTTAGCCAACGCGGCAGCATCTCCGGCCCGCCCAGTTTCCTGCACATCAATTTCCGGCCCGAGGTTGTGTTCAACGCACGCTTCACCCCGGATGGCGAAACCGTGGTCTACGCCGGTGCAACCGAAGGGAACATTCCGGAGCTGTTCGTGCATCGCCCCGACTATCCCGCTCCGCAACCGCTGGGCCTTCCGGGAACCGAGCTTCTTTCGATTTCTTCGCGTGGCGAGCTGGCCATTCTGACCGGAAGCCGGTACCTGGCCCACCTGATTTTTACCGGCACGCTAGCGCGCATGGACCTCAGCGGAGGAGCGCCGCGGGAGATTCTGAGGGCGGTGCAAGATGCGGATTGGTCGCCGGACGGTTCCAATCTGGCCATCATCCGCGAGCTCAATGGGAAGAGCCGCATCGAATATCCGATCGGCAAGGTGCTCTACCAAACTGCTGGCTATGTGAGCGGCCTGCGCTTCTCTCCCGATGGCGGCCAGATCGCCTTCTTCGACCATCCCTTTCGCTACGACGACCGCGGCTCGGTGGAGGTCGTGAACCTGGCGGGGCAACGGCGCGTTTTAACCCAGGGCTATGGCGGATTGGAGGGTCTGACGTGGTCGCGAGACGGACGCACCATCTATTTCGGCGGATGGAGCGAGGGAGAGTCGAATTACCTGCTTCATGCCGTAACGCTCGCGGGGCAGGTAAGGACCGTGCTGGCCACGGGCCAAGACCTTTTTCCTGTGGATAGCGGCGCCGGGGGACGCTTGTTGCTGAACGAGAGCATCGACCAATACCATCTGATGGCGCTGGCTCCCGGCGCGAAGGTCGAACGCGAGCTCTCCTGGCTGGACGATTCGAACTTGCCCTGCCTTTCTTCCGACGGCCAGCTACTCCTGTTCAGCGATGACGACGAGATCGGGGCCGGCGCGAACTACGCGCTCCTGCTGCGCAAGACCGACGGTTCACCCGTCGTGCGCCTTGGCGATGGAAGCGCAATGGGGTTATCGCCCGACGGCGACTGGGCGCTCTCCCTCATCCCCGGCCCTCCCGCGCAACTCGCGCTCTACCCGATTGGGGCGGGCCAGAAGCGGGTGCTCGAGCGCGGCGCAATCGAAAATTACGATTCCGCAATGTTCTTCCCCGACGGCAAAAACATCCTGGCCTGCGGCAACGAGGCCGGGAGGACGACGCGGTGCTATCGGCAAGAGCTGGCGGGAGGCCCGCCGCTGGCCGTCACGCCTGAAGGCACGGCCGGAGGCTTCGTCTCGCCGGATGGAAAGCAGGTACTCGTACAAGACGAGGCTGGGCAATTCCTGATTTACCCGCTTGCCGGCGGCCCTGCGCAGCCAGTTGCGGGACTTGCGACCGAAGACGTTGTGATTCGCTGGAGCGCCGATGGCCGTTCCGTCTACGTTTTTGGGAATTCGCAAGTGCCGGCGCGAGTCGAACGCGTCGAACTCTCCTCGGGCCGGCGCACGTTTGTGCGCGAACTTGCGCCCGCCGACCGCGCGGGCGTGTACCGCATCATGGAGGTCGCCCTGGCCAAAGGCGCGCGGTCTTACGCATATGCTTACGACCGGAACGTGGCCAGCCTGGTCGTCGCTGAAGGTGTGAAGTGAGACTTGGGCTGCGAGCAAAGCCTGTTTCGTATGAATGAAACGAACGATCGGCGGTTTCTGCGCGCGGCGTACGAGCAGGCGCTCAAGTCGTACAAGGAGGGCGGGCTGCCCATCGGCGCGGTGATGGTGGCGGACGGCGCGATCCTTGCCGCCGGGCACAACCGGCGCGTTCAGGACGGCGATCCCATTGCGCACGGCGAGATGGATTGCTTCCGCAGGGCCGGGCGGCGCCCGCGCTACGACGGCGTGACGCTGTACACCACTTTGAGCCCGTGCATGATGTGCTCCGGGACAATCGTTCAGTTCGGGGTACGAAGAGTGGTCGTCGGGGAAAACCGGAATTTTTCCGGCAACACCGAATTCCTGAGGTCACACGGGGTGGAAGTGCGTTTGGTCGACGATGCCGATTGCGTGGCGCTCATGAGGCGGTTCATCGAGGAGCATCCGGAGCTATGGGACGAAGACATAGCCGGGCGCTCTTCACAATCCGAAACCCCGCCGCACTAAATGGTCAAACAACGACTGGGGCAACAGCACCTTCAGGTATGGGAGCCAGTACGCCTCCCGGCCCACTCCGTATCGCAGGCGAGGCGAAGGAGCGCGCGCAACCTTCAAAACAAGCTCTGCGACTTTTCGCGGGTCTTCGCCCTGACCGGCAGCTTTTCGAAGAGTGCGGTCGACCGCGTCGCGTACGGCGTCGTAGTCCGCAATTTGACGCCTCGAAGTCGTTCTAGCCTGTTCAAGAATGCTCGTCCGGAAAGAGCCGGGTTCCACCAAGGAGACGCGGACACCCAGATCCCAGAGTTCGTGCCGCAACGACTCTGTGTAACCCGCCAGAGCATGTTTTGACGCCGAATAGAAAGCCTCTCCCGGCTCTCCAACCCACGCGGCCAGCGAACCGACGTTGATGATCCGTCCCGACCTGCGCTCGCGCATAAGGGGAAGCGCGGCAGTTGTGACGCGCACGACTCCGAAAAAGTTGGTTTCAAAGATTGCACGCGCCGCTTCCCATGACATCTCTTCAGCAAGGCCGACCTGCCATATTCCGGCATTGTTAACCAGCACATCGATCGTTCCGGCGCGCTCCCGGACCTCGGCAAAGCAGCGCGCGACAGAGGTATCACTGCAGACATCGAGTTGCAGCATTTCCACGCCCGATTCGTCCGGCAGGCTGTTTCGACTTGTGCCGAAGACGCGATAGCCTTGCGCGGCAAACAACTGCGCCGTCATTTTGCCGATCCCCGAAGACGCTCCGGTCACGAGAACGGTCTGAAGGGTGGCGCCCCGCGTTGTTGTTGCTGAGGTGCGATGCATAGCGAACCTCTCGATTCGATTACAAAAGCGATTTTTCCTGCAAGTAGAATTTCGCGTAGTGGGGCATGGGCTGCGAGCCAGGTATGTGTTGCGCCCCCCCAGGGTCGTCACGTCGCGATGTGACGCGCTGCGCTTCAGTTCTCAACAGGCAAGCATTCGGAGTGACCCGCGGGCACGCCAGCGTTTTTGAAACACCGGTATCGGACCACCACGAGACACGGGCCCTGTCTGCGGTAGAATGGAGGGCAAGGGCATCAGGCTGCAGGAGGGGCGATTTCTCTCGCGCTCGATCATGTCGCAAATCCTCGGAACAAACGCTGGACTGGACCATCGGCCATGAGCAGAATCTGGGACTCATTGAAAGACCTGGAACGGCGGCAACCGCCGCGGAAGACGCCTCAGGAAGCGCTGCGCCTCTTCGAGCGCCGGTGCGGCGAACGAGTTCGCATTTGCCTGCCGATTTTCGTTTACGGCCACACGATCGATCGTGAGCCTTTCTATGAGGGCACCGAATTGCTGTTCGCCAACGCGATGGGCGGGCTGGTCACGCTGCGGAGCGCCGTGGCGCCGGGACAGAAGCTTCTGCTGACGAACCGTGCGGATGAGCGGGAAGTGGAATGCCTGGTGCTCGGGCTGCGCTCGGGATATTTGAACCGGTTCGCGATCGCGATTGTGTTTGGAACGCCTTCCACGAATTTCTGGGCCAGGACGAAAGCGTAGCCGGGCGGATTTTTCGCTCTGCCAACCTGCAGTCCCCGGTCTGAATCTTTCGTTTGAGATAAGCCGCGCATTCCTGTTTCTCCTTCTCGGTTCCGGGTGTATTTTGTTTCGTTCGCCGGCGTCGAGCGAGTCAGCAGGCTTGGGCGGCGCCGGCGTTAACGTACACGAGTCTGCCGGGGAGGCGCTGCAAAGTTCGTTGAGGAAAGGCGAGGGAGCGTGATGAACAGGCACTGCTTTGCTGCGGTTGCGGTGTTGGTTTTGGCCATTCCCGCATGGGCAGGTGCGCCGCAGCCGTACAAGAATTTCAAGGTGACGGTCTACATTCCGGTGCAAGTGGTCGAGCGCATGGCTCACGACCCCGGCTGGATGCGTTCGAGCTGGGAGACGATCAGCGGCCGCCTGCACGTCGACAAGGTCTTCATCGAAAGCTACCGGTCGGGCGTGACCGCGGACGACGCGGCTATTTCGCGCGTGAAGCAATTCTTCCTGGCCCAGGGTGTTGCCGTGGCGGGCGGCATGGCCTTGCTGGGGCCGGGCGGAGGAGGCCAGTTCGACACTCTGGACTATACGAACCCAAACGATCGCGCGCTGGTGCAACGGCTGTCGGCTTTGACCGCGAGGCACTTCGAAGAGTTCATCCTCGACGACCTGTTCTTCTTCAACACAAAGAGCGACTCGGATATCGCGGCCAAGGGCAAACTCAGCTGGGACAACTTCCGCATGCAGACCATGGACGAGGTGTCGCGCGACCTGATTCTGAAGCCGGCCAAGGCCGCCAATCCCAAGGTTCACGTCATCATTAAATTCCCCAATTTCTATCCATCGTTTCAGGGCATGGGGTTCGATCTGGAAAACCAGCCGAAGATTTTCCCGGAAATCTGGACGGGCGACGAAACGCGCTACGCCCCCACGACCGACCAGCAGCTGCCGTCCTACGAAAGCTACGAAATCTTTCGCCATTTCGAGAATATCGCTCCCGGACGCAATGGCGGCGGGTGGGTCGATCCGATCGCGATGGAGTATCTCGACCGGTACGCCGAGCAACTCTGGGATACGATCCTGGCCAAGGCGCCGGCCATCAACCTGTTCCAGTACACCGATCTTTTGCGCATCGCTGATCCCGGCGACCGCACGGCGTGGCAGACGCTGCCTACTTCGTTCAACTATTTCGCCATGCTGCGCGAATGCTGCGGGTTTCCGGGCGCGCCCGGAGCAAGGAATCCGCTGCTCGCCGACGTGGCCTCATACTCCTTGCGCCAGGTGGATCAGGTGGCCGGCGCACTGGGTCATCCGATTGGAATGGACAGCTACCGCCCCTACGATTCAACCGGTGAAGATTTCCTTCGCGATGTACTGGGCATGAGCGGAATTCCGGTCGAGATGTATCCCGAATGGCCGGATGCGAAAACGGTTTTTCTGAGCGTAACCGCGAAGCACGATCCCGGGATCCTCTCGAAGATCGAGGAGCACCTCCGCGCCGGGGACACCGTAGCGATCACGTCGGGCCTGCTACGCGCGCTTCAAGACCAGGGAATGGACCAAATCACGGACATGCGCGTGACCAGCAACGTCGCGGCAGCAACCGAGTACGTCGAAGGATTCGGCTTCGGCGCGGGAACCATGATCGGGCGATCCAGGCCGATCCTCTTTCCCGAAATTCACTTCTACACGAACGAGGACTGGGCTGTCGTCCGCGGCTTGGCCAACGGGCGCGGCGTCCCGCTGCTGCTGATGGATCACTACAGCAAGGGAGAGCTGTACGTCTTAAATGTGCCGGAGGAAATGAACGACTTCTATTCCCTGCCCTCGCGCGTGCTGGACGAGATTCGCCGCTATCTGATGCCGGACCTGCCCGTCCGCCTGGAGGGCCCGGCGCAAATCAGCCTGTTCGAATACAACAATGGAACATTTGTCGTCCAGTCGTTCCTCGATCATCCTGTTGCGGTTCGAATGATTGGGCGTTTCGCTCACCTGGAGAACCTGACGACTGGTGTGACTTCAGCCGGCGATCCGCAAGCTCCCAGCTTCGAATTCTTCGCTTCGCGGGGCCGCGCAGGAGGTTCCGTCCCACCCAAACAATATGGCTACGAGTTGCAGATCGAGCCACACAGTTTCGCGGGCTTCCGCGAGCAGCCATGAACAGGCGGGTTGGTACGGCGAGCAGCGGACGCGGTGAGGCTCAATGCCAGAAAAGAAAGATTCCACCATTGACTCTGAGGGCAGCACGGATTCCGGCCCGGGCGTTCTGGGCGTGAAATCCTCCCGGCGGAGTTTTCTTCGCATGTCGGGGCTGGCCCTCGGGGCGCTGGGTCTGCGCACGACTGCCAATCATGCGC
>JBJKQB010000040.1:0-28119 GCA_046705825.1 Candidatus Acidiferrales bacterium
TCCGCGCAGGTCGACGCCATCAAAGCCGCGCTCAAAGGCCAGAAATTTCTTTGGTCCATGATCGAAGCGGCCACGCGTTGGGAGATCGAAAGCGGCGAACTGCGGCTCTTCTTTCCCACCGAAAGCCGCGCGCTGGCGGAGATGTTGCAGGCCCGTGACCCGATGGAACGTTTGCGCACAGTCCTCAACCAGGTGATCGGGCAGCCACTACGCGTGTGTGTTAGACTGGAGGCCGGGCGAGGGCCGGCGGCGCGCAATGCGGAATTGCGCGCGCGGTTCGAAGAGGATCCCATCGTCAGAGCAATGCTTGAACGTTTTGGAGGCACGATTTCGAACGTGAAGCCTCCGAGCGAGGATTAACGCATGGAAGTCAAAGCGCTGCAGCAAATGCTTTCTCAATTCCGCCAGGTCCAGGAGAAGCTGGAGAAGCAGATCGAAGACATTACCGTCGAAGCTTCGGCCGGCGGCGGAATGGTCTCCGTGAAGATGAACGGCCAGAAGGTGCTCACCGAAATCCGCATCGAGCCCGAAACGTTCAAGAGCAAAGACCAGGAAATGCTGCAGGAGCTGATCCTCTCGGCGGTGAATGAAGCCTCGCGGCGCGTGGATGAAGAACTGGCCAAGCAGATGAAGGACCTCACCGGCGGTTTGCCCGGCATGATGGGTATGAAGATTCCTGGCCTGTTCTGAGCCCCATGCGTTTTCAACGCGCGATTTCTTTTGTACTTTTCCAGTTCTCTTTTCGTGACTCCGGTTTGCGCCGCTGCCAGTGCGGGAATGTCCCGCTAATGGAAACGCATGCCTGATTTCGCCCCCTCGATTGCGCGCCTGATCGACGAGCTGAAGCACCTCCCTGGCATCGGCCAGAAAACTGCCCAGCGCCTCGCCTTCCACTTGCTGCGCGCGGATCGCGAGCAGGCCCTGGCGCTGGCCGACGCCATTCGCGATGCGAAAGACAAAATTCGCGAATGCTCCGTCTGCAACAACATCACCGATCAGGATCCCTGCATCTTCTGCGCGAGTTCTTCGCGCGACCGCAAGCTCATCTGCGTGGTCGAGGACGCCACCAACATTCAGGCCGTCGAAAAGACGCGCCAGTTCAGCGGCCTCTATCACGTGCTGGGCGGCGCGCTTTCTCCGCTGCAAGGCATCGGCCCCGATCAACTCAAGATCAAGAGCCTGATCGAACGCCTCAAGGGCGGAACGGTCGAAGAAATCATCATCGCCACGAATCCCACAGCGGAAGGCGAAGCAACCGCCGTTTATCTTTCGAAGCTGATCAAGCCGCTGGGCGTCCGCGTCACTCGTATCGCCATGGGCATTCCGGTGGGCTCGGACCTCGAGTACGCCGACGAAGTGACCATGCTCAAAGCGATGGAAGGCCGCCGCGACCTCTAGAAACGGATCGCCGCGGCACAATCGCGTTGTTGCGGCTCTTCAACGTGCGTTAGAATGCGGCTTCACGCCGAGCCCCTGGAGGTTGTGTTGAATTCAACTCCAAACAAGACAGCCGAGCCGCAGCGCAAGGGCGAATTCGAGAAATCGCTGGCGCGGCTGGAAGAAGTCGTCAAGCGCCTGGAAAGCGCGGACCTTTCTCTGGACGAGGCCATGTCTCTGTTCGAAGAAGGCGTGAAACTTTCGCGCGACTGCCAGAAGAAGCTGGAAGAAGCGGAAGGCAAGGTCGAAATCCTGCTGAAGAAGGCGGACGGCAAGATCGTGCCCGCGCCTTTCGAGGCCGAAGAGGAAGGCTCCTAGCTCTTGTTTTCTGTCCGGACGACCATGCCGCCGCGCCCTCACGCATGACTCTCCCCGATTTTTTCGAAGCGGATCGCGCCCTCATCGAGCAAGCGCTCGAGCAAATTCTGCCGCCTGAGGACGCGCGCCCTTCCTCCATCCATCGCGCCATGCGCTATTCCGTGTTTGCCGGAGGCAAGCGCCTCCGCCCGGTGCTGTGCCTCGAGGCCGCGCGATTGTTTGCAGGAACACAGGACGTTTCAGGCGCCGTTCGTGTCGGCTGCGCGCTCGAATTCATTCACACGTACTCGCTGATTCACGACGACCTGCCCGCGCTCGACAACGACGACCTGCGCCGCGGCAAGCCGACCTGCCACAAAATGTTCGGCGAAGCGATGGCGATTCTGGCCGGCGATGCCCTGCTTACCCTGGCCTTCGAAACGCTCGCCAAAGCTCCCATCGAACCCGCGCGCCGCGTCCGCATCGTCGCCGAAATCGGCGCCGCGGCGGGAACGGTGAACGGCATGGTCGGCGGTCAGGTCGCCGATGTCGAAGCGGAACGCAAGCCCGCCGACGCTGCCGGCCTGGAATACATTCATCGCTCGAAGACCGCGGCTCTGATTCGCGCCTCGATCGTAGCGGGCGCGCTTGCGGGCGGCGCGCGCGAAGCGGAGGTCGAACGCCTCGGCCGCTTCGGCGAAAATATCGGCTGGGCCTTTCAGGTCGTTGATGACATCCTCGACGTCGAGGAGTCTTCCGAATCTCTGGGCAAAACGGCGGGCAAAGACCAGGCGCAGCAAAAGGCGACTTATCCGGCTCTGTATGGACTCGAGAAGTCGCATGAGATTGCGCGCGAACTGGAGGCCAAGGCGCTCGGCGAACTTGCTCCATTTGGCGAGCGCGCCAACCATCTTCGTGCGCTCGCGCAATTCCTGGTGGCGCGCCGCTCCTAGCCGCGCCGGTTCGAACTTGCTCCTCTCTTCATGAAGAACGACTCAACGTCCGGCCGCTCGCGATCGCGTCCGCAGGAGCGCGCCGCAAAATCGAGCCCTGCGAAAATGCGGCTTGACCTTCTCCTGGTCGAGCGCGGCCTCGCCCCATCCCGAGAAAAGGCCCAGGCGCTGCTCCTTGCCGGGCAGGTTCGTGTCAATGGGCAGCCCGCCGCCAAAGCCGGTGCGCAGGTCGCGCGCGATTCGAAGATCGAAATTGTCGGCGAGGCCCTCCGTTACGCGAGCCGCGGTGGCCTGAAGCTGGAAGGCGCGCTCGACGATTTCCAGCTTTCGCCCGCAGGCGCTGTGTGCCTCGACGTCGGCAGCTCGACGGGCGGCTTCACCGACTGCCTGCTTCAACGCGGCGCAAGCAGGGTCTATCCCGTCGATGTGACAATCGATCAGCTCGATTGGAAGCTGCGGCACGATCCTCGCGTGTTTCCTATCGAGCGCAACGCGCGGCATCTGACTCCCGCTGACATTCCCGAACCGCCTGCGTTCGTCACCATGGATCTCTCTTTCATTTCCATAAGCAAGGTGCTGCCGGCCGTTTTCTCGCTGGCCCGCGCAGACGCCGATTTCCTGATCCTAATCAAGCCTCAGTTCGAGCTCGAAAAACGCGAGGTGGGCAAGGGCGGAATCGTTCGCGATCCTGCTCTTCACCAGAAAGCCGTCGGGCGCGTAACCGAAACCGCCACCCAGTGCGGACTCGACATCCTCGGCGTGCGCCCCAGCCGCTTGACTGGCGCGGAAGGCAATCAGGAGTTTTTTCTCCACGCCCGCAAGCGCGAATCAAGTAGAATTCGCTCGCAACCATGATTCGCACTGTTGGAGTTGCCTGCAAGCCGATCAAGGAAGTCGTGTGCTCCGTTGTCCCCCCTTTGCTTGCCTGGCTTGGCGAACGCAAGATCGACACTCTGGTCGACAACGAGACGCGCGACTGCATCGACACCGGCGTTCGCGCAACGCCTCGCGAATCCCTGGCGGACAAAATCGACCTCCTGCTCGTGCTCGGCGGCGATGGCACTCTGCTTTCCGCGGCGCGCGCCCTGCGCGGCCACAGCATCCCCATTCTCGGTGTCAACCTGGGCGGACTCGGTTTCCTCACCAGCGTGACCCTCGACGAGCTTTACCCCGTCCTCGAGCAAGTCGTCGCCGGACATTACCGCACCAGCGATCGCATGATGCTCCAAGCCACCATTTCCCGCGATGGCCAGGACGCCGGCCCTCATCTGGCCCTGAACGATGCGGTGGTCAACAAGTCCGCCATCGCGCGCATGCTCGATTTTGATGTGTACGTCGACCGCACGCACGTCGGCCGCTATCGCGCGGACGGCCTGATCGTGGCCACGCCGACCGGCTCTACCGCCTATTCTCTCGCCGCGGGCGGCCCCATCATCCATCCCGATCTCGACGTCCTGGTCATTACGCCCATCTGCCCGCACATGCTAACCAATCGCCCGCTCGTTATCCCCGGCTCGTCGCAAGTCGGCGTTGACTTTTCCGCTGCCGATGAGCCCGTCTATCACACCCTCGATGGTCAGACTGGCGCCCAGCTCGGCCTCAACCACCGCGTCACGATTACGAAATCCGAAAACAAGGTGAGGCTCGTCCGTCCTGCCGACAAGTCCTACTTCGAGATTCTTCGCAGCAAGCTCCGCTGGGGTGAACGCTAAGATGCAGGCCCCTGTGAACCGCGAGCAAGTGGGCGCTGCGAAACCGCTTCCTGGAAAAACCTTCCGGCGCGAACGGCTGAAGGTCCTGATACGTCACGCCGCGATCCAGAAACGCGTGCGCGAAGTGGCTCGGCAGATTACCCGCGATTTCAAAGGCGAGCGCGTCCATTTGGTGGGCGTCTTGAAGGGCGCCTGCATTTTTCTTTCGGACCTGATCCGCGAAATCGCTCTCGATACCTCCATCGATTTCATCGCTGTTTCCAGCTATGGCAAGGGCAAAGAATCATCCGGGCAGGTGCGCTTGCTGAAGGATCTCGACAGCAGCATCGCTGGCCTGAACGTGATTCTGGTCGAGGACATCCTCGACACCGGACTGACCGTCAGTTACCTCCTCAGCGTACTCCGCCAGCGCAAGCCCAGGGTGTTGCGCGTCGCCGCGCTGCTCGACAAGCCCTCACGCAGGTTGAAGGACGTCAACGGCGATTACGTTGGCTTTTCCATTCCCGACCAGTTTGTGGTCGGCTACGGCTTGGACTACGCCGAGCGCTTTCGCAACCTGAAAGACGTGTGCGTGCTCAGCTTGCCCGCGGACGAGGCAGACGTCCGGTGATTTACTTCCTCGGAGCCACGCGCCAGTGAACCCCCATCTCGATGTCCGCGCGATCGCGCGGTTGATTGACCACACGCTGCTGAAGCCGGAAGCTACCCCAGACGATATTCACCGCGTTTGCGAAGAGGCTCTCCAGTACGGCTTCGCAGCCGTTTGTGTCAACCCGTGCAATGTGGCGCAAGCTGCGGAGGCGCTGCGCGTAAGCCAGACTCGCGCCTGCACCGTGGCGGGATTCCCGTTGGGCGCAACCCTTCCGCAGATCAAAATCGAGGAAGCGCGGAAAGGGATCGAACTGGGCGCGCGCGAGATCGATGTGGTCATCAACATCGGCGCGCTAAAATCGGGCCAGCTCGACTTGGTCGAGAGCGATATCCGCGGAGTCGTCGAAGCGTGTCACGGTGCGGGAGCCATATGCAAAGTGATTCTGGAATGCGCGCTGCTGACGCAGGAGGAAAAAGTGCGCGCCTCGCAAGCCGCGAAGAATGCCCGCGCCGATTTCGTCAAAACTTCCACGGGCTTTGGCCCCGGGGGCGCCACGGTCGAAGATGTGCGGCTGATGCGCGCGACCGTCGGGCCCGACATGGGCGTCAAGGCAGCCGGCGGCATTCGCACTCTGCAAGACCTGCAAAAAATGGTGGAAGCGGGCGCCACCCGCATCGGCGCCAGCGCCAGCGTCAAAATCATGCAAGAGGCGCGCGCCGCCGCAGAACAACGCCGCTCTTAGTATCCTCGAGTTTCCGCAGCCTCTTCCGCCAGCTCAATTCTGCCCGGTCACGATCGTGTGCGGGCTCATCGGAATGGGATGCGCCGCAATTTCCCGGAATCCTGCTCGGCTGTGCATGTCCGCCAGTTCGCGAAACGTGTACGCGTCACCCGAAGCAGTTGTGACTAGCATGGTCATGCTGAATGCGGCGGGCATCGGAGGCGAAACGCGATCTTCGTTCGGGACGAATTCGAGAGTCGCCACGCAACCGCCGGGCTTCAGCGCGCCGCGCACTTTCTTCAGCAGTCCCACGCAAGTCTCCACGTCAAAGTGGTGCAGGAAATTCGTCAGCAGCACGATGTCGTATGGACCGCGAAAGTCCACGTCAAATGCGCTGCCCGGCAGCATGTCGTAGCGATCCTGCACCCCGGCCTTGCGCGCATTTTCAAGCGCCACCCGCAGTACCGGAGCCCAGTCCAGGCCCGTCACGTGAGCCTGCGCGTTCTGTTTCGCCACTTCGATCCCGAAAAGCCCGTGTCCCGCGGCAATGTCCAGAACCTTCATCGGTCCCGTGCGGCCTTCCAGAACCACCTTCCCCAGAGGCGCGGCAAGCGGCGCCATCATGGGAGCCATGCTTTGCGCGAACAGCACCCACACCGGATTCTCCGGCTCGACGCTGCCCTCGCCGGAAAGAGTCGTGCGGCCGTTGCGAACGACTTCGGCGAGGCGATCATAAGGCTGGCGCATATCCGGACTCCCCAGGAACGCAGCGATCGACGCAAGGCAGCTTGGCGACGCCGGATCGAGAAATGCTGCGCTCGCCGGCGTGTGCAGGTACCGGCCGTCCGCTTTCTGCAGCAGCCCGATGACAACCAGGTAATCACACAAAATGCGAATGCCGCGCTCGGACGCGCGCGCGTGCCGCGCGATCGACTCCACATCACCCCGCCCCTGCCCTACCGCACGGAACACGTCCAGATCGATCGCCGCCTTCAGCGCGGCAGTGCGCTGAAAAGCCTGCAAAGTCTCGAATACCGCCGCTGGAGTCACCGGCGCGCTCGCTGCCCCTTCAATCGGCATGGGGAGTCTCCTCTCCGGAAATTGCACCTTAACGAGATCGGAAGAGTATAAGGCCGGACGCCCATGCCGCAAAGCATCACGGCCCCGTGGGCCGTCATTTTGTATTCTGCTTGCTCATGTCCTCTGCGCACGCGAATTCCCCATCATCACGAGCGCCGATGCATGTGGCTGATATAATGTCTGGATTAAATTTTCTGCACCAGCCCGGGGAAGTTGGCGAAGCCTGGTGACTGGAGAGCAAGTGCGGTACAAAATTCGCCGAACGGCCCTTCGGCGTTGTTTGAATCGCGCACCCGGATGCCATGCGGGACGCGCTTTGGATTCACGTGGACTCGACTGAACTCAACTCCAAGACCGAAATCTCCGCCGAAACGGTGGCTATCCTGGCTGAAATCAGCCAGGAGATCAACGCGTCGCTCGACCTCGATCAGGTGCTCAGCACGGCTGCGCGGCAGATCAAGCGCCTCATCGAGTACGAAATTTTCGCCGTCCTGCTCCCCGACGAAGGATCGAATCAGCTGTATTTCCGATTTGCCATCGGCCACCGCCCGGAGGTGGTCGAGAACTGGCGCGTCCCCATCGGCGACGGAATCATCGGCGCGGCCGTCACAACGGGTCACGCCATACGCGTCGCCGATGTGCGCAATGATCCGCGCTATCTGAATGCGCTCGATTCGGTCCGCTCCGAACTCGCCGTCCCGCTGATCGCGCATGGCCGCGTGGTGGGTGTGCTCGACATCGAGAGCAGCCATCCTGATTACTTCACTCCCGACCAGCAGAATATCCTGACCCTCCTCGCCAGCCGCATTGGCACAGCCTTGGAAAACGCGCGGCTTTTCGAAAACACCCGCCGCCAGGCCGAAACCCTTCTCCTCCTCAACGAAGTGGCGCGCGAGGCAAGTTCCACTCTTCAGGTCGAAGAAGTCCTGCGCCGCGCCGCTGCCTTGACCAAGCGCCTGATCGACTACCAGATCTTCAGCATCCTTCTGTACGACCCGGCGGACAACGTCTTTCGCCATCGCGTGAACGTCAAGTTTGGCCAGAGCATGCAGGAGAAATTTGCTGTCTCGCCGCACGAGGGCATCGTAGGCGCGGCCGCCACCCTGCGCCGCCCTATCGCGGTCCCCGACGTACGCCTCGATCCACGCTACATCCGCCTGAATCCCGAAACCCGCTCCGAGCTCGCGGTCCCCATGATTTACAAAGATCGCGTCATCGGCGTGATGGACCTGGAGAGCCCCCAGGCAAACTATTTCACCCCCGAGCACGTCCAGGTACTCTCCATTCTCGCCGCGCATCTCGCGGTCTCCATCGAGAACGCCAATCTCTACGAGCAGGTCCACAAGGATGAAACGCGCATGGAGCGCGATTTGAACGCGGCGCGCCGCATCCAGGGCGCGCTCCTGCCGCGCCTCCCGGGGCCCGAATTCGGGCTCGAAATCGCCGCTCGCGTCGTCTCCTCCCGCGAATTGAGCGGCGACTTGTACGACTTCATGCGCTACGGCCCGCAGGAACTGGGTGTCGCGGTCGGCGATGTCAGCGGCAAAGGAAGCGCCGCCGCACTGTACGGCGCGGTTGGCATCGGCACCTTGCGCAGCTTGGGCGTGCAGAAGCTTCGCCCCGCCACCATGCTGCGCGCCGTGAACGGTTTCCTCGGCGATCGCTTGATTCCCGGCCGTTTCATGACCCTCTGTTTCGCCACATGGCATCGCGGGCGCCGCCGCTTGCGCATCGCCAATGCCGGACAGGAGCAGCCCTTCCTCTTCCACAACGGCCAGTGCGAAAAGCTGCGCCTGGAAGGCTTCCCGCTGGGCATCTTCGAAGAGGTGACTTACGACGAGCGCAGTTTCCTGCTGGATTCCGGAGACATTCTCGTATTCCACTCGGATGGAATCGGCGACACCCAAAATTCCTCCGGAGAATTCTTCGGTCATGAACGCCTGGGTCAGCTCATCTTCACCAAGCAGAATTCCTCCGCGGATCAGATCGCCGATCATATCCTCGAAGAGGTGCACAATTTTTCCGGCGGTCAACATCCCTTCGACGACCGCACTCTCGTCGTCCTCAAAGTGAAGTAGTTTTGGTTCATCGATTCCCCGGTACGCATCCGGAATTTCGGATTCGGCGCTCGCAAGCACTCGGTCGCAGTCCTCAGGCCGGCACATTCACCCGAAACCAGCTGCCAGACCTACGGCCCTCCCTCTTTTTTCGCGCTGCCTGTGCAAATCAAGCGTATAAGGTATTGAAAAAAGGCGTATCGATGCGCGATTCTCAACACACATTGGGGAAAGATACGCCAGGAGGCGAAGCTATGAAGCTGATTTGCCAGGAAATGCAGGAAGGAAAACCGATCCCCCGCAAATTCACCTGCGATGGAGAAAATATTTCTCCTCGCTTTCGCTGGGAGAACGCCCCTGAAGCCGCGAAATCATTCGCGCTCGTCCTGCACGATCCGGACGCACCCAGGCACAACGGCTTTACCCATTGGGTGCTCTACAACATTCCTGCATCGCTGAACGAGATTCCGGAAAACGTGCAGGCAACGCAGGATCAGGTTCGCGCCCTGGGCACGCAAGGCAAGAATGACGCCGGCAAAATCGGCTACACCGGACCGTGCCCGCCTTCCGGCTCCCATCGCTACTACGCGCGTCTGTATGCGCTGCGCAAGGAGTTGCCGCTCGAGCCGGGCGCCACCCGCGAAGAACTTCTCTCCGCCATGCAAGGCCTCGAAATCGAGCAGGCGGAGACCATGGGCACCTACTCGCGCACACGCGCCCAAAACGCCTGAACTCGGCGCCGAAGCTACATCTCGCAAATTACCGGCTGGCCTTCTCGTCTCTCGTCACTTCTTGGCGCGGTCCCTGAGCAGGCCCTTGAGCTCGTCCATGAACTCTTTCACATCCTTGAAATCCAGGTACACGGACGCGAACCGCACGTAGGCAACTTTGTCCAGCTTCTTCAGCCTGCTCATCAGCAGCTCCCCAATCTCCGCGGTGGTGCGCTCGCGGTCGGACGCTTCGCTGACGAACGCCTCCGCCTCATCCACAATCGATTCCAACTTCGTCACCGGCACAGGCCGCTTCTCGCACGCTTTCAGCAAGCCCTGCAGGATTTTCTGCCGCTCGAATTTCTCGCGCCGGCCGTCTTTCTTAATGACCATGTACGGAATCTCGTCGATGCGCTCGTAGGTGGTGAACCGCCGCGCGCACTTCAAGCATTCGCGCCGCCGGCGAATCAGATCCCCCACACGCCCTTCGCGCGAATCGATCACTTTGTCATCGAGGTGCCCGCAAAAGGGACATCTCACGTCTTCGGTTCTCCCCTTCTCACCGGCTTGCCCGCGCCGCGCTCCGCCTCGTTCAGTAAGGCGGCCTCGCCGGCGCGTTCCTCCGCCTGCGCCATGCGCCGCAGTTCTCCCATCGACCATCCTTCTCGAAACAGCAGCGGCAGCCCCACCAGACAGCAGCCCGCGAAACCAATCAGCCAGACCACAATCGCCATGGTGGCGGCCGGCTCATCTTTTATCCCAAAGATCAGCGTCAGCACAAGGAACGTGGCCAACTGCGCCCCTCCACCTACGCCCGGCAACTGCACCGCAGACCCCACCATGGTGAACGCCAGCACCAGCAGCGCCCCGTCGAACGTCAGCTGTCCCAGCGCGCCGCCAAATGCATGAGCGGTCCACAAATAGACGAACACCACGCTGATCCAGTGAATCGCCGTGTACACGATCAGCATGCCTAGATCGCTCCACGTGCGGATTCCCTGCAACCCGGCGCTGAATCCCTCCAGCAGCACCGCCATCTTCTCCCGCCAGCCCCTGCGCCATTTCGGATTCTTCAGCCGCGCCCCAAGCCACTCCGCGCCCCGGTAGCGGAAATAAATCAGGAACACGATGGCCGCGACGAGAAACACGAGTAGCGCGACCCCCGCCGACTGCGCGTCCGATACGAAATGGCTCGCAGCCGCGGAAGCTCCAGCCCGCCGCCATAAGAGCAGAGCCGCGCCGGCAAGCACCGCCGTCGCCGCTATATCCGCGATGCGCTCCAGAACGTACACCCCGAACATCGCCGGAATGGGCAGCGACTCTTTCTTGCCGATCAGTACCGGACGAATCGGTTCTCCCGCGCGTCCTAAAAGAAACGTGCACGAAAAACCCATCAGCGTCGTGCTGTAGACGTTCCAAAAGTGTTTTGCCGCCCCTCCCTCACCCGGTCCGTACAGCGTCCGCTGAAACCGGATCCAGCGCACCGCGCGCACCGCAAAACACCAATAGATCGTCAGCAGCGACAGTAGCAGCAGCCCGATCCTCGCCTGCCGCAGCGCCTGCCCCACGGCGGACCACTGAAAACCCCGGATCGATATCGAACTGCGAAACTTGTAGAAGAAAAATCCCAGAACCAGCAGCGATACAAGCAGGACTAGGTAGCGTCGGACGGATCGTCGCATCGGCTTTCGCACCGTAGCAGTTTGCCGCAGAACGCGTCAAGCTGCCCGGCGACCTTTGTCCGGCGGCCCTCCCCGGATGTCGCCTTCCATCCAAGCCTCTGCGCCGGCCTTAACTTGACCCCGCTTCCCGCACCCGCTAACCTAAATGCTCAAGGCTCATCTCAGGCGCGAGCGTTTCGCAGGCGTGTATGAACGCCTCGCCTTGCCGGCGCCAGGTGCCCAATGGCGATTTATCTCGATTACAACGCGACTACGCCCGTCGACCCGCGCGTCTTCGACGCCATGCTTCCCTACTTCTCTGCCTCGTTTGGCAACGCCAGTTCCATCCATTCCGCAGGCCAGCGCGCCCGCGCTGCGGTGGACGCCGCACGCCAATCCGTTGCCGCCCTTCTGGGCGCCAAGCCCTCGGAAATCGTCTTCACCAGCGGCGGAACCGAAGCGGACAACCTCGCCCTGCTTGGCCTGATTGCCGCGTTGCCCGCGCATACGAAGCCACACGTGATCACCACCGCGATCGAGCACCACGCAGTTCTGAACGCGTGCCAGGAACTCGAGCGCCGCGGTATCGACGTCACCTACGTCGCCGCAGGCTCGCAGGGCATCGTCGATCCGGACGATATTCGCCGCGCCCTGAAGCCCGCAACCGCCCTCATCAGCATCATGCACGCCAACAACGAAATCGGCACCATCCAGCCGATCGAGGAACTCGGCCGCATCGCTGCTGAAGCGGACGCCTATTTTCACTGCGACGCGGTGCAATCGGCTGGCAAACTCCCCATTGACGTCCATCGCCTCGGCCTCGATCTTTGCTCTCTCTCTGCGCACAAGATCTACGGGCCCAAGGGTGTGGGCGCGCTCTATGTTCGCTCCGGCACGCCTCTCGAGCCTTTGCTTTTCGGCGGCCACCACGAACGCGACCGCCGCCCCGGAACTGAAAACGTTGCTGGCATTGTGGGCTTGGGCAAAGCGGCCGAGCTGGCGCGAACGCATCTCGACGAAGATGCGTCGCGGCTCGCCATGCTGCGCGACACTCTGGAAAATGTGCTCCTCGATTCCATTCCGCAATCTCGAGTCAACGGCGACCGCGCACGCCGCGTCTGCAATACCACCAATCTGACGTTCCCCGGCGCAGGCGGCGAAGCGCTCCTGATCGCGCTTGATCTCGAAGGCGTCGCCTGCTCCACGGGCGCCGCGTGCTCTTCCGGAGCCGTTGAGCCCTCCCACGTCTTGACCGCCATCGGCCTTTCCGATGACGACGCGCGATCGACCCTGCGTTTCAGCCTGGGCCGCGCCACAACCCCCGCCGAAATTGACGCCGCCATTCGCATCGTTCCGCGCGTGGTCGAGCGCATTCGCTCGCTTTCTCCCCGCTCGTCCGTCGCGAACCCCGCGGAAAAGCGCGCCACGCCGGTGCACTGACGCCTTCCATGCCAAACGCGGTCCAGATCGAAGTCCCGCACACCAGCGCATCACCGCGCGACGCGGCTCTCCATGCCCCGGTCGCCGTGGCCATGAGCGGCGGCGTGGACAGCTCCACTGTCGCCGCAATGTTGCACGCCGGTGGCCAGCCCATCATCGGGCTGACCATGCAGCTGTGGAATCATCGCCGCTTGCCCCAACTCGCCACCGACGGCCCCGCGCAGCACCGCTGCTGCTCTCCGGATGATGTGTACGACGCGCGCCGCGTGGCCGAACATTTCGGCTTTCCCTTCTACGTCGTGAATTTCGAGCGCGAGTTCGAGCAAACTGTGATTCGTCCCTTCGCCGGCGATTACCTCGCGGGACGCACGCCCATTCCCTGCACCCTGTGCAACAATCATGTGAAGTTCGACCGGCTGCTCGTCACCGCGCGGCAGATTGGCGCCGAAAAGATCGCTACCGGCCATTACGCTCGCATTCGCCGCAATCTGGATACCGGTCGCTACGAATTGCTGCGCGCTCGCGACGACAGCAAGGATCAGTCCTATTTCCTTTTCGGCCTGACCCAGGAGCAGCTCGCGCGCGCCGAATTTCCGCTGGGCGAACTCACCAAGCAGGAGGTCCGCGAAATTGCGCGCCGCCTCGCCGTGCCCGTCGCGGATAAGCCCGAAAGCCAGGAAATTTGCTTTGTGCCAGCCGGCAATTACGTTCGCTTCATCGAAGGCTATTTCGCCGAGCAGAATGCTCCGCTCGCGGATGAACCGGGAGAGATTGTCTCGACTTCAGGAGAGGTCCTCGGCCACCACAACGGCCTGCGCCACTACACGGTCGGGCAGCGCCGCGGCCTCGGTTTCGCCGTGGGCCGCCCCGTTTACGTTGTGCAGATCGACCCCGCGACGAACCGCTTGATCGTCGGCGAGGATGCCGAACTCCACCAGGCCCGCTGCGAAGTACGCGACGTCAACTGGATCGCCTGCGAGACACCGCCCGCGCCCCTCCACGCCCGAGTCCGCATTCGCCACCGCCACCAAGCCGCCGAAGCCACAATCGAGGCTCTCGACGCCAATTTGGTGCGCGTCACGTTCCGCGAGCCGCAGCGGGCCATCACCCCAGGGCAGGCTACCGTCTTTTATTCGGATGAACGTGTTCTCGGCGGCGGCTGGATCCGCTAGCGGGAAAAACGCGAACACACGAAGATTGCTGAGGCGCTAAGTCAACGAGCCTGGCGGTCAGATGAAGAGTTCTTCGTCCTGCTGCACCGCATCCGACTGCGGGCGATTGCGATTGGGCGAGCGCAGAATGTCCAACCCTGCTTTGAGGCCTTTCAGCAGCGCGGAGGCCTGCTGGATGGGCAGCCACACCGTCTTGCGGAACTTCGATCCCGCATCCTCGACCACTTCCAGCGTTCCCGTCAGAATCTGGTCGGCCCGAATCACCTGCAGCCGCAGGCGCTCGACCGCTTCCGTGAACACGCGGTCCACTTTCTGAGCCTGCCCGCGCGCCAAACGCGTGATCTCGGCGGCATCGCCCATGATGCTCGAGATGCGGTCCTCGGAATCGTCCAGGATGTGCGACGTCCGCGCCAGGATCGGGTCCACCCGGCTGTGCAGGTCGTTCATGAGCTTCAGAATCCGCTCCATGGACGACTTCATCTGCACCGCCATCACCAGCAGAATGACGGCCTGGAGAAGGATCGCCAGCGCCGCGATCACGATGAATGCTACGACCAAGCCAGACATGTGCGCCCCACCCGAGGCTTCTTAGGAAATCTTGGACTCGCGCTTGTACGTTTCTTTGCCGGCGTCCACTGCCGACGAAATGGCTTCCTTCTGCTTGGACATCACGTCCTTGCCGCGCTGGATCAGGTCGTCCGCGCGTTCGCGCAGTTCCCGCGCTTTCTTCTGTGCGTAATCGCGGCCTTCATCGGCCTTTGACGACAGAAAGTCGCGCGTCTCTTCGCCGGACTTGGGCGCGAACAGAATACCGACCAGCGCTCCGATTCCCAGGCCCACCAGGAAGAAACTGAACTTTGAGCTTGCGTTGTCGCTCATGCCGCACCTCCGAATCTAAAACCAACGGTAGCACAGCCGTCCGGGCGCAGCAAGCAAACGCATCAAGTTCAGTAACATTTATCACCCCTCCTTGAGCGTTCGCCGGTTTCGGCAAGCTGCGCATCGCAGCCCGTCTTTTCCTGCAAATACCGCGTTTCCAGGATTGACCTGTGGTGCGCGACATGCCCGGCGATGATGTAGGCCAGAGCCCGCACCGTGAACGTATTCCCGCTCGCGATTCCCTTCTTTCCCCATGCTTCCTGCGGCATCTCGCGAAACAACGACACGCTCGCCGCCCGCACCGCCGCGAAATCCTGGATGTGGCTCGCCCACGAACGATCGTCCGCCCGCGCCGCCTCCACCGCCACGTTCTGGTCGAAACTGGGCAGCGGCGAATCGAAATTCCGCGCGAACCACAGCGCCCGGAACGCAAACGCACGCTCCGTATCGTTGATGTGGCTCAGCACCTGCCGCATGCTCCACTTGTCCGGCGCGTACCGCTGCAATGACTTCTCTTCCGAAATTCCGCGCAGGAACCGGGGAAAGTCTTCCAGTTGCGTCTTGAGTTCGCTAATGACGTCCGGATTCGTGATCCGGCCGATGTAGGTGAAGTAATATTCTGCCGCTTCGTTTCGTTCCGGTAGACCAATCATTCGCGCATTCTATTCGCCTCGCCATTCCGCACGCAACGGCCATCTGGCACTCGCACCGGCTCACGCGCCTGAAATGGCGGCCTTGCGCGGTACAATCTCCGCCGGAGGAATCTCGCATCGTGCGCCACAACTTCGCCGAACTCGACGGTGTGCGCCTCCATTACGTGGAACAGGGCGAAGGGCCGCTTCTCCTTTTCCTACACGGCTTCCCCGAATTCTGGTACGCGTGGAACAAGCAACTCGCGGTGTTCGGCCGGGATTTCCACGCTGTTGCCCCCGACCTGCGCGGGTACAACCTCTCGTCGAAGCCGGACGGCATCGCCTACTACAAGATTGACTTCCTGCTGCAAGACATTCGCGGTTTGATCCAACACCTCGGTTGCTCGAATTGCATTCTCGTCGGACACGATTGGGGCGGTTTTCTGGCCTGGATATTCGCCGCACTTTTCCCCCATATGGTGGAAAAACTCGTGATCGTCAACGCCTCTCATCCAGCAATCTTTCTTCGTGAACTGCGCGACAATCCTGCGCAGCGTCAGGCCAGCCAATATATGGTGCTCTTCCGCAACACTCCCGCTCTCGAACAGGTTCTCGCCGCCGACAACTTCGCTGCCCTCGAGCAACTATTCGTACAGCCGGCCATCGCGCATGGATATTTCACTGAGGACGATCGCAAAGCCTATCTCGAGGCCTGGTCGCAACCCGGCGCGTTGGCTGCCGGTCTGAATTACTATCGTGCCGCCGAGCTTGGGCCGTTGGAGAGCGGCGCGCCAGTTCCCGAAGCGCTGGCCTGGATGCTCGCGAATCTGCTAATCCACGCGCCCACGCTGGTCATCTGGGGAGAGCGGGACACCTATATCCTGCCCAGCAATCTGAATGGTCTGGAGCAATTCGTGCCGGACCTGCAAGTGAAGCGGATCCCCGACGCCTCGCATTGGGTGGTCCACGAAAAGTCCGCTCTGGTTAACACCTGCATCCGGGAATTCGTCACTGGCAAAATGCCTGGCCAAGCGACCGGTTAGCGCGCCGGTTGTCTGCGCCTCATCTGCCGCCCGGTCGGCCCGGTCCGCCCGCTCACTTCTCCTGCTTCCAGGTCATGTTCACGTCCACCGGTATCTCGTTCTTGATCGGAATCATCAGCAGTTTTGGCGGCGGTATCTTGAAATCCGACACCGTGGCCGGAATCGTCCCGGTCAAAGTCATCTCGTCACCTTGCGCCGTCACTTGGAACGGTACCTGTTTGTACGTCGCCGTCTGTCCCGCAAACTGGATTTGCAGGTTCGCATGAATCGTTCCCGGCTTGATCTCCGCTTCCGGCATCTCCGTGCGCACCACCACCATCGGAAATCGGGCCCCGCGCGTCACTTCCAGCATGTGCAGATCGCGGTTGCTGTCGCCCGAATTAAACGACTTCACCGGAACGGCAATCAGGAAATTGCACTGCCCCGCCTGGCAGATTCCCTTCCCGCGCGCCTGGTGGCTGACGCCCTCGGCCTCGTGCAGCGGATGCGAGATGTGATACGTCAACGTGGATTTTTCCAGCACCCATTGGCTGTCGGCCCGCACCAGCGCGGGCGACGCCAGAATCAAGACCAGCACCGCCAGTTTCATTTTCATGCGTTCGCCTCTTCCGTTTTCAACGCGTACTCTGTCTGCAAATTATTTGGCTGGTAATCCGCTGCGGCGCCGATCGTATGGATCGGCGGCGTTCATGGGTTGGCGGACGCGTCGTCGCCGGTCAGCGCGTTCTCGGAATGAGAATGTTCCAGCCCCAGCGTCTCCGCCACCTTGTGCGCCGACCGCGACACCTTCCCCGATTTCAGCGAAACAGAAAGGATGGCCGCTCCATACGCTGCGGCCGTGATGATGGCTACCTGCCCGTGCAATTTCGCGATTCCGTGGACTCTTTCCCCCTTGCTTCTCTGCTCGTAAGCCATCGCTCCCAGGATCGGCGTCAGAATCATCCCCGGGCCGTGAATCCAGGCCATCGCTCGATGGAACCGGACATTCCCCTCCTCTTTCGTTCCCGGAATTTTCGGCGCGAAGATGGCGTAATACGCCGTCGCCATATACAACCCCGCCGTGGCCGTTCCTAGCGCCATGTGAATATTGCGATCGGTCGAACTGGTGCTCCTTCCGCCCGCGAACGCTCCGGTGATCACCGTGGCGATCAGCGGCGCCGTGGTGATCAGCCCAAGCCGCTGATGGATTTGCAGCATGTGCGAGCGCTTGTTCAGCCGCGCCTGCAACTCCGGATTGGACTGCGTCTCGCTCGAAGGGAACCCCAGCTGCGAAAGCGACGGCTCCGCGCTGCTCGAGCTCGTCGCCTTCTCCAGCGACAGGTCCACGTTCTGCGTGGCCGACTGCCGCACCGTCACTTGCGCCGTCTTTGCCGCGAATCCGGGCGCCGACGCGCTCACTTCATAATCTCCGGGCACCAGATTCTTCACCGCGTACACTCCGGACGCGTCCGTTTGTGCCTCGACCGCTTCCCCTGACGCGCTGCTCTTGATCGTCACCGTCGCGTTGGCCACTGCTGCGCCCGAACTGTCGGTGACCTTCCCCGTGATCGTCGCGCTCGCGATTTGCGCCGCTGCGGGCCTGGCGCAGACTAGCCAAACCAGGCACACCAATAGCGTTGGGTAGAACCTTGCCGCTTTCGAATTCATCAGGGATTCTCTCCGATGTGAGATGAACGCGGACTTCATACTTCACGTCCACAGATGCCGTCCATTCACACAGGGATGTACGTTACGCCGTCTGATTTTTCTTGCTGCACGCCTCAACGTATGACTGAAGCGCCGCGCTATTTCACGCCGACGTGAAGTTCGGCCCGCAAGTTTTCTGGATTCATGGCCCGGGCGCCATAGACCTCGTAATCGGCCCTGTAGGTGCGCGTGTGGCCCAGCTTCCTTTGGTCCTCCAAAGCTGCAATTTTCTGCCACGCAGCCGGGATCACTTGCATTGCCGGGCCTCGCTCGCTTTCGAAGATGAGGTACTTGCCGGCTGGAACGGTTTTGAGCACCATGCCCTCAGGAATCCGCGACTTGCTTCTCACTCTTGCTCCGAGCACGACCGAATACTCGCCGGAACGTTTGTTGGCGAAGTCGCTGTAGACCGCGTAGATGTTCTGGTCCGCTTTGTTCGGGATTTTCTGGAGCACGCCTTCCTGCATGAATTTCTGCCATAGCTGGGGAATGACGCCCTGCGCGGAAGCCTCTCTGGCGGCTGTGGTGCGAGCCTCAATGCCGACGACGAAGAACGCGCGCTGATGCACTGCTTTGGGCGTAGGTGCCGGAGCCGCGGATTTCGTCCGCGCCAGCGCGAGAGTTGCCAGCGAAACAAACGCCAGGATAACGATCGATTCTTTGCTGCATTTCACGGCCAACCTCCTTCAGAGCAGCGGCGTTTCGGCAGAGCCCCACAAGTCTTGCCATCACAGCGGCGCGCTGCAGTGACCGGGCTCACGCAAGGTGAGGCCCACAATCACAATGGCTTGTTGCGGGGAATAACCAGACACGCTCTACAGCAGAGTGGAAAATCCGGCCCCTCCTCCCAAAGTCGCCTCCTCGGGGTCTGGGCCATGCAACGCATCGAACACCCGCTGCGCCTGCGCCCGCGGCAACGCCCCCGCCAATTCCTCCAGGCTCAGTTGCCGCACCCGCGCCACGCTGCCGAATCGCCGCAGCAGCTTCTGCGCCGTGCGTTCGCCCACTCCGGGAATTTCCGTCAACGAGCTGCGCAGCCGCTGGCTCGACCGCCTCTGCCGGTGAAATGTGACCGCGAACCGGTGCGTCTCATCCCGGATCTGCTGCACCAGATGCAGCACCGGCGAGTGCCGGTCCAGCACGATGGGCTCGTCTTCGCGCCCTAGCACGTAGAGAATCTCTTCCTTCTTCGCGATGCTGGCCACCGGCTGGTTGATGATTTCCAGCTTGTCCAACGCCTGCGCCGCCGCGTGCAGTTGCCCGATTCCTCCATCGATCAGGATCAGGCTCGGCAGCGCCTTCCCTTCCTGCTGCACGCGCCGGTAGCGCCGCTCGACTGCTTCGCGCATGCTCGCAAAATCGTCGCGCAGCCGCCCCGCCTCTTTTTCCGCCCCGTCCGCCATTTCCGCGCCGCGAATGATGAATTTCCGGTAATCCGACTTCTTCATTCGCCCCTCTTCCCACACCACCATCGACGCGACCGTGTCCGATCCCTGTATGTGCGAAATGTCGAAGCACTCGATCCGTTTGGGAGCTTCCGACAGCGAAAGCGCCGATTCCAGCGCCTCCGCAATCGCTTTCGAGCTGGGCTTCAGCACCCGGAACCTCTGCGTGAACGAATGCTTCGCGTTCTTCTCCACCAGCTCCAGGAACGCGTGTTTCTGCCCCCGCTGCGGATTCAGTATCTCCACCTTATGCCCCGCCGCCTCCGTCAGCACCTCCTCCAGCAACGCCCGCTCCTCGAAATCGATGGGCGCGTGGATGTAGCGGGGAAAGTACGCCGCGCCCAGGTAAAGCTGTTTCAGCAGCGACGGCAAAAACTCCAACGGATCGAACTCCTCCAGCGTTTCCCAGTAGTAATCGCGCCGGTCGACCACCTGCCCGCCGCGCAGATGGAACAAATTGACCGCCACCTGCGGCGGCTCCGCATACCACCCCAGCACATCCGTATCGTCTCCCGACGCCGCTGCGATTTTCTGCCGCTCTTCCATCTCCCCCAATGTGTGCAGCAGATCCCGATATCCCGCCGCCTCCTCGTACCGCTCCTCCGCCGACGCGCGCTCCATGCGTTCTTCCAGGCTCTCCGACAGATCGCTGCGCCGCCCGTCCAGGAACATGCGCACATCCCGAGCCGCTTCCGCGTAACGCTCTTGCGTCACCAGCGACTCCACGCACGGCCCCAGGCACCGATGAATGTAATACTGCAGGCACGGCCGCGGATGAAACCGCGTCAAATCCACCGTACACGACGGCACCAGAAAATGTTTGTGGATCAGGTGCACCAGCCGGTAGGCCAGGCTCGCTGGAAAGTACGGCCCGAAGTAGATCGACCCGTCCTGCTTCAGCCGCCGCGTCACGTACACGCGCGGATATTTTTCGAACGCCGTGAACCGGATATACGGATACGTTTTGTCGTCGCGCAGCAGGACGTTGAATTTCGGCTGGTTCTCCTTGATCAAGTTGTTTTCCAGCGCCAGCGCTTCTTTCTCGTTGTCGACCACGATGTAGTCCAGGTCCGCTATCTCCCGCACCAGCGAGCCCGTCTTCGCGTCCTGCCACCTCGATTCCAGAAAATACGATTTCACCCGCGATTTCAGCGACCGCGCTTTGCCCACGTACAGAATCGTCCCGCCCGCGTCCTTGAACAGATACACCCCGGGCTGGAACGGCAGTTCCGCGACTTTTTCTTTCAGCTCCATCGTTCCGTTACAATCATACGCTACGCCCCGCCGGCAGGCTCCGCGCCTCCCGACCGCAGGCAACGGCGGCGCTCCGGATCACGTCGAAATAAAGGGGGGTAGGAATGCACCGCTTTCAGTTTCGCGTCGTTTACTTCTCTGCTCTGCTGGCCGCCGCGCTCCTGGCCGGCTCTCTGCGCGCGCAACCCTCCCGCGCCCCCGCACCCCAGTCGCAACACCAACAACAGACGTCGAAGCAGCAACAGCAGCCCAAGCCCCAGACGCATCCTTCCTATTCCAGCTCATCCACATCGCAAGCCGAAGCCAATTCCCCGAGCGACAATCCCAATGTCACGCCTGACCCGCACAAATTCGATCGCTACCACGCCGAGCAGGACATCGAAGTCGCCACCTTCTACCTGCACAAGGGCGACCCCGACGCGGCCATCCCACGCCTGCAGGAAGCCGCCCGCTTGCGCCCGCACTACGGCAAACCCCGCCTGCTGCTCGCCGAGTGCTACGAGAAGAAGCACGACCCGGACAACGCCATCAAATACCTCAAGGAATATCTGAAAGTCTATCCCCAGGCCCCCGACGCCAAGAAGGTGCAGAAGAAAATCGAAAAGTTGCAGAAGGACGCTGCGTCGGAGTAACCGCTCTCCTGCGAAAAGGCGTCGCCGCGCGAAAACGAACTGAGCGAGGCGTCCCCGGAACTCCTTCCGCGAGGACGGCGATCCAAGCTGCTTCTTTCTACCTGCATGCCGGGAAGGAAACCGCTGGGTGCCCTGAGGAGAGGCACGTCAGAAAGACGCGGGAGGCTGCAAATCAAAATCCTTTTCTTGCTCGTCCAAACCTTGCTCGCGCAAACCTCGCCGAAGCACTCACGAGACCGCGAGCCGCTCCAGAAATCTCATCGCCCGCCCAAAATCGACGAATTTCTTCTCTTCCTTCCGGAACTTTTGCGAATGCGATTCCCGCCGGCACCGCGCAAACTTCATGGGGTGTTTCAAATGCAACATCTCGTGATACAGCACGTAGGCCACCGCGTATTCCGGCACGTTCTGCCGGTCCAGCACGCGATTGATCACGATCTGATTCAGCGCGGGATCGAAGCAGCCCAGTTGCGTCCGCCACGCCCGCCGGCTCCAGCCCAGCCGCGGACGCTTCAGTCCTTCGCGGAAATAGCGCCGGTTCAAGCGCTCGAACATCGGCGCCAGATCGTGGTACACGCCCGACGGCCGGTTCTCCACCCGCCGCGCTCGCCTCTGCCGCAGCGCCCGCAGCCGCCGCCGTGTCGCTCGCGCGTAGGAAAATTCCCGGTAGGCTTCCACCATTTCCTTCGGCGCGCGCCGCCGATACAGCCGCGCCAGCAGGATCGCCGCGGTCGCTTCCAGCACCGCTTGCGAAGCCTCCCGCAGCGCGTCGGAAAGCCGCACGTACGCCGTGTCCTCGTGCAGCCGGATCGTGTGCGTCAAGTCCGCGTACGGATGGTATTCCACCACGAATTGCGGCGGACGCCCCGCGCACCCCAGCCGCGTGTAAATCCGCTGAAATACGCGCGCGCCCCCGGGAACCGTTCGTCCGCGATGCCTCGCTCCCTTCAATCCTGTTTTCTCCGGACCGGCGCCGGCAGCATCTCCTTCAACGCGTCTTGCGCGTCGGAAATTGCTTCCTTTGTGCCGTCCATCGCGTCCTCGAGCGTGTCGTTGTAGTCGTCGAAGTTCCGCCCTTTGGCCTTTTCGATCTTCTGCAGTTCCGCCAGGTACTCCTTGCTCTTCGACTCCAGCAGTTTCAACTCGAGATGAATGTTCAGCTGCTTGTCTTTCGCTTCGTCGATTTCGCCGTCGGCGTCGCTCAGGCACCCGGTGTACCCGCGCAGCAAGCCGTTCAGGATTTCGCCGCGGTTCATTTCCGGGCCCGTGCGTGCTTCTTCATATTGGAATTTCTTCAGCCGGTCTTCCGCAAACGACAGGTACAGCTTGATGCGGTCTCCGGGCGCCTGATTGTCCCGAATCTTGTCCGCTTCCTCCTGGCTCAAGTAATCCCGTGGAACTTGCGGAGGAACCGCCGCGCGAATCGCGCTTCCGGCCGACGCCACGATCCATGCAGCGCACAACACGCTCGCCAGCCTGATTCCTGTCCTGAACATGCTCGCTCCTGCCACTGTTCTAATCCTTTGCGCCGCCAAAATCCAGATCAGTGGTTCTGGGCGGGAAACAGTTCGTTGATTAAGTGACGGTTCAACTGGTCCAGGTCTTCCCGCACTTCCTCGAAAGGCTTCTGCTGATCGCTCGTCAGCCCCACCAGTATGTTGTTCAACCGCTCCAGCGCTTCGCGCACCGAAATCTGCAGCTGCAGGAACCCCGCTGCGTTCTTCACCGCTTTCCGGCCGCTGGCGTCCAGCGCCTTCGAAACGGAGTCGGCCTGCTTTTGATATTCCCGCAGTTCTTCGATCGCCTTGTTCAGATTGTTGGCGGACACTTCCTTCTCGATTTCGTCGAATTCCGCCCGGCCCAGACGCACCATCAGCTTTCCTTTGTCCACCGGCTTGTTTTCTTGCGCGAACTTGGCCTGGTACTTCGCAAGATCATCCTTGTGCTGATGCCCAAAAATCCCCGGCATCAGCGCCAGGCAAAGGCCGAATATGCGCAACGTTCCAAACACGCGCTACCTCTTCTTTTCCTTCACTTCGCGTCGCAGCGTTGGCACTCGTGCCGCGGCCGCAAAATACTCGTCGCTGTTCAGGTCCTTGTTCATGCCCAGAAATTTCTCGTACGCATCCAGCGCCTCGGCCTTCTGTCCCAGCTTATCGTAGCAGCTCGCGCGCAGGTACCACCCGCCGGGCGGCAGCGCCCTGTGCTGCTCCAGCATCTTCAGCGCTTGCAGCGTGGCCGGATAATTTCCCAGACCGTACTCCGCAGCCACTATATCCCCAAGAACTGCCTCCGAATCCGGATTCGCCTTGTACGCCGGGACCAGCACGCGCAGCGCGCCCGCATTGTCCTTCTTCTCGACGTACGCGTGCCCTAGCGCCATTGCGTATTGCCCGTTCTTGGGATCGAGCGCCATCAGTTTCTGCAGCACCGGGATTGCCGCGTCGTACTTCTTCTCCCCCAGATACGCCTGCGCGCGAAGATCCAGCGCGGTAATGTCCGGCGCCTGGATCGCCGCAGCCCGGTCCAGTTCCGCAATCCCCTCGTCGTATTTTCCCGCATTGATCAGGATCGACGCGCGCTCGATTCGCGCATTCGCGTCGTTCGGACGCGTCTTCAGGTAATCATCGATTTGCGCCGCCGCTTCGCCCGTCTTCTTCTCGGCCAGCAGCGCCCGCGCCAGTCCCATGTGCGCCTCCCCGGAATTCGGCTCCAGCGCGATCAGAGCCCGGAATTCCGCCTCCGCATCGCTCGCGCGGTTCGCCTCCAGCAGCGCGTTCGCCAGAGCCTCGTGCGTCTGCGCGTCCTTGGGGTCCAGCTTTTCCGCCGCCTGGTACTGCACGACTGCTTCCGGCGCCCGCCCCGCCTGCTCCAGCGCGAGCCCGGCCAGGAATCTCGCGTGCGCGTCCGTGGGCTCGAGTTCCGCAGCTTTTTCCAGCGGAGCCACCGCGTCGCTCGCCTGCTTCAACGCCAGCAGCGTCATCCCCAAATTCGTGTAGGCCGGCCCCATCGTCGGATCCAGCTCAACCGCCTTCGCATACTCCGTCTTCGCCTCCGCGGGACGCCCCGTCGCCGTGTACGCGTATCCCATCTGAAAGTGCACGTACGCGCTGCCCGGCTCTTTCGCCAGGTATGCCTGATATTTCTGAATGGCCGAGGCGTAGTCCTTCTGCTCCAGCGCCGCCTGCGCCTCGTTCAATAGCTTCTGCAGTTCTTCCTGTTCGGGATTGTGAATCCGTGTCCGGCTGGTCCCCACAACTTGCGCGCTAAGCCCTGGCGCGCCGCCCAGCGCCATCAGCAGCGCGCCGCACGCCAGCCCTCGTCCGCGGATGCTCCGTCTCATGGAGAAGGCGGATTCGGCGCTCGGAGAGGCTGCCCCAAGCCCGTCGAGTGGTTTTTGTGGTTTCCGTCGTTTGCCGCCTGCAACACGGTGGAGAGGAATCGCCCCGTATGCGACTGCGAATTGCGCGCGACTTGCTCGGGCGTTCCCGCGGCGATGACGCGCCCTCCCGCGTCTCCGCCCTCCGGCCCCAGATCGATCACCCAGTCCGCGCACTTGATCATGTCGAGATTGTGCTCGATGATCAGCACCGACGCTCCGCCCTCGATCAGCTTTCGGAACGCCGTCAGCAGCTTCTGAATATCGTCGAAATGCAAGCCGGTGGTCGGCTCGTCGAAAATATAGAGAATCCCGGCGTTCTCCTGTCGCGTAAGATGCGCTGCCAGCTTCAATCGTTGCGCTTCGCCGCCGGAAAGCGTCGTTCCCGATTGTCCCAGCCGCAAATAGCCCAGCCCGACTTCTTCCAGCACGCGCAATCGCGAAGTCACCTTCGGATGCGCCGCGAAGAACGTCAACGCCTCGCGCACCGTCATCTGCAGCACGTCGTGTATGTTCTTCCCGTGATACAGCACTTCCAGGATGCTGCTCTTGTACCGCGTGCCCCGGCATTCCTCGCACACCAGCTCGACATCCGCCAGAAAACGCATCTGCACCGTGACCGTTCCATCGCCCTGGCACGCCTCGCAGCGCCCGCCTTCGATGTTGAACGAAAAGTCGCCCGCGCTGAATCCGTGCTTGCGCGCCTGCGGCGTCGTTGCGAACACTTCGCGGATCGGATCGAACGCCTTCAGGTACGTCGCTGGATTCGACCGCGGCGTGCGCCCGATGGGCGATTGATCCACCATCTCGATCGCCGTCAATTCCCCGTCGCCCTGGATTCTGTCGCAGTATTCGCGCCAGTTCCCGCCCGTGCGCTTCGCTTGCAGCGCTTTGTACAGCACGTCGTACACCAGCGTCGATTTTCCCGAGCCCGACACGCCCGTGATCGCCACGATCAGCCCGAGCGGTATCATCACGTCGACGCCCTGCAGGTTGTGGCTGCGCGCCCCCTCGATCTTCAAAAACTTGCCCTGTGGCCTGCGCCGCCGTTGCGGCACCGCAATCCGCATGTCTCCGCGCAAATACCGCCCCGTCAGCGATTGCGCGTCCTTCAGCAGCGCCTCGCGCGTCCCCGCAAAAATCACCGCTCCTCCGTGTTCGCCCGCTCCCGGCCCCAGATCCAGCACGTAATCCGCCGCCAGGATCGTTTCCGGATCGTGCTCCACCACCACCAGCGTGTTCCCCAGGTCCCGCAGCCCTTTCAGAATGTCGATCAGCCGGTTCGTGTCCCGCGGGTGCAATCCAATCGACGGTTCGTCCAGCACGTAGAGCGCCCCTACCAGATGCGATCCCAGCGACGTCGCCAATTGAATCCGCTGCGCTTCCCCGCCCGACAACGTCGACGTCAGCCGGTCCAGCGTCACGTAATCCAGTCCGACTTCGTCCAGGAATCGCAGCCGCTGCTGGATTTCGACCAGCACCTTCTCCGCGATCTCCGCTTCCGCCGGGCTCAGAGTCAACGCCTCGAAAAACGGCCGCGCCTCTTTCACCGTCATCTGGCACACGTCCGTGATCGATCTTCCATTGACTTTCACCGCCCGCGCTTCCGCGCGCAGCCGCGTCCCGTTGCATTCCGGACACGTCGCGTACCCGCGATACCGGCTCAGGAACACGCGCACGTGCAGCTTGTATTTCTTGCGTTCCAGCCAGCCGAAGAATCCCTTCACCCCCGGATAATCCTCGTCGCGGTCTCCTTCGATGATTGCGTCGCGCTGCGCCGCGCTGAGATTGCGGAACGGGATGTCCGTCGGAATCCCCTTCGCGCGCGCGAATTTCCGCATCTCCATGGCCAGCTGGCGATACCGCGGCTTGGTCCACGGCTCGATCGCGCCGCCCGCCAGCGATTTGCTCTTGTCCGGAATCACCCGGTCGATGTCGAAATCGATGGTGTTGCCGAATCCCTGGCAGCGCGGGCACGCCCCGTACGGATTGTTGAACGAGAACAGCCGCGGCTCCGGCTCCTGGTATGTCGCGCCGCACTTCTTGCAGTCGAATCGCTCGTTGAAGACCAGCCGCTCCCCTTCTCCACCCTCCTCCGTCACAAACTGCAGAATCGCTTCTCCGCCGCCTTCCCGGTAGCAGATCTCGATCGAGTCCATCAGCCGTGAGCGCACTTCCGCCGACAGCACCAGCCGGTCCACCAGTACGTGCACCGGCTTCGCGAAATCCACATCCAGCAAATCTTCCGGCGTCGCAAACTCGAATACCCGCCCGCCCTGATACAGCCGGTTGAACCCGCGCTTGCGCAGATTGACCAGCGCCTCTCGCACCGCCTCCGCCGACGGACGTCCTTCGCTCGCCCCGGCGCGGCCGCGCTTTGTAGATCGCGCCTTCAGCGGCGCCACGCTGGAAGCCCGCAAAACCGAGGCGTCCGCATTGTCCGGAATCTTCTCGTTTTCATTCAGCCCTGGATCGTGGTCGTCCCAATCCTCCGCGCCCACATCCTGCTCTTTCGGGGGTCGGACCTTCAGGTCCGATCCTGAAGCGGCCGCTGGGTTATGAGCCTTATTCGCTGGAGCCAGCTTCAATTCGTACAGCACGTAGAACCGTTTCCCCTCGCCCAGCGCGAGCACCCGCTGCGCAATTTCGTCCAGCGTGTCCCGCCGCACTTCTTCCCCGCAGCGCAAGCAGAACGTGTGCCCCACGCGCGCGAACAGCAACCGCATGTAGTCGTAAATTTCGGTCGCGGTGGCCACTGTCGACCGCGGATTTCGCGTCGTGTTTTTCTGGCGGATCGAAATCGCGGGCGCGATTCCGGTAATTTCGTCCACATCCGGCTTCTCAATGCGTTCCAGGAACTGCCGCGCGTAGGCGGATAGCGATTCGATGTACCGCCGCTGCCCCTCCGCGTACAACGTGTCGAACGCCAGGCTCGATTTCCCCGACCCGGAAACGCCCGTCACCACCGTGATCGCGCCGTGCGGTATGGTCGCGTCGATATTCTTCAGGTTGTGCACCCGCGCGCCACGTACGCATATCTCATCGCCGTCCGCGGACGCATCCGCGCCGCCCCGCCGGGGTGTCCCTGGATCCTCGACGCGCGCTTCGACGCCTTCGTTCGAGTGTTCTCCGCCCCTGGCCGCAAGACCCCTCAGATCGCGCGCCCCGGCGGGCACTCCCACGGCAGGCTCCCCTGTAGGTCTCGTCCCCATAAGCAGAAACTCAAATTATAACACCCGCCGCCAACTGCCCGCATGACGCCATCGCCGTTGACATCGCCCAGATCTGAGGCTCTTCTCCGTGTCCTCTAGTTTTTCTCGGTGTTCTCGGTGGTAAG
>JBJKQB010000041.1:0-4946 GCA_046705825.1 Candidatus Acidiferrales bacterium
CGGCGGAGACCACCACCGTTTCTTCCGGCTGCGGGCGGCCAATGTCGAGCAGGCCAAAGTAGGCGGTGAGCCCGGGCATCCCCAGAACGCTGAGATAAGCAGGCAAAGACACGGCCTTCGGATCGACGCGCGAAACGCCGCGGCCGTCCGTGACAGCGAATTCCTGAACGCCGAACGGGCCGTAGACGTAGTCGCCCTCGGAGAATTGCGGATTTCTCGTGGCGACCACCTGGCCCAGCGCCAGCGCCCTCATCACTTCGCCAATCTTCACCGGCGCGATGTAGGAGCGGCTCTCGTTCATCCACCCGCGCATGGCGGGATCGAGCGAGATGTAAATGACGCGCACGACCGTTTCCCCGTCGGAGGGATCGCGCACAGGCGCCTCGCGGAAGTTCCAGTCGGTGCGCTTGGGCAGGCCGGACGGCCGAGCGGCCAATTCGAACTTGTGATTGAGAGTGGGCAAGAATGCCTCCCGCGCGGCGGAGCGGCCGCGCACCAATTCAGCAGATCCGGCGTTTCTGAGAGCTGCTTACAGATGACAGACGCTAACGCCAGGCACATTGTATATAATCCGGGCGCATCCGGCCAAAGCGATCGCGCTGGGCGCAGGCGCAACTCCATGAATTTCGATTTCAGCGACAAAGTGAAGGACCTGCAGCGGCGCTTGCAGGCGTTTCTCGACGAGCACATCTATCCCAACGAGCAACGCTACGCGGAAGAGATCGCGCGCGAGCCGTGGGAACCCTCGCGAATCGTCGAACAGCTGAAGCCCAAGGCGCGCGCCGCGCGACTGTGGAACCTCTTCCTGCCGGATGACCCGAGCGGCGCGGGGCTGACGAACCTGGAATACGCGCCGCTCTGCGAAATGATGGGCCGCAGCGAAATGGCGCCGGAGGTGTTCAACTGCTCTGCGCCGGACACGGGCAACATGGAAGTGCTGGCGCGCTACGGCACTGCGGAGCAGAAAGAGCGCTGGCTGAAGCCGCTGCTGGCGGGCGAAATTCGCTCGTGCTTTGCCATGACCGAGCCGGCCGTGGCCTCGTCAGACGCGACGAACATCGAGGCCCGCATCGTGCGCGACGGCGATGCCTACGTGATCAACGGTCGCAAGTGGTGGATTTCGGGAGCGGGCCATCCGCGCTGCCGGATTGCGATCTTCATGGGCAAGACGGATCCTGCGGCGCCCGCGCACAAACAGCAGTCGATGATCCTGGTGACCATGGACGCGCCGGGAGTGAAGGTGGAGCGGATGCTTTCCGTGTTTGGTTACAACCATGCGCCGCACGGGCATGGCGAATTGAGTTTCAAGGACGTGCGGGTTCCAGCGTCGAATATTTTGCTGGGCGAGGGGCGCGGGTTCGAGATCGCGCAGGGGCGTTTGGGACCGGGCCGCATTCATCACTGCATGCGCTGCATCGGCGCGGCGGAGCGCGCGCTGGAGACCATGTGCAAGCGCGTGCAGTCGCGCCGCGCGTTCGGCAAAACGCTGGCCGAGCAGGGCACGATCCGCGCGGGGATCGCGCAGTCGCGCATGGAAATCGAGCAAGCCCGGCTGCTGACGCTGAAAGCGGCGCACAAGATGGACGCGGTGGGGAACAAGGCGGCGCGCGCGGAAATCGCCATGATCAAAGTGGTCGCGCCGAACGTCGCGCTGCGCGTGCTGGACCGCGCGATCCAGGCCCATGGCGGCGCGGGCGTCTCGGAGGATACTTTCCTGGCGGCCGCCTGGGCCAACGTGCGCACGCTGCGGCTGGCCGACGGCCCGGACGAAGTGCACATCGAATCGATTGCCAGGCAAGAACTGCGGAAATGGGAGAAGCGGGAAGGGCCAACGGGGCCGTAGGAGCGGCGGAGAATGGCTGCGCGCGTCGTGGATTCGATCGACGAACTTAAAAAGCTGGCGGGCGCAGAACTCGGCGTGTCGGATTGGCTGGTCATCACGCATGAGCGCATCCGCCAGTTCGCCGAAGCGACGGACGACCGGCAATGGATTCACGTCGATGAAGCACGAGCGCAACGTGAATCTCCGTACGGCTCGACCATTGCCCACGGATTTCTTACCCTTTCCTTGCTGAGCCATTTCCTGAAACAGGTGATCGAGATTCGCGGCGCGCGCATGGGCGTGAACTACGGGCTGAATCGCGTGCGTTTTCCGGCGCCGGTCCGTGCGGGAACGCGGATTCGCGCGCGCGTGAGGCTTGAGTCGGCGAAGGATTTTCAGGGCGGGACGGAGGCGGTCTTTTCCTTCACCGTGGAAGGCGAAGGCAGCGAAAAGCCATGCTGCGTCGCCGAGTGGATCGTCCGCTATTACGCCCGATGACCGCGCGGCCGCGCGAAAGGCAGCGGGCTAGATCGAGTTCGTTTCCGCCGAGCGCCCTGCCGCGCGCAGCAGGATTCTGGCTACCTCTCCCAACGCCGCAAAGCGCGGATCATGCGTCAGCCCTTGACGGTAGCGGAAGTAAATCTGCTGAACGATGACAGCGACTTTGAAGCGAGCGAAGGTCAGATAAAAAACCATGCCGGAGACGTTTCGGCCCGACGCGCTCGAATAGCGCTCGATCAGTTGAGCCCGGCTGAGGCTGCCGGGATGCGTCGAAGGGCACCAGCGGATCGCCTGCAACTCCTCCGAATCCTGCGGATCGATCCAGTAGGCCAGCGCGGTGGCCAGGTCCGAGAGCGGGTCGCCAAGGGTGGCCATTTCCCAGTCGAGCACGCCGATAATGCGGGGCAGGCTCGCGGGATCGAGCACGAGATTGTCGTACTTGTAGTCGTTGTGAATCAGAGTGCTGGCGCTCGTCGACGGCATGTGCGCCTTCATCCATGCGCAAAGCTCGTCGACTTCCATCGCGTCGTCTGTCTTCGCGCCGTTGTAGCGCTCGATCCAGCCGTGAACCTGCCGCTGCAGGTATCCCTGCGGTTTCCCCAGCTCGCCGAGGCCGATTGCTTCGTAGTCGAGCGCATGCAGAGCTGCCAGGTTGTCGATGAAGGATTCGCTGAGGCGGCGCGCGATATCGGGGGTAAAGGCCAAGCCGGGAGGCGGATCGCGCCGCAGAATGACGCCGCGAATGGGTTCCATCAGGTAGAAGGGCGCGCCAAGCACCGCTTCGTCATCGCAGTAGAGCAGCGCTTTGGGCGCAAGCGGATAAACGCTGTGCAGCTTCGACTGCACGCGATATTCGCGGCCCATATCGTGCGCCGTTTTGACCCGGCTGCCGAAGGGCGGGCGCCGGAGCACCAGCTCGCGGGCGCCGACGCGCACCAAATAGGTGAGATTGGAATGCCCGCTGGGAAATTGCTCGACGACAACGGGCCCGGCGCTTTCCCCAAAATGACGCTGCAGGAAAGGCGCCAAGCTGGCTAGGTCGAGTTCCTCGCCGGCACGCACGGTTTGCGGGCGGTCGATAAGGTCGGGCATGGCGAAACGGAACTTCCTTTCACCAGTAACTGAGCGGCGCAGGCTCGGTAGGATGCTGGCGCGCGTTCAACCGGAGAGCTAAGCGATGGCCCCCTGCTCTTGCGTGAAATCGGCGAACTTCTTGCCCTGCCCGGCCAGGCGCTCGAGCAGGGGCGCAGGTTGCCAGATCTCGCCGTGCTGCTCTTCGAACTCGCGGATGCGCTCGTGCACGCGCTTCAGCCCGACTGTATCGGCATACCACATTGGCCCTCCGCGATACGCCGGAAAGCCGTAGCCATTGATGTAGATGATGTCGATATCTCCGGGACGCAGCGCGAACCCTTCCTCCAAAATGCGCGCTCCTTCGTTGACCAGCGCATACAGGCAGCGCTCGACGATTTCCTCCGCCGTAATTTTCCGCTGCGGGATGCCCGCCTCCGCCACCCATTGGCGCACCAGCTCCGCCACGCCAGGATCGGGAATGGCCTGGCGCTTTTCGTCGTAGCGGTACCAGCCCGCACCGGTCTTCTGCCCGAAGCGCCCCATTTCGCAAAGACGATCGTGGGCCATCGGCCGGCGCACGCCGGGCTTCTCGAGGTGCCGGTACTCCTTGCGGATCCGCCATCCGACGTCGAGTCCCGCCAAATCTCCAACCGCCAGCGGCCCCATGGCCATGCCGAAATCGTGCAGCGCTTTATCGACGGCTTCGATTTCGGCGCCTTCTTCGACGAGAAACACTGCCTCGCGCCCGTACTGATGAAACATGCGGTTGCCGACGAAGCCGCGGCAATTGCCGACCAGAACGCCGACCTTCCCCACTCACTTGGCGAGCTGCATGGCTGTCGCAATCACCGGTTTGCTGCTCTGCTTGCCGCGCACGATTTCGAGCAGGCGCATCACGTTGGCCGGGCTGAAGAAGTGAGTGCCGATCACCCATTCGGGCCGCGAGGTGGCCGAGGCAATCTCGTCGACGTTCAGCGTGGAGGTGTTGCTGGCGAGGACCGCGCCGGTCTTGGCGATGCGGTCGAGTTCGGCGAACACCTGTTTCTTGAGCGCCATGCTCTCAAACACCGCTTCGATCACGATGTCCGCCTGTTCGAAGCCGTCGTAGGTGAGTGTTGGACGGATGAGGTTGAGCCGCTCGTCCACGAATGGCTGGGTGAAGCGCCCTCGCGCGACGGAACTCGCATAATTCTTGCGAATGTTGGCCAAGCCGCGGTCGAGCGCCGCCTGATCGGTTTCCTTCAGCAGCACGGGAATGCCTGCATTCGCGAGGACCATGGCGATCCCGCCGCCCATCGTGCCCGCGCCCACCACCGCGGCGCGATTGACGGGAATCACCGGAGTCTCTTTGGGGACGTCCGGAATTTTTGCGGCTTCGCGCTCGCTGAAGAAGACATGGATCAAGGCCTTCGACTGCTCCGAAGCAAGGCATTCGGCGAAAAGCTTCCGCTCGAAACGGCAGCCGTCATCGAAGGGAAGCTTCGTGGCGGCTTCGACCGCGTCGATGGCCGCAAGTGGGGCGAGCAGGCCGCGCTGCTTCTTGCGCGCA
>JBJKQB010000042.1:0-23331 GCA_046705825.1 Candidatus Acidiferrales bacterium
GGAGGGCTGGGCGCGCTGTTCAGTTTCGGCGGAATCAATCCCGGAGTTTTGGAGCGGCTCGGAGCCTCGCTGCCGCTGCCCTACAATCTCGCGCAGCCCTGGCGCTTTGTCACCGCAATCTTTCTGCACGGTGGCCTCTTGCACATCGGGTTCAACATGTGGGTGCTGATGGACATCGGGCCGATGGTGGAAGAGCTGTACGGATCGGCGCGCTTCCTGTTCATCTACGTGGCGACCGGAATTTTCGGATACATCGTGAGCAGTTTCTTTGGGAATTTCAGCATTGGCGGATCAGGAGCGCTTCTCGGGCTGATTGGTGTGATGCTGGCGCTCACCATGGGACGCAAGACGGCGAGCATGCAGATGCTGCGGGGTCAACTGATTCGCTGGCTGATCTACATCGCGATATTCGGGCTGTTCTTCCACGGGATCGACAATTACGCGCACGCGGGCGGACTCGTTTCGGGCTTCGTGCTTGGCAAGATCATGGTGGACCGCGCGCCGGCGGCGCCGGATGAGCGCAAGCGCGCCTATTTTCTGGGCTGGGCCAGCGGCCTGCTGGTCTTCGCCAGCTTTGCGATGGTCATCTTCCTCAATCTTCGAGCCAGATAGCCAAACGCCAGGCGCGTCACTCCGCCCCAAGCGCTCCCAGCGCGTGCCACGCAGCGGTTCCTCGTAGACAACACGTTCGACCACAGCACAGCCGCTGTGTTATCGAAGCGCATTTTGGAAAAAGTCCGGAGCCTTTTCGCCATCGAAAGGACTGCTACTGCCCAGCGTGGAGTTGGCGGGAGATGGTGATGCTGTAGTGTATGCCGGAAAGCAGGACAAAGCCGGCCACCAGGTAGCTCAGCACAAACTGCAAATCGGCCAAAGTGGCATCGTTCGTCACGGCAGCGAAAAGCACGACCACGATCAGGATTATTTCGAAGAACGTCGTGGCTTTGCCCCAGATGCTGGGCGGGAATGGACGATACCCCACCGTAATCAGGATCACCGCGGCTGCGGACAGCAGCAGCATGTCGCGGCCGAGCACGAGAATCGTAAGCCACCAGGGTATTCTTCCCTTCAGCGCGAGCACGAAGTAGGAAGAAGAGAGCAGCAGTTTGTCGGCGATGGGATCGAGGTAGGCGCCCAGCGGCGTTTTCTGATTGAGGCCGCGAGCCAGCAAGCCGTCCAGGCCGTCGCTGGCAGCGGCCGCGCCCAGAATGCCGAGGGCCGCTTTCCAGTCACCGTATTTGATGGCGATGATGAAGAAGGGGAGAAACATGAGGCGGAGGAACGTCAACTGGTTGGGCACGGTGAAGATGCGCGTCGGCTTTGTTTTCGTGGCCAGCACGTTGCTCCTTTGGTCAGGCAAACTGGGCGAGATACTCGACCAGCGAGCGGCCCACCTTCTTCTCGAACATTTCGGCCAGGGAAGGAATCGAGCCGCGGGGCTCGTCGAGCGCAATTCGTTCGATGCGCATCATGGGGAAAAAGAGGGTGGGTAGGCCCATGCGCTCGCCCTCGGGATGCAGCACCTGGCTGACGAAATCGTCGAAGGCGCTGAGGTCGATGCCGCGAATGCTCACCCCGGCGGTCGAGATGTCCAGCAATTCGCCCCACAATTTTTCCTTGGGGGTGTGCAGGCTTACCACCACGATTGAATGCGGCTCCATCGAGCCTCCTCCGCCTGTTCTTCGCGTTCGCAATTACCTTCCGCCGCCGAGCCGCGCCCGCGTAGGCACTTCCTCCCGCCGGTCGCCTTGCGAATTAACCATTATACAAGGGTGAATCGAGGGGTACACAAAGGTTGCGCGGCCGCTCAGGCGATGGCGCTGTTGCCGGCGCGAGTGCTTACAGTTTCATCGTCTTCAGGCCGGGCGCGCGCTTCAGCCGCGGCTCAGTTGCTTTCTGCACTTCCTCGGGCGTCACGCCCGGCGCCACCTCACGCAAAACCAGGCCTTCGGGCGTCACTTCGATCACGCCCAGTTCGGTGACGATCAAATCCACGACGCCCACGCCCGTCAGCGGCAGGCTGCATTGCTTCATGATTTTCGCGCCGCCTTCTTTGGTGGTGTGCTCCATGGCGATGATCACGCGCTTCGCTCCGGCCACTAGGTCCATGGCGCCGCCCATGCCCTTGATCATCTTCCCGGGAATGGCCCAGTTCGCGAGATTGCCCTTTTCGTCCACCTGCAGCGCGCCGAGCACGGTCACATCGATGCGCCCGCCGCGAATCATGGCAAAGGATTCGGCGCTGGAGAAATACACCGTGCCGGGAATCTCGCTGACCGTTTCCTTGCCCGCGTTGACCAGGTCCGAGTCCTCCTCGCCCTCATAGGGATAGGGGCCGACGCCCAGCATGCCGTTCTCCGATTGCAGCACCACCTCGATGCCCGGCGGCAGATAACTCGGGATGCGCGTGGGCAGGCCGATGCCCAGGTTGACGTAGTCGCCGTCACACAACTCCTGCGCTACGCGCCGCGCGATGATTTCGCGCTTGTCCATTCCGGATTCAGCCATTGTCCCTCACGATCGTCGGACGCGATACGCCGGGCGGAGCGATTCGCCGCCACTAAGCCCGTTTCCTCACGGTGCGGTGCTCGATGCGCTTCTGGTAATCCACGCCCTGAAAGATCGCATCAACGTAAACCCCCGGCGTGTGCACGCAATCGGGATTCAGTTCACCGAGTTCGACGATCTCTTCCACTTCCGCGATGACGTGATCGGCCGCCGTGGCCATCACCGCGTTGTAATTCCGCGCCGTCTTGCGATAGAGCAGATTGCCCCAGCGGTCGCCTTTCCACGCTTTGATGAAAGCGAAATCGCCGCGCAGGGCCGGAACCAGCACGTACGGGCGCCCGTTGAACTCGCGGATTTCTTTTCCTTCCGCGGCCATGGTGCCGAAGCCGGTCGGGGTGAAGAACGCGGGAATGCCTGCGCCCCCCGCGCGAATGCGTTCGGCGAGAGTTCCTTGGGGGTTCAACTCGACGTCAATCTGTTTGGTCAACGCGAGCTGTTCGAACAGCTTGTTCTCGCCCACATAGCTCGCGATCATTTTCTTTACTTGCTTGGTCTGGAAGAGCAGGCCGATGCCGAAATCATCGATCCCGGCATTGTTGGAGACGAGCGTGAGGTTCTTCGAGCCCTTGCGGCGCAGCGCGGCGATCAGGTTCTCCGGGATCCCGCACAGGCCGAAGCCGCCCAGCAGGATGGTCGCGCCGTCTTCAATGCGCGCTACGGCGGCATCCGCATTTGCAACCCGCTTGTCCATTTCGCCTCGTGGAGATCGTTGGCAGGATCTCGCGCGTTCTCGTTCGATTCCGTCCAGCAGTGTACTGCAAGTCCGCGTTCCGAAAAATGCCGGGTGAGCCCACGAAGCGGCCCGCCCGCGGCTCACTTTGGCCACGCTGCTCGCTCAGAAGAACGCGGGAATCCCGGTGATGCGTTGCCCGATCACCAGCTTGTGGATGTCGTGCGTGCCTTCGTAGGTATACACCGATTCCAGGTTGTTCATGTGGCGCATGATGGGATAGTCGTCGACGATTCCATTGGCGCCCAGAATCTCTCGCGCGCGCCGCGCTGATTCCAGCGCCACCCAGATGTTGTTCATCTTCAGCATGGAAATATGGAACGGCTGCACGCGGCCCTGGTCCTTCAGCTTGGCCACTTGCAGGGCCAGAAATTGCGCCTTGGTGATTTCGGTGATCATCCAGACAAGTTTTTCCTGGACCAGCTGGTGCGAAGCGATGGGCTTGTTCGCGAATTGCTTGCGCTCTTTCGCATAGCGCAGCGCCGCGTCGTAGCAGGCCATGGCCGCACCAATGCCGCCCCAGCCGATGCCGTAGCGCGCCTGGTCCAGACAGGAGAGCGGGCCTTTCAGTCCCTCGACGCCGGGCAAAAGTTTTTCGGCCGGAATTTTGCAGTCGCTCATCGAGAGCCCCGAGGTGATCGACGCGCGCAGCGACCATTTGCCGTGCACGTCCCAGGCCTCGAATCCCGGCGTGCCTTTTTCGACCAGGAAACCGCGGATCTTATCGTCCTCGCACTTGGCCCACACCACGGACACGTCGGCGATGGAGCCGTTGGTGATCCACATTTTTTCGCCGTTGAGGACGTAGCCGCTGCCCGCTTTCCTGGCGCGGGTCAGCATTCCACCCGGATTCGAGCCGAATTGCGGCTCGGTCAAACCGAAGCAACCGATTGCCTTGCCTTGCTGCAGCGGGGGCAGCCATTGATCCTTTTGCGCGCCGGAGCCATAGGCGTGAATCGGGAACATGACCAGGGCCGACTGGACCGAGGCGAAACTGCGCAGCCCCGAATCGCCCCGCTCGAGTTCCTGCATGACCAGGCCGTACTCGAGGTTCGACATTTCGGCGCAGCCGTATCCCTTCAGGTTCGAGCCGAAGAACCCCAGTTCCGCCATTTGCGGCACCAGCTGCATGGCGAATTTGCCATCGCGGTTGCACTGCTCGATGATGGGCAAAACCTGCTCGTCCACGAATTGCCTCGCCGTTTGCCGCACCAGCTTCTCTTCGTCCGTGAGCAGGGAATCGAATTCCAGAAAGTCGACGCCACCAAACGCTGCCATCAGTTTCTCCTTCTTGAACTGCGGCGCCATTCTAGCGCTCGACCTCCCTCGATTCCAGCGGAGCGACGACTCGGACCCGGCGGGCCTCGCGGAAAGAAACGCACGGCCGCTGCGATCTCGCGCGGTGTATCATTCGATTCGCAGGCGCGGCATGGCTGTGTAGCCCGGCCACGCATCGTTGGCGGACATTGAAGGTGAACAAGGCGTTGCGAATTTTCGCGTTGGTGTGGGTCGCGCTGTTGGCGATCCTGAACGTCTTCACCATCGGTAGCTTGCTGGAGGGCGCGAAAAGCCTCGCTGCCCAGGGGGAAGTTCGCGCCGGGATATATTTCCTGCTCGTTTGGCTTGCGATGGACATCGTGCTTTGTACGCCCGCTCTCGCTGCCGAATGGCTGCGCGGCATCCGCATAGCGGCTGCGAAGGCGCGGCGTTTCCGCTAGATCATGGAAGGGATTGGCGAATCGTGATGATTCGAATCGGGCGTTGCCTGCTGGTGGCGCTGTTCGCATTGTTCGCAGCGGCGATTAGCCAGGCCGCCACTCATGATGCTGCGAAGAGTCGGAGCGCGAACGCGGCCACATGCGCGCGGGCGCTGCAGAACCCGCGCGATCCACTGTGGACGCAGCCCGCGCCTGCGGTTTACCGCGTGCGCATTGAGACCACCAAAGGCGCCTTCGTGCTCGAGGCCAAGCGCGCGTTGGCGCCGCGCGGCGCGGACCGCTTCTATCATCTCGTCCAATGCGGCTTCTACGACAATTCGCGGTTCTATCGCGTGATTGCGGGCCGCTTCGTCCAGTTCGGCATTGCGGGCGATCCGAAAATTGCGCAGATCTGGCGCGATGCGCGCTTTCCGGACGATTCCGTGCACGCTTCGAACGTGCGCGGCACGTTTGCCTTTGCCATGACCGGCCCGAACGCGCGCACCACGCAGATTTATATCAATACAGGCGACCAGTCGCGCCTGGACAAGATGGGCTTCGCGCCGTTCGGCACAGTGGTCGAGGGCATGGACGTCGTCGACAATCTGTATTCCGGCTATGGAGAACACTCAGGCGGCGGCATGCGCGCGCGGCGTCAAGGCAAGCTCTTCGAGCAAGGCGACGCCTATCTCGACCGCGCATTCCCGCACTTGGACAAGCTGCTGCGCGCTACGATCCTCCCGGCACACCGCTAAAATCTGCTGTACGGAAGCGGCGCGCCGGACAGGCTTGAATTCCCGCGCGGGCGGGCGTAAGGTCGGGGGAGTCACCCAGCCAGAGTTGGTCGCCGGGACCGGCTTAATCGGGAGGCTTCGCAGGTGCCAGTTTCCCAGCATCACCGCTTTCCTCGACGAGATTCGCAGACAGCTCCCCTTGCGGGAGCTTTGTATCTTTTCCCAGTAAGGAGGATTTATGGCGACAGCGGCACCAGTATCGGCAAGCCTTGAGCCGAGCGTATCCAGTTTCGTAGGGCGTAAACACAAGCTTCTGGTCAATGGGAAGTGGACCGACTCCGCTTCCGGAAAAACGTTCCCCACCTATAACCCCGCCACCGGGGACGTGCTCTCGCAGGTGGCCGAAGGCGACCGCGAGGACATCGATCGCGCGGTGAAAGCGGCGCGCGCGGCGTTCGAGACGGGGCCGTGGTCGAAGATGACGCCCTCCGAGCGCGGCCGCGCGATCTGGAAGCTGGCAGACCTGATCGAGCGGCATCTCGAGGAATTCGCGCAGATCGAAAGCCTCGACAATGGCAAGCCGCTGAAGGTGGCGCGCGTGGCGGACGTTCCGCTGGCCGCGGACTTGTTCCGCTACATGGCTGGCTGGGCCACCAAGATCGAGGGCAACACCATTCCGCTCTCGGCGCCCGGAAAATATCTGGCGTACACCCTTCGCGAACCCATCGGCGTCGTTGGGCAAATCATTCCCTGGAATTTCCCGCTGCTGATGGCCGCGTGGAAACTGGGGCCGGCGCTGGCGTGCGGCTGCACGGTGGTGCTCAAGCCCGCTGAGCAGACTCCGCTCTCGGCGCTGCGGCTGGGCGAGCTGCTTCAGGAAGCGGGCATTCCCGACGGCGTGGTGAACATCGTTCCGGGTTACGGCGAGACGGCGGGCGCGGCCTTGGCGGCCCATCCGGACGTGGACAAGGTGGCGTTCACCGGCTCAACTGAAGTGGGAAAACTGATCGCGAAGGCGGCCACCGGCAACTTGAAGAAGGTGTCGCTCGAGCTGGGCGGCAAATCGCCCAACGTCGTGTTCGCGGACGCGGACATGAAAAGCGCAATTTCGGGAGCGGCCAGCGCGATCTTCTTCAATCACGGGCAGTGCTGCTGCGCGGGATCGCGCCTGTACGTCGAGGAGAAGGCCTTCGACGAAGTTGTGGACGGCGTGGCGCAGCGCGCGGAGAAAATCCGCGTGGGCTCGGGACTGGAGAGCGCGACCGACATGGGCCCGCTCGTTTCCGAAGAGCAGCTCGCTCGCGTGTGCGGCTACCTGGAAGCCGGCCGCGCGGAAGGAGCGAAGGCGGTGACCGGCGGCGAGCGGTTCGGCGACAAAGGCTATTTCGTCAAGCCCACGGTGCTGACCAACACGACCGAGAAGATGAAGGTGGTGCAGGAGGAAATCTTCGGGCCGGTGGTCACCGCGATTCCGTTCCGCGAGCCGGAAGAGTTGCTGCCCAGGGCCAACGACACGGTCTACGGCCTGGCCGCGGGCGTGTGGTCGCGCGACATCAAGAAGGCGCACGCCGTCGCGGCAAAGCTCAGGGCGGGAACCGTGTGGATCAATTGCTACAACGTGTTCGACGCGGCGCTGCCGTTCGGCGGCTACAAGCAGTCGGGCTGGGGCCGCGAGATGGGCCACGAGGTCCTGGAGAATTACACAGAGACCAAGGCAGTCTGCGCCGCCCTGTAGTTGCAGTTTGAGGCAGCGATTCGGACTAAGTACAGGCGGAAGGCTGAGTAGGGCTTTTGGGCCTTGCAGCCTCCCTCTGTGCTCCGAATCAACGGCTGGCGAACTGGCGAGGGGACGTTTCCTTGCTGCGCCACATTCAAATCTAGGGCACATGCAAGAGCTGGGAAGGAATTCCCGGCTCTTTCCTTTTGCCTCGCATCTTTCGCAAAACATCCCGTAGCGGACGAAGGCGCCCGCCACAACTGCGATGGGCAGCAAGTCAGCTGTTCCATGCCAGTTCGCTGGCCGTAATTCGAAGAGCGGCGGGAGGCGGCAAAAAAGTATCTTCCTACCTAACGCGGGTGGCTCAAATTTGATCGGGTATGGAGTGACAGCTGGCGTGGTAGGCTTGCGGCGCCGCCATGTTCAACGCGCTGCGCTATTACTGGATTACGGCAAAGGGGTACCGGCTGTGTCCGTGGAAATCGCCGTACATTCAGTGGCGCCTGGAAACGTTCTTTGGCCATCAGGCGGCCGGTCTGGACGCGCGAAAATTCTTCGCTCTGATGTGGCGCGAACGCGCGCGCATGGAACGTTTTCTCGAATGGGTGGCCGAGCGGCGTCGCGCGCAAAAAGAAAGGAACGACTGACCGCTCTTCCGTATGCATCCAGGGCTGCCTGGTGCGGGTCGTCGCAATGTGACATAGGTCACTGCGCGGCGATGCGCTCCTGCGGTACTCAAATAGTGTGAATCTCTTACCGATCGCAGCTTACCGTCGCCCGCGCCTGACGCGCTTCTCGTTCGCCGTCTGCGCCCCTCGCTGGAACTGTTGTTGTTGCCGCTAATCTCGCCTCAAGCCTCGAACGATTCCAAAGTTTGAATTCGAGAGAACAGGAAGGTTCTATGAAGATCGCGAACGATGTGACGCAACTGATCGGAAACACGCCACTGGTCCGGCTGAACAATGTTTCTCAGGGCAGCCGCGCGACGGTCGTGGCCAAGCTGGAAAGCTTCAATCCCTGCGCAAGCGTGAAGGATCGCATCGGCGTCAGCATGATTGAAGCGGCCGAGCGGGCGGGAAAAATCCAGCCAGGGCGGACCGTTCTGGTAGAGCCCACCAGCGGCAACACAGGAATCGGCCTGGCGTTCGTCGCGGCGGTGAAAGGATACAAGCTGATCCTGACCATGCCCGAGACGATGAGCCTCGAGCGCCGCGTCCTGCTGCGCGCGTTTGGCGCCGAAATCGTGCTCACGCCCGGTGCAAAAGGCATGAAAGGCGCCATCGCCAAGGCCGAAGAACTGGCGGCTGCCAATCCGAACGCTTGCATTCTGCAGCAGTTCGAGAATGCCGCGAATCCGGAAATTCACTTTGCGACGACCGGCCCGGAGATCTGGAACGACACAGACGGGAAAGTCGACATCCTCGTCGCCGGCGTGGGCACCGGAGGCACGATCACCGGCGTCTGCCGTTATATCAAGCCGCGCAAGGCCTCGTTCCAGGCCGTTGCGGTCGAGCCGGCAGACAGCGCCGTGCTTTCGGGCGGGCAACCTGCGCCGCACAAAATTCAGGGAATCGGCGCCGGTTTTGTTCCCGGCATTCTGCGCACCGACTACATAGACGAGATCGTCACCGTCACAAACGAAGAGTCCATCTCCATGGCCCGGCAGCTCGCCACACGGGAAGGCCTCCTCGTGGGGATTTCTTCCGGCGCGGCGGCAGCGGCCGCGCTGAAGCTGGCTCGCCGCGAAGAAAACGCGGGAAAACTGATCGTGGTGATCCTGCCCGATTTTGGCGAGCGCTATCTGAGCAGCGTGCTCTTCGACGAATTGCGCGAGGAGTCGCTGCGCATGACGCCTGTGGGGGTGTGACATGGACGGAATCGTCGATTCGCTTGGTGAAGACATCCGGGCGGTGATGGAGCGCGACCCCGCGGCTAAATCGCGCGCGGAAGTCCTTCTTTGCTACTCCGGACTCCACGCGCTGTGGATGTACCGGCTGACGCACCGGCTGTGGACTTGGCGCCGGCGACTTCTGGCGCGCTGGCTTTCGCAGCTCGCGCGCCTGCTCACCGGCATCGAGATTCATCCCGCGGCGCAAATCGGGCGGCGGCTGTTCATCGATCACGGCATGGGCGTTGTCATTGGCGAAACGGCCATCGTAGGCGATGACGTGACCCTCTACCAGGGCGTGACGCTCGGCGGCACGGGCAAGGAACGCGGCAAACGCCACCCCACCATCCAGGACCATGCGGTCATTGGCGCGGGAGCCAAAATCCTGGGCGACATCACGGTGGGCAAGAATTGCCGGATCGGCGCTGGCTCCGTCGTGCTGCGCAATGTGCCCGATGATTCGACCGTGGTCGGCGTTCCCGGCCACATCGTTTTTCGCCAAGGCAAACGCGTTGTCATCACCGATCCCAAGCAGATCAACGACCCGCTTTCGGAGGCGCTGGCCGCGGTCGCCGCGGAAGTGCAGCAGTTGCGTCAGCGCGTGCGCCAGCTCGAGGGCGCGCCCAACGCCGATTCCGCGAACGGACTGCAGCAAGTGATCGACGAAATCGAGTATCACATCTAGCGTTGCCGTTCTTGTGGGCCGGTTTTTCCCGCCTGCGCGGCACCCTCTTTCGCGCAGCTGTCCTTCCGCCGCCTTCCTCGAACCCGCCGCGGTGCCGATGATTACTTTCACGGGACAGGGAGCAGAGATGACGCCTCCGCTAGCTTCCCCCGCGTGTACTCTTACGGAAGAGGCTAGCCAGCCGGTATGCCCAAGGACTTCGTCATTCGGGTGCGCTGTCCCTATGGGGACGAGGACCGCACGATCCTCCTGAACGACCGCGACGAAACCCTGGCGCAGATTCTCGAAAGCTCCTGGGATTTCGAGTGCCCGGTGCACGGCGTCCAGCGCGAGCTGCCCCTTTCCGGCTCGGAAAAGGCGCTGAAGACGGGAGCGCGCCCACGCAGCAGTGCATCCATGCCGGCCGCGACTGCCACGCCCGCGATCCGGGAACAGGCCAAGCCGCGTTCAAGCCCCCGCATCTCCATTCACATTCCGGTGATGGCCTACGGGTGGTCGCATGACGAAATTTCCTTCCATGAAAACAGCACGACGCTGCTGGTGAACGCGAGCGGCGGCCTGATCACGTTGAAGGCAAAAGTGTCGGTCGGGGACACGCTGTTCATCGTGAACCAGTCCACGCAAGGCGAGCAGGAGTGCCGCGTCGCCTACGTCGGCCCCGAATTCGAGGGCAAGCTGCGCGTTGGTTTCGCTTTCAAGCGCCAGGCGCCCAGCTTCTGGAAAATCGACCGGCGCGAAGTGCGAGTTTCCAAGCCGATCAAGGTGTGGGTGCGCGGCAAGGACCGCACCGGGCACAATTATTCGCAAAGCGCGATGGCCATGGACGTCAGCAAAAATGGGGCGCGGCTCGACGGCGTGGGATTTCTCACCTGGCCGGGCGAAATCATCGAGGTGAAACGCGCCTGGAAGTCGGCGCGATTTCGCGTGATTTGGGTGGGCGACGCGGGCCCGCGCTCGGGTCAGGCCGGAATCTTTCTGCTGGACACGGGCAAAAATATCTGGGGCGTTCCTCTGTAGCTCTTCGATCGACGAAGCCGCGCAACCTTCTAGTCCGCTGATTCCCCCATTTCCCCAGGCGATCATCGCTTTCGGGTTCGCGAGCGCGAACGCGACGCGCGGCTGGCCCGTCGCTTGCCTCGATCCAGTTTCTCTCGAAATGATTTCGGCAACTTCGCGAACACCAGGGCGTGCGCCTGGCGCAGCAGGCGCCCCAGTTCCGCTTCCGTGAGAGGGTGCTCCGACTCGAGGGCGACCCAATGCGCGCGAGCCAGATATGGCGCGGGCACGATTCCGGGGCGCTCGATCAGTTCGGCAAAGTCCTCGTCGGAACATTTAAGCGAGAGGCAATGCCGGGCGGGCTCCAGAGCGGCGACAGCGAAAATCTTTCCGCCCACTTTGAAGACCAGATTGTCGCCCCATTGGATTTGTTCGGTGGCGTGAGGGAGCGACAGGCACAGCTCGCGCACCCAGTCGAGATTCATGTGTGTCGCCCGACTATTCGTAGCGCAAAGCGTTGATGGGATCCACGCGCATGGCGCGCCGCGCTGGGACCAAACAGGCCAGCAGCGCGACCACAACCAGAATGGCCGCGGTGATCAGAAAGCTGGGCGCGTCGAACGAGCCGATACCGTAGAGCAAGCGATTCATGCCGCGCGCCAGCAGAACCGAGAATCCCAGGCCGAACACAATGCCCACGCCTACCATGGCCATGCCGCTGCCCAGAATCAGGCGCACCACGTCTCGCGGTTGCGCACCGAGCATGATGCGCACTCCGATTTCCTGCGAGCCCTGGTTCACCGAATACGACATCACGCCGTACGTCCCGATCGCCGCCAGCACCAACGCAATCAATCCGAACGCGCCCAGCAGCTCCGCGCCGATGCGCGGCGCCGTCAGCGATTGCACGAGCACCTGGCTCACCGTCTGCACGCGCAGGAGCGGGACCGAGGGAATCAACGTTTGCACCGTGCTGCGCACGCTGGCCAGAGCCTGCGTGGGATCGCCCTTCGTGCGCACGTACAGCGTGACAAACGCCGAATAATGCTGCTTCAGCGGCATGTACACGATCGCCTGCGGCGCCTCTCCCAACGTCAGGTACTTCACGGTTTTCGCTTCGCCCACCACCGTCACGTCCCACGTCTCGCCCAGGAAATGCAAATGCTTCCCGATGGGGTTCTGACCCGGCCAAAACGTGCCGGCAGCGGCCTGATTCACCACGGCCACCAGCGCGTTGGTCGCATCATCCTCTTGGTTGAAGGCGCGTCCGCGCAGGAGAGGAATGCCCGCCGTCTCGAAAAACCCCGGCGAGACGGCGATGATCGGCGTCAGCTTGCCGTTGCGCGGATCGGTCGCATCCACCCCGTCGATGAAGGTCGTCCGCGCCAAGCCCCCCGACATCGGCGCGGAATCCGCGACGCTTGCGCCTCGAACCATCGGAAGCGCGTCGAGGCGTTCCACCACGTCGCGATAGAACGCTTCGGCTTGCGGCTGCTGATAATGTTCCGCAGCCAGGTTCACGAACATCACCAGTTCGTGCTTCACCTCGAAACCCGGATCGATCTTCTGCGCGTTGCTCAAGCTGTGGATGAACAATCCCGCGCCCACCAGCGCAACCAGCGAGAGCGCCACCTGCACCATCACCAGCGCGCCGCGCAGCCCGTACCAGCGCGCGCTGCCCGTCGGCGCCCCAGTGCGATCTTTTAACGCGGCCATGCGATCCGTCCGTGAAGCTTGCAAGGCCGGCACCAGCCCAAATAACAGCGTAGCGATCGCGGCCAGCGCCAGCGTGTAAAGCAGCACGCGCCCATCCAGGCTGAAGTCCAGGTTTCGAGAAAGCGCGGGTGGCAGGAAGGACACCACAACCGACTTGGCCCAATACGCCGCCAGGATTCCCAGCGCGCCCGCACACAGCGCCAGCAATAGGCTCTCCGTAAGCAGTTGCCGGATCAGGCGCGAGCGCGAAGCACCCAGGGCCAGGCGGACGGCGACCTCGCGCTGCCGCTGCGTCGCCCGCGCCAGCAGCAGGTTGGCCACGTTCGCGCAGGCGATCAGCAGCACCAGACCGACGATGAGCATCATCACCGCTCCGGCCAGCGCGAAGATGCTATGCAGTTGCGGAGGGATGGAGGTTTCGTCGATCGGCACCACTGTCTCGTTTCTCCCGCTATTGTCTTTCGGGTAGGCCTTCTGAAGCTGCAGGCCAAGGTCGTGCACGGCAGTTTGCGCCTGCCGCAGCGACACTCCGGGCTTGAGCCTCGCGACCATCGACGCCAGCCGGAAGCCGCGCTGGTATACCGCTTGCTTGGCCAATCCGGTCAGAGCCTGGTCCCGCATCGAGATGGGGATCCACACATCCGGGCTGCCCAGGTTGCCGATCGCCTGAAACCGCCGCGGCGCAACTCCGATGACTGTGTATTCCTGATTGTCGAGCTGAACGGATCTTCCCAGGATTGCGCGGTCCCGGCCGAAGCGCGTGTTCCACAGCGCGTAGCTCACCACCGCCACCGGCCGCGGTCCCGCCTCTTCTTCCGCAGAAAATCCGCGCCCCATGAAAGGACGCACGCCAAGCACATCGAAGAAGTTGGCGTTGACCAGCTCCACAAATACCTGCTCGGATTTCCCCGCAATCGTCAGATTCATTCCGTTCGGAATCGCGATGGCCGATCCGGAGAACACGTTGGTCGTCTCCCGGTAGTCGACCGCGTTCAGATACGGCGTCGGCAGGTATTCCTGCGGCGGGCCTTGGCGGCTCTGCTGGTTCGAATACAGCACCACCACTCGCCCCGGGTCCGCCACCGGAATCGCATGCAGGAAGATCGCCTTGACCAGCGTGAAAATCGTGGTGTTCGCGCCGATTCCCAGCGCCAGAGACAGCACCGCCACCGCCGTGAAGCCCGGCGACTTGACCAGCATGCGCAGCCCATAACGCACATCCTGCAGAATGTTTCCCATCGGCATCCCCCTGCAAGCCACCCGAACAGGTTCCCCAAGTCTTACGCTTGAATCGCCGCTTTTTCAATGCCGGAAAGAACTTCAGCCGTCGCTCGTCGGAAGCCCGAGCCAGCCTGGCCCGGGGGCAATTCGTAAGGCGACTGAGTCTGACGGCAGCTCTCTTGAAATTACGTATGCCGCGAGTTGAGGGTACTGTTTTGCCACGACGCGCGCGTGCCACGAATTGACAGCGGCGAGCCGCATAGACAGAATGGGCCGCAATTGCCTTTCGCCCATGCCCTATTCCTTCCACTTCGACGCCGCAAATCGAATTGTGCTGATCCAATTTACAGGCAGCGTGACGGATGAACTGCTCACCGAGTTCCATCACGTGGGAGGACGGCGCGTGTTCGCGTCGCTGGAGTTTAGTGGCTCTATCACGGATTTTTCGAACATCTCATCGTTTGAAGTCACACCGGAAACCATACGCACGCTGGCGTGGGAAGAGCCCATCGATCCGGATTCGTGGCGAAGGCCGCGCGTGATTGTTGCGCCCGAGCCGCACGTGTTCGGCCTGTGCCGCATTTTCGCTTCGCACGGCGCGGACACGCGGCCTAATCTGCATGTCGTGCGCAGCCTAGAGCACGCCTACGCGATTCTCAGCCTGATCAATCCCAAATTCGAGCCCATCGGAGAATTGGGCGCGGCTATGAGCTGACGCCCTTCAATCCTGCCCCGTTTCGCCACCGATTCCAGACCCGCGCGTTCGCCGATTCGGCCCTTGGCTTGCCCGGCGGTATAATGGGTTTACTGGGAACGGCTCATGCAGGACCTGAAAATTCTTCAGAAAGCGCCCGAACTGCACGAGGCTCGCTGGTGGGAGCCTCTGCCCAACGATAAAGTGCACTGCTACCTGTGCCCGCGGCACTGCCACATCGGGCCGGGCCAGCCGGGTTTCTGCTTCATTCGCGTGAACGAGGGCGGCAAGCTGTACAATCTCGGCTACGCGCATCCCGCCGCGCTGCAGGTCGACCCCATCGAGAAGAAGCCGCTGAACCATTTCCTGCCGGGCACGCACGTCTTTTCCATGGGCACGGCCGGATGCAACATGGGCTGCTTTTTCTGCCAGAACTGGGATATCTCCAAATCGCATGCCGACCAGGCCCGCTCGACGTATATCCCCCCGGAAGATGTCGCGCTGCTGGCCAAGCGCTACGCTTGCCCCTCCATCGCCTTCACCTACAACGAACCCACCATCTGGGGCGAGTACGTCATCGACATTTGCGCGGCGGCGAAAGAGGCCGGGATCAATACGGTGATGGTCTCGAACGGCTACATCACCTACGACGCCTTCCACGAAATCTACGATCACATCGATGCCGCCAACATCGACCTGAAGGCGTTCACCGAGAATTTCTACGGCAAGATCACGCTGACGCACTTGCAGCCGGTGCTCGATACCCTCGAATGGCTGAAGAACGAGACGAACGTCTGGTTCGAAATCACCAACCTGATCATCCCCACGCTGAACGATGCTCTCGAGGAAACCCGGCGACTCTCGGAATGGATTCTCCAGCATCTGGGTCCCGACGTGCCCCTGCACTTCACCGCGTTTCACCCCGATTTCAAGCTGCAGGACAAGCCGCGCACCCCGCCCGAAACTCTGCACGCCGCGCGCGCCATGGCCCTGGACGTCGGCCTGCACTATGTCTACGAGGGCAACATCTTCAGCGACGCCGCGCACACCTTTTGTCCTTCCTGCAAGATGCTCCTGGTCCAGCGTTCCTGGCACGACGTCGAGCGCAATCGCTTGCAGAATGGCTGTTGCCCGAATTGCGGCCTGAGCATCCCGGGACGCTGGACGAATCCGCACGGCCGCACGCCGTCGAAGAGCTTCCACCATCGCGATGAAGCAGCCGCCGCCGCGCGCTACAGCGATTTGAACCTGTAGAAGATTCACAGGATTCCGCCAAACCGAAACGCCTCGCTGGCAAAAGGAACTTCGCTTTGAGTCTGATCTGAACCCCTCTGCATCTAAACCGCGAGAAGGCAAACGGAAGCCTGCCCCTGGCTGCCTCGCTCGCGGGCTCACAACGCGCTCGCTCTTGTTGGCACAAACACACGTTCAATGCCCGACGATACGCGACTCTCCGGATATATCCCGCCGCAAGTCAACCCCTGGCTGATTACCATCGCCGTGATGCTGGCCACGTTCATGGAAGTGCTGGACACTTCCATCGCGGCCGTGGCCGTCCCCTACATCGGCGGAAGCTTGTCCGCTACCAATCAGGAAGCCACATGGGTGCTGACCAGCTATCTGGTGGCGAACGCGGTGATCCTTCCGGCCAGCGGATGGTTCTCGGCGCGTTTCGGCCGCAAACGCTTCCTGATCGTCTGCATCGTCATTTTCACGATTTCGTCTTTTGTCGTGGGAGCATCCACCAGCCTGGCCATGATCCTGATCGCGCGCGCCGTGCAGGGCGCCGGCGGCGGGGCGCTGCAGCCCGTCTCGCAGGCCATCCTGCTCGAAAGCTTCCCGCCCGAAAAGCGCGGCATGGGCATGGCTGCCTTCGGCTTTGGTGTAGTGGTCGCGCCGGTGCTGGGGCCGACGCTGGGCGGATGGATCACCGAAACGTACACGTGGCGCTGGGCCTTCTTCATCAACATTCCCATCGGCATTTTGGCCGTGATCCTGATTTCGCGCCTCGTGCAGGACCCGCCCTACATCCGCAAAGCCCAGCCCGGGCGTTTCGACGCCATCGGGCTCGGCTTGCTGGCGCTTTGGATCGGGCTGCTCCAGATCATTCTGGACAAGGGGCAGGAGGACGATTGGTTCAGTGCCGGCTGGATCCGCTGGGCCACGGTCATCGTGATTATTGCGCTGGTTGCCTTCATCTGGCGCGAAATCCGCAATCGCAAGCCGCTCGTCGATTTCCAGAGTTTCCGCGACCGCAATTTCGCCATCGGCTGCGTGCAGATTTTCTTGTTTGGCGGAGTGGTCTACGGCATGGTCACCCTCCTGCCCTTGTTCTTTCAGACGGTGCTCGGTTATACCGCGCTGACGGCGGGATGGGCCGTCGCGCCGCGCGGCATCGGCGCCATATTCGCCATGCCGCTGGTCGGCATTCTGATGACGCGCGTCGACAGCCGCCGGCTCATCATGCTCGGATTTGCCGGCGTGGCCGTGTGCAATCTCTGGCTCGGCCACGCTACCCTGTACATCGGTCAATGGACGCTGTTCTGGGCGATTACCCTCAGCGGTTTCTTTCTCGGCTTTGTCTTCGTTCCTCTAGCCACCGTGGCCATGGGCACGCTCGCCGACTACCAGATCAGCAACGCCAGCGGCATTTACAACCTCTTCCGCAACATCGGTGGAAGCGTCGGAATCTCCGCGGTGGAAACGGTTATCGCGCGCCACGAACAGGTGCACCGCAACCAGCTCGTGCACTACTTCACCCTGCAGAATCCCGTCTTCGACCGGGCTTTGTCCCAATTGCGCGCCTTGATGACGCTGCATTCCAGCCCCGTCGATGCGCTCCATCAGGCGCTCCGCCTTCTCCAGAACTCGCTCAAGCAGCAGGCGGCGCTGTGGTCCTACGTCGATGATTTCCGCTATCTCGCGGTAGTGTGCTTCTTGACCATTCCGGTGGGATTTGCGCTGAAAAAAATCAGCCGCGCCCGCCGCGTTGCTGCGCACTAGAGTTTAGCGGCAGTCCAGCACGGCCGCGCCGTTCACGCGGTCGCTCTTCAGATCATTCAATGCGCGATTCGCCTCGCACAGCGGATAAATCTGCACCTGCGTGCGCACGGGAATTTCCGCCGCCACGCGCAGAAAATCCGTGCCGTCCTGGCGCGTATTGTTGGCCACGCTGCGCATCACGCGTTCTCCGTATAGCAAGTCGTAGCTGAACGACGGGATCGGGCTCATGTGAATTCCGCCCAGGATGAGCCGCCCCCCTTTCTTCAGCGCTTCCAGCGCGGGCGGTATCAACTCGCCCGCTGGTGCGAACACGATCGCTGCATCGAGCTTCACCGGCGGAGCATCCGCCGCTTTGCCCACCCACACCGCCCCCAGCTCCTTCGCCAGCTGACGATGCTTCTCGCCTCGCGTCGCGGCGTAAACCTCCACGCCCCAATGCCGCGCCACTTGAATCGCCACGTGCGCCGCCGCTCCAAAACCGTAAAAGGCCAGCCGGCTGCCTGCTTTCACTCCCGAAAGACGCAGGCACCGGAAGCCGATGATCCCGGCGCACAGCAGCGGCGCGGCCTGTTCGTCTGACAGCGCTTCCGGCAAGGAATAAACAAAATCTTCCGGCGCAATCGCATACTCCGCGTACCCGCCGTCATCGGTGTACCCCGTAAATCGAGGGTTGTCGCACAGGTTCTCCATTCCCGCGCGGCAGTATTCGCAAGTGCCGTCCGTGCGGTGCAGCCATGGGATTCCCACGCGCGCTCCGATGGCCCAACGATTCGCGCCTTCTCCCCGCTTATCGACCGTTCCCACCACTTGGTGCCCCGGAATAATCGGCGATTTCCGCGGCTTCAATTCCCCTTCGACCACATGCAGGTCCGTCCGGCAAACGCCGCACGCCTTGACGCGAATGCACACTTCGCCGCGCCCGGGTTCGGGCACTGGCACGTCCGCGAATTCCAGCGGATTCGTGGTCACTGCCGCGGGCGAATGCAGCACACACGCCTTCATCTTCCGTCTCCTGGGACTCGCCACTCGTCACTCGCCACTCGCCACTGCTTCATGACGCCGCCTTGGCCTTGATCCCGGCCTGCTCCGCCACGTCGAGAATCACCGCCGACCAGTCCAGGTTCTCGCGCCCTTTCGCCACGCTGGCCAGCCAGCGGTCGTGCAGCACGCTGGCGAGCGGCAATGGCGTAACGCTCGCCGCCGCCGTCTCCAGAATCAGATTGATGTCCTTCAAGCCCAGCGCGAGCCGGAACCCGGCAGGCTCGAAGCGCCCTTCCGCCATGATGCTCGCGTAACCGTGATGAAGCGGCGAGAACTTCCCGATCATTTCCGCCATCGCCGTCTTGCTGACGCCGTTCTTCTCCGCCAGAATCAACATCTCCGCCAGCGTGGCGACCGTCGAGGCGACCATATAATTCCCGCACAGCTTCACCACGTTTGCCGCGCCCGGATCCTCCCCAAAATCGAATGTTCCCTGCCCGATCGCTTTCAGCATGGGCTCGATGTTTTTCTTCGCCAGAGCCGGACCCGCCACGCAGACCCAAAGCTTTGCCGCCCCTGCCGCGTCCGGCCGCCCGAACACGGGCGCTGCGACATAGCTCACTCCGAACTTCTCGTGATGCTTCGCCAGCCTCCGCGCCGTGGCCGGCGAAATCGTGCTCAGCGAAACGTGAATCCCTCCATTCCCCATCCTTTCCACAAAGGACGGCTCAGCGAAGCAAAGCTCCTCCAGCGCGCGATCGTCCGAAAGCATCGTAAAGACGACTCCGCCCGCCGGCGCCACTTCCGCCGCGTTCGTCACCGGAACCGCTCCCTTTTCCGCCAGGGCCGTCGCCTTCGAGCGCGTGCGGTTGTAGACGCGCAGGTCGTACCCCGCGCGCCTGAGGTTCTCCGCGATGGGCTCTCCCATATTGCCAAGACCTATGAACCCGATTGTTTCCGCCATGCGCTGCCTCCGTCCTGCAATGTAAGCTGATGTCCCTCTCGTGCGTCCGCCTCTACTCAATGGATGCGGTCAATGGCCCGGCGACTCGCCTCGCGCATCGAACTGGTATCCTGCTCAAGTATAATTCCCCGAGAATTCGCCTAACCCGGAGAAAAATCGGATGGCCAAGAAGAATTTCAAGGACTTGACCGAGCGCGAAATCCTGGCGCTTGCCATTCAGCTCGAAGAAGAGGACAGCCGCGTCTACGCCGATTTCGCCGACGGCCTGAAGGAGAATTATCCCTCAACCGCTCAGATTTTCGTCGAGATGCAGGCCGAGGAATCGCGCCACCGCCAGCGCTTGATCGACTTGTTTCAGCAGCGCTTTGGCGACCACATCCCGCTGATCCGCGCCCAGGATGTGAAGGGTTTCGTCGAGCGCAAGCCCGTCTGGCTGGTCCGGCCGCTGGGCCTGGCCACGGTACGCAAGCAGGTGGAAGTCATGGAAGGCGAGACGCTGCGCTTCTACGAACGCGCCATGGCCCGCGTTTCCGATCCGTCGACGCGCAAGCTGCTCGGCGATCTGGCCGAAGTCGAGCGCCAGCACGAAGATTTCGCGGTCACGCTCGAAGAAAAGCATCTCACCCCGGAAACCCTCAGCAGCGAGGAAAGATCGCAGCGGCGGCTGTTCGTGCTGCAGATTATTCAGCCGGGACTGGCGGGGCTGATGGACGGTTCCGTCTCGACCCTCGCGCCCATTTTCGCCGCCGCCTTCGCCACGCGCACGCCCCGCGACGCCTTTCTCGTCGGCCTGGCCGCCTCGCTGGGTGCCGGAATCTCCATGGCCTTCGCCGAAGGGCTTTCCGATGATGGCTCGCTCACCGGACGTGGCAAGCCCTTCATTCGCGGCACAGTCACCGGGCTCATGACCGCCGCCGGAGGCCTCGGCCATACGCTGCCCTTTCTCATTTCGAGTTTCAACTTGGCGTTTGGGATCGCCGTCGCGGTCGTCGCCGTCGAGCTCGCCCTCATCAGCTACGTGCGCCATCGCTACATGGATACGCCGCTGCTTTCCTCCACCATGCAGGTCATCGTCGGCGGCGTCGCCGTCTTCATCGTCGGCGTCCTCATCGGCAGCTCGTGAGCGAATCCTCTGCAGTGCCCATTGCCGATTACAGCCCAGTCCCCGGTGTGGGGACGGAATCCAAATAAAATATACAAACCATTCCTATTCTTTCCTCTGCCGCCGTTGACACTGCCACCGTCCGCACCTAGAATCCCCGCAGCTTTGGGGCACCCTGCTAGACTCGGCACCGAAAAAACCGACGTGTCCCCAGCCGGAGACCAGCCATCGCCGCCGGCTCTGCCAATCCAAAAATCGCCATCGTGGACGACGACGCTGACTTGCGCGCCAAAGTCGTCACAGCCCTGAAGTCCGATTTCGACGTGCTTGAGGGCGCCGACTACGATTCCGCCTACAAGCTGCTGCGCGAGGCGGAGCTGGACGTCCTGTTGCTTGGCTTGCCCATCGCTTCGGGAGGTGTCAAGGAATGCGCCGAGCTGCTCTCGCGCCTGCAGGGCAGCGAAATCGACACGCTCGTCATCGTGCTCAGCTCGGATGACAAAAAATCCAGCGCCTTGAAGGTGATCGACGCGGGCTCTTACGACTATTTTATCAAGCCCATCGATACGGACGTCCTGCGGCACCTGCTCGAGCGCGCCATCGAAAAGCTGCGCATCCAGCGCGAGAACCGCATCCTCCGCGACGAAATCAGCCGCAAGAACGCGCTAGGCGACCTCATCGGCGCCACCGATTCCATGCGCCACGTCTTCGACTCCATCAAGCGCATGGCCCGCGCCACCACCAACGTCATCATTCGCGGCGAAAGCGGGGTGGGAAAAGAGCTGGTTGCGCGCGCCCTCCACGACCAAAGCCCCCGCCGCGGCCGGCCCTTCATCAGCGTGAATTGTGCCGCATTGCCCGAAGGATTGATGGAAGCCGAGCTCTTCGGCTACGAGCGGGGCGCCTTCACTGGCGCGGTGGCCACGAAGGAAGGCCGCATCGAGCTGGCCCACGGCGGAACTCTCTTCCTCGACGAGATCGCCACGCTGACGCCGGCCTTGCAAAGCAAGCTCCTGCGGGTCCTGGAGGAGCGCGCGCTCACGCGTCTCGGCGCCAAGAAGCAGATCAAGGTCGATTTCCGCCTGATCAGCGCCACCAACGAGAACCTTGAGGAAATGGTCCAGGAGGACCGCTTTCGCGAGGACCTCTACTACCGCATCCACGTGGTCCCCATCTTCGTGCCCGCCCTGCGCGAGCGCGTCGAGGACATTCCCCTGCTCGCCGAATACTTCGTCAGCGTGTATTGCGCCGCCAACGGCCTTCCTGCCAAGCGCATTACTGACGAAGCGATGTTGGCTCTGAAAAAGTACGCCTGGCCCGGGAACGTGCGCGAGTTGGAGAACGCCATTCAGCGCATGGTGATCATGACCGATGGCGACGAGATTGGGATTGCAGACCTGCCCGGCGAGATTGTCGCTGCGGGCGGGCGCGATTCCCGCAACCGCTTCCGCATTCCCACGGGCGGAATCGATCTGGACAAGGAAATCGAGGCGTACGAAAGACGCTGGGTGCAGGAAGCGCTACAGCAGGCCAAGCAGGTGAAGGCGGACGCGGCAAAGCTCCTGGGGGTCGACCGGAATCGCCTGAATTACCTCTGCCGCAAACACAACATGTAGGCGGCCCTGGTTCGGCGCGGTAAACCGCACCCACACACCAGACCTTCTGCGCGCCGTGCATCGCGCACCACAGCCGGGCCGCTCTCCGGTATCGCCCGCGCCTGGTTATTTCTTGCCCAGAGGCTTCAATATCGCCCACGATACGTTCGGTATCACGGGCGCATTTCCGTTTGTCGCTCTCAAATTGGCGGTCTGCATGAGGGAATTGACACCAACGACTTCGAAAATTCCTTCATGCTGCATGCTGGTTACGCGCTCGCCATGTTTGGGTGCACTGACTTTGGATTCGGCCACAGCAGACCTCCCGCTTGATCGGCCAGGCTTCTTACCCGGAGTGTGTTCCTGCGATAAGCGGGTGTCAAGCAATTGCGCGCGAAGCGCCACCCCCCTGGGTGGCTGCCATGACAAGACAGCAGCTGGCTTGGTTTGGCCGTCCCCTTCACCTCGCCGCTCGACCGAGCCTTTAGAAGACGGTTTCGTCCGCGGACGGGCCGTAAAGCGCGGGAACCGGTACCCCCAATTGGCGGAAGTACATGGTCAACTGGGCCCGGTGATGGATGAGGTGGTTGAAGCACATGGCGCGCAAGGCGTGATAGCGGGGAAGGGTGAAAATCGTCTGGCCGTTGTTCTTCAGCGTCCAGCTCTGGCGCAGTTGCTCGTCGCTGACCCCCGCGAGCGCGGCCCGCGCTTCCTGCGCGGTCTTGTCCAAGGTATCGACGAGCATCGCGTGCTTCTCCACGCGCGGGATGTTGGCTCCGGAAAGCTCCAGAGCCGGCGTCTTGATGATCACTGTGCCGAATCCAGGCAGCGTCGCGATATGCCCGGCAAGCCACCCCAGGGTGCCTGACTTCGCCTGCGGTTTCCAATCCCATTTTTCGGCCGGGACGCGTTCCAGCGTTTTCCGTGTGTTGGCGATTTCATGATCGAATTCCTGGATCAGCAGTTCGTTCAGTGGCATGGAGTTCCTCGAAGTAAGAAGTGTAGTTAAATTCGCTGGCAGAAATCAGTCTGCCAACCTC
>JBJKQB010000043.1:0-7481 GCA_046705825.1 Candidatus Acidiferrales bacterium
TGCGAGACTCCGCCACAGCACTGCCACTTCTTGCGAGGGTTGCAGCCCGGAACGGACCGGGATCTTTCCGATCGACCCGGGCCGCGTCGTTCGCCCTCGTCGAATTCCGCGCTTTGACCGGGGAAAAAGGCGGTTTTGCCGTGCGGCAAAAGAGCTCAAGGAAGAACCTTCGCAAAACGGGGGCGGGGCAGCACGCCGTCAGCCTGAAACAGCTTGCCGATCACCTCGGCCTGTCTCCGGCGACCGTTTCGGTGGTGATCAACCGGTCGCCGGTGGCGGACACCATTTCGGCGCACACCAAGAGCCTGATTCTGGCGGCGGCGCGCGAATTCAATTACCGGCCGAATTTCTTTGCGCGCTCTCTGCGCATGCAGCGCAGCCTGACGATCGGCGTGCTGGTTCCGGAAGTCAGCGACGGCTACGCCACCGCGGTGCTGAGCGGGATCGAGGACGACCTGCTGCGCGCCGGCTATTTCTATTTTGTGGCCAGCCACCGTCACCGCGCAGACTTGATCGACGAATACCCGAAGCTGTTCCTGGACCGCGCGGTGGACGGCATCATCGCCGTGGACACGCCGTGGCGGCACCGGCTGCGCGTCCCGGTGGTCACCGTTTCCGGGCACAACGAAGCGCCTGGGGTCACCAATATCGTGCTGGACCACGAACTGGCCGCGAACCTGGCGCTGAAGCATCTGCTCGGCCTGGGACATCGCGAGATCGCGTTCATCAAAGGCCAGGCGTTCAGCTCCGATACGGAAGTGCGCTGGAACGCGATCCTGAAAGCCGCCGAGCATCTGGGGATGAGCGTTTCGCCGAACCTGACGGGGCAACTCGGCGACTACGACACCTCGCCGCGCCCGGGATACAAAGTGACGCTGGGGCTGGTCAAGACACGGCACCCGTTCACCGCTCTATTCGCGTTCAATGATATTTCCGCGATGGGGGCGATTCGCGCGTTGCGTGAAACCGGCTTGCGCGTGCCGGAAGACGTTTCCGTGGTGGGCTTCGACGACATTCGCAGCGCGGCGTATCAGAATCCCAGTCTGACCACCGTGCGCCAGCCGTTGCGCAAGATGGGCACGATCGCGGCGGAAACCGTGCTGCACCGCATCTGCGGGCCCTCGCCGAATGGAAGGGCGGGGCAAGGTTCGCGCGGGTCGGCTGGGCGTTCCGCATCGTCCAAGTCGGCGCCGCAGCAGATTACTGTCGCGCCCGAGCTGATGGTGCGGGAAACGACGGGACCCGCGAGGGCGGTCGAGCCACCACTTTCCTGAAAACCGAGCGGTGCGGTTTTCCCTGTTCACCACAGAAACTCACGTAAGTCCGGCTGTGCTTTCCGCGAGAACCTTACGGGTTGCGCTTTTCCGGGTGTGCTTGCTCGGCAGGCCTGCCCGCCGCAGCGGGCTTGCTTGTCTTGGAGGGTTTGCCTGTTGATACAGGAAGACCGCGAATGAGCGCGACCAGCTCGCGCGCGGCGGCGGAAAGCGGGCGGTCCTGCCGGTAGACCAGATAGAGCCGCCGTTCGATGCGCATTTGTTTCAGGCGCAGTTCGCAGAGATCGCCGCGCTCGATCTCATGTTCGGCGCACATGCGCGGAATGATGGCGAGGCCTTTTTTCATGGCCACGAAGCGCTTGATGCTCTCGATGGTGGGCAATTCGATGTGCATGTTGAGGGGAACGTGATGTTTCGCGAACATCTGAATGACGCGCTGGCGGTAGGGCGATTCGACAATGTGCGCGACGAAGGTCTCGCCGCCTAAATCGCTGATGTCGACTTCGCGCGGCGCCTTGCGCGCGTCGTGGCGTCTGCACAAACGGTGCCCCGGCCAGACCACCAGAGCGAGCGAATCGCGAAAGAATTCGACGGCGGCCAGGTCGCGTTCTTCCGGGATATAGGAGATCACACCCATATCGAGCTGGTAGTTGAGCACCTCCCGCGGGACATCGCGCGAAAACACGCGATGAACCAGGATGTGCACGCCCGGGTGCAGCTTGCGGAAGCGGTCGAGAGCGGGGAGCAGGGCATGGATGGAGCTTTCATTCGCTCCCACTTCCACCTGGCCGCGTTCGAGCCGGCCGAGTTCCTGGACGGCCTTGCGGATTTCCTCGCGCAGATTGAGCATGCGCTCGGCGTATTCCAGCAGGAGCACGCCCGCGTCGGTCAGGGTGCGCGCGCCCGAGCCGCGCACGAAGAGCGGCTGGCCAACCCACTCCTCGAGCTTGCGGACGGAGATGCTGACGGCCGGCTGGGTGCGGTAGAGCTTTTCGGCCGCGCGCGAAAAGCTCTGCTCGCGGGCCACCGCCTGAAAGACCTGGAGGGAGGCTAAATCCATACCCTCCTATTATATAAGAGGATTTTATCGCTTGCGCAAGAATTATAAATTGGACTTGTTGGCCCGGAACAGTTTCAATGGTACCGGCTGAATTTGCGGCGGGGGAGATACTGTTCCGTTGCCCTGCGTCCGCGCATGCCGAAATTCGCCAAAGTGTGAGGAAACGAGGCGCCATGGATCAAGTCCACATCTTCGATACGACGCTGCGCGACGGCGAACAATCGCCGGGTTTTTCCATGAACCGGGAAGAAAAACTTCTGCTCGCGCGCCAGCTCGAAGAGCTTGGCGTCGACGTCATCGAGGCGGGCTTTCCGATCGCCTCGCCCGGCGACCTGGAAGGCGTGCGCGCGGTGGCGGCGGAGATCAAAAGCTGCCGCGTCGCGGCGCTGGCTCGCGCGCGCCAGGAAGACGTAGACGCGGCACTGCGCGCCCTGGAACCGGCGGCCAAGCCTCGCCTGCACATTTTTCTGGCCACGTCCGACCTGCACTTGAAGCACAAGCTGCGCATCTCGCGCGCGGAAGCCATCGAGCAGATCGGCAAAATGGTGCGGTTCGGAGCCGAGCACTGCGAGGAAGTCGAGTTTTCCGGCGAAGACGCCAGCCGCAGCGACATCGAGTTCCTTTGCCAAGTGGCGCTGACGGCGGCTCAAGCGGGCGCGACGATCATCAATTTGCCCGACACGGTGGGCTATTCCACGCCGGAAGAGTACAGCGAAATCTTCCGCCGGGTGCGCGAGCATCTGGCGGGCTATCCCGGAATCATCCTGAGCGCGCACTGCCACAACGATCTGGGGCTGGCGGTGGCCAACTCGCTGGCGGCCATCGCCGCGGGCGCGCGCCAGGTGGAATGCACGATCAACGGCATCGGCGAGCGCGCCGGAAACGCCTCGCTGGAAGAGATCGCGGTGGCGTTGCACGTACGGCAGTCGCGTTACGGCGCGAGCACGAACGTGGCGCTGGACAAGATTTATTCGACCAGCCGCCTGCTGACCTCGATCACGGGAGTCGCGGTCCCGCCGAACAAGGCGGTGGTCGGCGCGAACGCCTTCGCGCACGAAGCCGGCATCCACCAGGACGGCATCTTGAAGAATCCGCTCACCTACGAAATCATCGTTCCGGAGAAAGTAGGCGTGCCGGCGCGGCGGCTGGTACTCGGAAAACATTCCGGACGAAGCGCGCTGCGCTCGCGCCTGGAAGAGCTTGGCTACGAGACGACCGACGCGGAACTCGCGCAGTGCTACGGGATGGCCATCGCGCGGGCCGACGCGGCCAAGCACGTGAGCGATCGCGACCTTCTGGCCATTGTCCATCAGGTGAAGCGCGCGCAGGCGCACGCCGCGTCCAACGCGGAATCAAGCGCGGCACGGCCCAATTGACCCAGCCGCAGAACCGCAGGAAAGAATGAGGCCCCTCGCATGACCGAAGTACGCAAGACCATCGCAGTTTTGCCGGGAGACGGCATCGGGCCCGAAGTGACGCATTCCGCCGTGCAACTGCTGCGCGAATGCGCCACGGCTTTCGGGCATCGCTTCGAATTTCGCGAATTGCCCTTTGGCGGGATCGCCATCGACCGCACGGGCGCGCCGCTTCCGGCGGACACGCTGGCCGGGTGCCGCGCTGCGGACGCTGTCCTGCTGGGCGCGATTGGCGGGCCCAAGTGGGATGCAGTCGCGCTGGACAAGCGTCCCGAAAGCGGTTTGCTGGGACTGCGGAAATCGCTGGGGCTGTACATCAATCTGCGCCCGATCCGGGTGCATGAGGCGCTGCGCTCGATTTCTCCGGTCAAGCCCGAGCGCATCGCCGACTGCGATTTCGAGATCGTGCGCGAGCTGGCGGGCGACATCTATTTCGGCGAACATGAAACGCGCGGCGGAAACGGCAACGCGAGCGCTCGCGATGTGGCCACCTACAGCGTACCGGAAATCGAGCGCGTGGCGCGTTATGCCTTCGAGCGCGCAGGCAAACGAAACCGGCGCGTGGCCAGCGTGGACAAGGCGAACGTGCTGGCCACCTCGGCACTCTGGCGCAAGACGGTAACCGCGGTCTCCCGCGACTATCCGGGCATCGCCCTCGAGCACTTGTACGTCGATAACGCCGCCATGCAGATCCTGCTGCGGCCAAAACAATTCGACGTGATCCTCACATCGAATCTGTTCGGTGACATCTTGAGCGACGAAGCGGCGGCACTGGCCGGCTCGATCGGGCTGATTCCTTCGATGAGCTGCGGGAAGAGCGGGCCTGCGCTGTACGAGCCGATTCATGGGTCGGCGCCGTCGCTGGCGGGCAAAGATGTGGCCTGCCCGCTGGGCGCGATTTTTTCCGCCACGCTGATGCTGCGCGAATCGTTCGGGCTGGAAATGGAAGCGCAGACAATCGAAACAGCGGCGCAACGCGTCCTCGAACGCGGCTACCGCACGGCGGATATCAGCGACGCGGGCGGGCGCATCGTGGGCTGCGCGGAGTTTACGGAACTCATTCGCGGTGAGATGAGCGACGTGATGGTGCACCACGAGCGCTACGGCTGGGGCGTCTGAGCTCCTGCGGTCTCCCGCAGCGACGCAAAACTTACTTCCTCGGGTTTGTGACACTTCGTCTTAGACTGGCTCGGGACTAGACCCGCCGCAGGACCAGGCAGCTGGCGATCATGTCGTGCAGCGCCTGTTTTTTGGCCGTGAAGCCCGCCATGATGTAGCCAATGAAGAGAGGAATCAGTCCCGTAATGATTTTGGCGAAGAAACGTCCGCTGGCGCGCGCGAAGGTGATGCGGCGGCCCTCCATGTCCGTCACAAAGAGCCCCAGGGCCAGTTTTCCGGGCGTGGCTTGATAGGATGAGCTTTCAAACCATGCGTAATAGATCCAGCCCTCGGCGAGGCACGCGAAGATGCACATCAGAATCACCGAGATGGCGATGGGGGCGACGAAGTTTCCCGCTCCCGCCATGTTCTCGCCCAAGCCGCGGAAAAAGCCGGCGCCGAGGATGGCCGCCGCGAGACCGATCAGCGTAGCGAAACCCAGAAGCAGAAGAATCGCGTCGATGACGTAGGCCACCAGACGCAGCCAGAAGCCCGCGTAGGGCTGCGGGACCGGCACGGCGGGAGGAGCAGGATACGCTGGCGCCATTACGACAGATGTAATCATCGGGGGCGCGCCAGCAACAGCCCCCGGGGCGGAAAACACAGGAGCGGAAATGGGCCCGGCCGCAGGAGCCGGCGCAACTGCGGCCAATGGCTGGCCGCAACTGCTGCAGAAACTCGCGTTCTCGGCTATTACCCCTCCGCATTTCGAGCAGAACATGTTGCGCCCTCCGCTCTTTCGCTCTTGGCTACACCTTGCGCAGCACCAATGTGCCGGCGAGGATATCGTGCAAGCCCTGTTTCCTCGCGGTGAAGCCGATCATGAAGAAACCAATGAACAAAATTATAGTGGAGAGAATCTTGGCAAAGAAGCGTCCGCTGGCGCGGGCGAAACTGATCCGGCGGCCCTGCAGATCGGTCACCTCCAGGCCAAGCGCTTTCTTGCCGAGAGTCGCCTGCCAGGAAGAGCTTTGCAGCAGAGCGTAGTACAGCCAGCTGATCACAAATCGAGGAAGAAAAAGGCGCGGCCAGAACATGGCTGCGAAGGGCGCCCATCCTTCCGGCGACATCGCCGCGCGGCCGTGCATGAACGTGGCCATGCCAAGCGAGGCCATGAACGGAACGGAGATCAGGAAGCCGATGAATCCGAGGACGATGCTGTCGATAATGAAGGCGACGAAGCGCAGCCAGAAGCCGGCGTATTTCACGGTGGGGGCTGCGACCCAGCCGGCTGTGGACGCGGCTGCGGCAGGCGCATTGGGCGGACCAGCCGGGGTCGCTCCTGGTTGCGGCTGAGCCACACCAGTTGACTGGCCGCAGGAGCTGCAGAAAACAGCATTATCGGGAATGTTGGCGCCGCACCGGGAGCAGAACAATGCGCTCCTCCTTTGCCCGGCTCACCCCGGGAGGTGGTGCATCGCGCGCGATGGCTCGCGCGACCTCAGCAGCAACGCGCGAGCGCGAGAAAAGCGCGCGCGCATCCGAGTACGACCAACCCATGGGAGAGCTCGCCTAAGAGGATATCAATACGGGCACACTTCGCCAAGCTCAGCACCCCGCCGGTTCATGGGGCAGCGCTGCCACGCGATCAGAATGAGAAACGCAGCGCAAACTGCATGAAGCGCGGCGTGGTCATGGCCGAACTGTATTTGCCGAACTGGTCCGGCCCGAAACCGAGAGAAGGCTGCGCGCTGCGCACGTTGTAGCTGACCGAGTTCGTCATGTTGAAGGTTTGCCAGGTGAACTCGAGGCTGCGATCCTCGCCCAGAGAGAAATCTTTGGCCACGCCGGTGTCGATGTTGAACAGACCGGCGCCAATGACGTTATTACGGACGCCGGACTCGCCGGGCCAATCCTGGCGGAACGCATTGATGGCCGCCTGGGGATTGGCAAAAATATCCGGTCCCTGGACGCTGGCGACATAGCCGTTCGTAGTGGCGGGAAGCGGGCCGTTCGGCATGGCGTCACCCTCGATGTTCCAGTTGGTCGCCCAGGCGAAACCGTTGTCGACGGTGATGGGGAAGCCGGTGGTCCAGCGAAATACGCCGGAAACGTGCCAGCCGCCAATCAAGGCGTTCAGCAGGCCCCCAGCGCCGCCCGCCAGCATCTGCCCGCGGCCAAAGGGAAGCGAGTAGACCCAGTTCGAGTTGATCTGGTGCTTGGCGTTGAAGTCCGAGAGCCCGCGCAGCGAGAGCGGATCCCAGGAATTGATGACGATCCCGCCGCCGTTCAAATCGTTGCCCGTTCCGCCGGTACCCTCGTAGGGACCGATGCGTTCCGCGGCGGAGGCTTCGTCGAGGGACTTGGAAAAGGTGTAGTTGAACTGGCCCTGCAGATTATTGCCCCAGTGGACGTTGTAGGTGACCTGCAGCGCGTTGTAAAGGGAGGTGCCGATGTTGCGCCAGGCGTACAGGGAGGCGAACTGATCGTGGTAGAAGGCGTAGGGGCCGAGCTTGCTGTTGGGAGTGTCCAGCCCGGTGATGCCGCTGGGCACATCCATGAGGAAGAGCGCGAAGGTCTCGTTGTGCACGTAGCAGGTCCACAGGTCGTAGATGGCCTGGGTGGCGCTCAAGG
>JBJKQB010000044.1:0-2978 GCA_046705825.1 Candidatus Acidiferrales bacterium
CCCGCCATTCCCAGCCCGAGCTGCGGCCCGAAAATCAGCGTGCTCACTATCAGCAGGTCCAGCGTGCCTTGAAGTAGTTCCAGACATTCGTTCTGTACGTGGGGCGACATATGACCAAAAGATGCGCTCGTTCAGGTAAGATGTCAACCCAAAACTGCTCCCGCCCCTCCCTGCTCCCCGCTTCGCCCCCTCTTGCGGCCGCCCCGCTGGCGGCTCTCCTGCGCCGGGCGCTGTGCCCTCCAGCCCTCAAAGGATCAGCCGGGATACATGCCGCATACATCCTCCACCCGATTGCCGGGCTCCGTCCTCCCGGATTATCGTTTCGGGGAAGCCTCCCGCAAACGAAGGCTTCCAATCCATGGGGGAAGGGTGTTTTATGGCACGTCTACAGAACCAAAACAACAAAGACGAAGTGGAACGCAGGGCGTACGAAATTTGGGAAGAGCGCGGATGTGAGGACGGGCACGCCCTCGAGCATTGGCTGATCGCCGAACGCGAATGTGCAGCCGCGGCGGAGCCCGAAACGCTACGCCGCGCCGCCACCGCGCAATCCGGCGGCCGCCGCTTCTGAAATCAATGTGGCCGCACGATCGCCTTTCTGCGGCCGTGCGGCCAAACTTCTCTCTTCTCGCCCTGAAGGTGTGAAGAAATCTCGCATAGGCGGGAAAGCGTCGGCGGAGTCCAGCCACGCTGCGCCGCCAGCAGACCCCGGTGCGGCTCCAGCAGCCGAGCCGGTGGTGGGGCCCAGTTCAGACGCTCCGACGGATGCGCGAGCGCCGGGAATCGGCGCAGACGCGTGCGCTGCCAAGTCCAAAGCGTCTGGCCTGACGCAGCCGCATTTCCGCTCGGCCCGAGCCACCCCTCTTGCGCATGCGCTCATCCGAGCCCGATTCGGACGCTGATCCTCTCGAGTTGAACACCGCCACGATCGAGTTCGTCGGCAGGTGCATCACGCGAAATTCGTTGGGGGACGCGGCCGCCAGCGCCTGCGCGCGTGCCAGCGCTGCCTCATGGCCGGAAACGAATTCCAGCCATTCCAGCAGTCCGTCTGGAAAAATTTCGAAAATGTCGTAGGTGCGTTCCATGCCGCAAAACGGGATTCTACCGCTAACGTCTCGAAACGCAAGATACCCTTGTGTCCCGTGCACCCGCGTAACGATTGCCTGGCATACTCGATTGTCTGGCCTACTGGGCCTCGTTCGCTTCGGATCGCGGCCGCATGGACAGCACGATGTACTGCCGCTCCTTCTTGTCGCTCTCCGGATCCATCAGGTATAGCCGGTCCTTATGGATGCGGAAATCGACCGGGTCGCCCACCGGAAGCAGGACCGCGTGCTTTTGGTCCGCCGGCCGGATGCGGTAAATGACGTGATCCGACTGCAGGACGTATTCCTGGCAGAGCACCTGCACCGTTTGCTGTCGCGAGGAATCCGTGCCCAGAATTTCGCCGGCCAGCGTCTTCCCACTCTTGTTCGCCGTGCCGCACATGCTCGAGTCCATCGACAGCAGCACGCCTCTCTCATAGCTGGGCCGGTCCTTGGGGAACGCGGCCGGCGCCGCCAGCAGAATCGAGGCGAGCAGCGCGCAGGAAAATGCTTTCATGATCACCCTCCGCAGAACTTTTTTCCGCCATGCTATTCCATAAGGGTCGCATCGCGCCGCCCTGATATAGCCCTGAAGGCCAGTCCCCCACCTGAACCTCGGTACAGGTCGCGTCGCCGACGCTTAGAACCCCGTGCCGCGAGGAATCCGCTTTTCGGGCCAAACGGTGACGGAACAAGCGGTTGTGCCGGGGATCACGCCTGCCTGTGATGCGGAACACGGCGCCCCCCGCGCCCAAGAGATACCAATCCATCGCGCCACTTCGTGCCTTCCCGCGTCCAAAATCAAGTGGAGGTGAATCGCGCGTGGAATACCTGAATCGCGAATCGCTCGGCTCAATTTCTGCCGCGGATTTTCAGGCCCAACAGCCCTATCCGTGGGCGAACATCGTGAACTCGCTCACGCCCGCAGGCTACGACCGCCTGCGTCAAACCTTGCCCGACGTTGGCTTGTTCAACCGCCAGGTCGGCATCAAGCGCGGCTACGGCCAGGCGCCCCACGACCGCTACCTGCTGCACTATCAGCCCTCTCTGGATCTGGCGGAGCCCTGGCGCGAATTTCTGGCGGAGCTTCGCGGCGAGTTTTACCAATCTTTTCTGCGCCGCATGCTGGGCCCGCGAACCTTCATCCCCACATTCGAGTGGTACTACGCCTGGGAAGGCTGCGCCGTCTCGCCGCACTGCGATGCAGCCCGCAAGCTCGCCACACACATCTTCTATTTCAATACGGACGACGACTGGGATTCCCAATGGGGCGGGCAGATTCTGATTCTCGACAGCGGGCGCCGCTTCAAAACCCATTCCGCTCCCGGCTTCGATGATCTGCGCGCCGCCGCTTCCATCGAGCCGCGTGGCAATGGCAGCCTGTTCTTCGAACGGACGCCGCATTCCTGGCACGGCGTCCGCCCGCTGCAATGCCCGCCGGGCAAGCTGCGCAAACTTTTCCTCATTACCATCAACGTACCCAGTTTTCAGGTATGGTGGCGCCGCGTTCGCGGGAAAGATCCGGACGGCTTTCGAGTCCGCGCAGCCCGCTGACCGCTGTGTTCGGGGGTCGGAGCCTCAGCTCCGACATGAGCGCTGACTTCGCTTTCAGGGGTCTAAGCCCTGGAGCTCGCGGAAGCCGCACCGCGCTCACTGCGCTCACTGCGCCGTTTCGTAGACTCGCAGCTCGCATTCCTGCGCGCCGCGGTGCGGCACAGCAACGTAGAGCCGGCGAAGCTCCGGTGAGAAGAAGGAAGTGCGCGCGCCGGACGCGGTGGGAATGCTCGCGATCGCGCGATAATGGTCCGCGTCCTCCTGCTGGATCACGCTGATGAAACCCTCGCCGCCGGTAGCGTAAATCCGTTTCGCCGCCGCATCGTACCAAAGGTCATC
>JBJKQB010000045.1:0-7805 GCA_046705825.1 Candidatus Acidiferrales bacterium
CGGGTCCAATGGACCAGAGATTCTTGAGGTGCCCGGTAGTCGTGTACTGGTCTGAAAGCAGATGCCCCTGCGAATCTTCGCGGCCCATAATGAAGCTCTCGTTGGCGTGCTTCCAGTCGGGCACAAAATCCAGGCGGTGCTCGATCAGCAGCGCCCTCGCATAGCCGTAGTACCCGACGCCGTCGCCGTGAACGAAAGGGTTCACGAACGGCAGGCTGAGCAGGAACAGCACCAGCAGCCAGCGCTCGTAGCGCCGCGAACTCGACCGCACGGGCGCGGCGCTTTCGTGAAGCGAATCCGGGACGGGCGTAGCGGTGGTTGGTTCCATTGCGACCAGTGCTGGCGCTCCATGATAGCGTACTTCCCGCGTTCGGTTTTAGGGGCCGGCGGATGCACCGTGGCGATTGTGCAGACGGCACGCTGGTGACGCGAAACTCGGTGGCCCGGAAGTGCCCAGAAGGTGCTACATGGGTCCGCTGAAGTGAGCCAGGAGATTCCCTTCCGGTAACTTTTCTACGCAGCCCGGAGTTTCGTCCTAGTACTTGTCTTTCAAACACCGGTACACTCCTGCCCTCGAATCCGCATAAGTAACTCATAAAACAAAACTTGTAAGGTACTAGAACTACGTGGTCGTCAGGCCCTCCACGTGCAAGCATATTCGTTGGGGAATGGTGTTTTCCGGCGCGGGCGCAAGTGTGCCCGCCCGGCGACCGGCAACTGGGGGATACGTGGACTCTTCGGCCACTCTTTGGAACCAAGTAAATCGATTTCGCGCTCTGCTCCTGGGCATGATCGTGGTGGGAGCATTCCTGATTTTTTTGATCGTCCTGCGCAGCTCGTCCTACGTGGCCGATCCTCTCTTCGATACCTATCTGGAGATGGGCGGGAGCCTGATCGCTTTCACCTTCGCCGCCAACGCCCTCGTCCGCTTCCGCGGAACGCACGACCGCATTTCGCTGATCCTCGCCTTCGGCTTCGTGCTGGCCGGTTTGATCGAGGCGGGCACGAGCATGACCTTTTATCGCGGGATGTCGGCCACGCCCGTCGAAGGCGGCCACATCTCGGTTGCCTGGCTGGCCGGGCGAACGTTGCTGGGCGTGCTGCTGCTTGCCGCTCTGGCGGTGGAGAACCGCGTCCCTGTTTCGCGCGATCCCGGAAAAGAAATGGCGGTGGCGACCCTCATCGTCGGCGCTGTGGCCTATTTGACCAGCGTTTTCTATTTCATGCTGCCTGCGCCGCCCAGGATTCATCCCAACGCCATCATCCCGCGCCCTTGGGACCTTGCTCCCGCAGCGATCTACGTGGCGGCGGCCATTGGCTACCATTGGCGCCTGCGCCGCGCCAATTCTTCGCTTGACCGCGCGCTATATTTCGCGGCCATCCTCAACGTGCTGTGCCACGTCACCATGAGCGAATCGCAACACGTCCTCGACGCCCCGGCTACGCTGGCGCACGTCTTCATGGTCCTGAGCTACGTCGTGGTTCTGGGTGGCACCCTGCTCGACAATGCTCAGCTTTTCGACCAGGTGAGCCGGCTCGCGTCGTCCGATTCGCTGACCGGGCTGGCGAATCACCGCAAGCTCTTCGAGGTGCTGGAGACCGAGCTGCAGCGCTCCCGCCGCACGGGCCGCAGTTTTGGCCTGCTGCTCTTCGATTTGGACGGCCTGAAAAAAATCAATGACAAGTACGGGCATCTGACCGGCAGCCGGGCCATCAAGCGCCTGGGCGTTGCGCTGCGCAGCAACAGCCGCGCCATCGATACGCCCGCGCGTTACGGTGGCGACGAATTCGCACTGATTCTGCCCGAGTCCGGGGAAAACGAGGCCAAGCAGGCTGCCGCGCGCATCTGCGAACAACTGGCCAACGACGGCGAGGACCCCGCGATTTCCGTCAGTGTTGGACTGTCGGTCTATCCCGCCGACGGTACCACCATCGAGAAACTGCTGTCCGCGGCGGATACCGCGCTGTACCGCATGAAGGGCCGCGGAGAAAAGAAGTTCCGCCTCCGGCATACCGCGGCGTGCTTGTAGACGCCCCGCGCAAGATCGGGAAGAGGGAGGGGAATCGTTTCCGGCAAGCGTTTAGGTATCCGGCAAGCACTGGGGGAGCCGTTCGGAGCACCCGGAACGGCCATGAGTTCAGGGGGAAATGGAATGCGTTTCGGGATGGGAGTCCCAAAATCAGTTTCGGTGCGCCGCTGCGAAACGCGTGTCCCGATGGAAGTCGGAGTCCAGATCTCGGGCCGCGAAACGGTGGGCGCCGTGGAGACCACGTTTACGGAAAACGTCAGCGCTCGCGGCGCGCGTGTGTTCAGCAGCCGCCGCTGGCGAGCGAATGACCGCCTGACCATCGCCACGCTCACCGGTTCATTCCAGGCGCTTGCGCGCGTGGCTTACTGCCAGGCTGTCCCTGAAAGCGGCTTCGCTGTCGGACTCGAGTTCCTGGATCCTAGAGGGAATTGGATCGTGACCAGCGCCGCGCCTTCTGCCGCCCTCGCTTGATCGCAGCGCTGCGCCGCAAATTCCGCGGGTCCGGACCCAGGCGGATGAACCCGCTGGTTCCTATTGCACGAAACCCACGCTGGGCTCCCCGCCCGACGCGGGACCTTCCGGCAACGTTCCGAATTGCGACTCGTACCGCGCAATATTCTCCTGCAAAGCGCGCATCAGGCGCTTGGCGTGCGCTGGGCTCACAATCAGGCTGGCCACCAGTTTGCCCTGTGGAACCGTGGGGAACATGTAGATGAAATTCAGCGTGAATTCCTCGCCGTTGTGATGCACCACCACCAGATTCGAATACTGGCCCAGTAACTCCTTCTCGTCCGCTTTGATCTGTACCTGCTGTTGCTGTTGAGCTTTTGGCGCTTCAGCCATGGCAAAACTCCTTGGAGCCGCGTCCGCTAACTATAGCAGACTCCCTCCGCACCCAAAGCGGGGCGCGCCTGGGCGCATGACGTGTTATTTTGCGTCTGCAGCGCAGGATGATTTCGTTGCGTCCTTTTCCCCGCCTCATTCGTATTACAGGCAGGTATGATGGGCGCAACCACAATCTCGCTGGAGGGGCTGGTGGCCGTCGACACCGATGTGGCACGGCTCCGCCGGGGGGATCTGAACGCCCTCGCGGAGCTGATCGCCCGCTATCAGAACCGGCTGTATCGCTATCTCCTGCGCATCGTTCGCGAACCGGCTGAGGCGGAAGACCTCTTCCAGCAGACCTGGCTGAAAGTGGTGGAGAAGATTCGCTCGTTCGATCCCAGGCGCAATTTTGATGCGTGGCTGTTCACTCTAGCGCGCAACGCGGCCATCGACCACCTGCGTCGCATTCGCCCGCAGAGCCTGGACGAGCCGCTTGGGGACGATGCCGCCGGCGAAGCGCCCGCTGACCGCATTCCCTCGGGCGACCCTGCGCCCTTCGAGCGCGCTCTGGCCAGTGAGCGCCGGCGCCATGTGGGCGAAGCCATGCAGTCGCTGCCGTTGATTTATCGCGAGGTGTTGACGCTGCGCTTCGAGGAAGAAATGAAGATCGAAGAGATCGCCCAGGTGACCGGTAAGCCGCTCTCCACTGTGAAAACGCGTCTGCGCCGCTCCCTCGATCAGTTGCGCCATTCACTGCAAACACGTTACCCGGGGGCAGACTGGCAATGACCGAACACGAAAAAATCCGGGACTTGCTGGCGCTGGCTGCCGCGGGCGCCCTGACCAACGCCGAAGAGCAGCAAGTCGCCGCGCACCTGCGTTCCTGCCCGGCTTGCTCGAACGAGCTGGACGAATGGCGGTCGATTGCGGCCGATCTTCAGTGCTTGCCCACGCCTCAGCCTTCGCCGCGCCTGCTGCAAACCACCCTCGCGCGCGCCCAGGCGAAACTCGCCGAACAGGGCGAAGAGGCATGGAATCGCCGCGTCATGGTTTTCATTGTGGCCTTTGCCTGGATCTTGACCGTCGCCAGCTGGCCCTTTTTCCACGTCCTCAGCCGCGGCTTCCTCAGCTTGTTCGATCCGCACCTCGGCCAAAGCTGGATTGCCTTTGCCGCATTCACCTCTCTGGTTTGGCTTGCCGGAGGAAGCGCTGCGGTCTTGCTGGCCCTGCGCCAGCGTCGCGAAAGGAGGCTGGCATGAGCCGCTTCACGAAGGAATTGCGCATCATTCCGGCGGCGGCCTGGATTGTCGCGTGGCTCGCTTACGTCGCCGTCACCACCCCGCTGTTTCTTGTCGCCCTTCCCGGCGATCCGGATATGAGCAAGTGGCCGCGCTGGGGGCAAGCGTTGTTCGTCTACGGCCTTCTTCTTGTGTTGGTCGCGTTCATTGCGCTCATCGGGTACGTCTATGGCGATGCCAAGCGCCGCCGCATGCGCTACGTCATGTGGACTCTGCTCGCCATCTTCATTCCCGACGCCATCGGCATCATCCTGTACTTCATCCTGCGCGACCCGCTGCCCAAACCGTGCCCCGGTTGCGGAAACGTGGTGAAGGCCAGCTTCCCGTTCTGCCCGCACTGCGGCACGCCGCTTCAACCCACGTGTCCCAATTGCGGCAAGGGCGTTGAATTCGGCTGGGCCAACTGCCCGCAATGCGGCCAGCAGTTGCCGGCGCCCTCGCCTCGCCCGGCGTAGCGGCAATCAATTGCTCTCGCCGAGCAGTTCGTCCCGCACGTTCTTGAGCACGAACGCCGCGCGCTCGACTCCCATCGCTCCTTCCAGTTGCGCGTCCTCGTTCTCGATGCTGACGATTCCCGGGTAGCCCGCTTCCATGTGCGCGCGCAGGATCGCTTTCCACGTTTCCGCGCCATGCCCGTATCCCACCGCGCGAAAATAAGCGGACGCCTCCGCCAGCTCGCCGGCCACAAACCCGAAATTCAGCACGCCGTAGCGCTCGACGTTCTCCTTTTCCAGCGCGGTGTCCTTCATGTGCGCGTGAAACAGCACGCCTTCCTTCGCCAGCCGGCGAACCACCTGCACCGGATCGCATTGCTGCCAGAACAGGTGGCTGGGATCGCTGTTCGCGCCGATTTCTTCGCCCACGGCCTCGCGCAGTTTCAACAGCGTTCGCAGGTTGTACACCGCGAAATTCGGATGCATTTCGAGAGCGATCTTGTGGATGCCGTGCTGCCGCGCGAACGCCGCCGCTTTCTTCCAATAGGGAATCACGCGCTCGTTCCACTGCCAATCGAGTGCCGCCGCGTATTCCGGAGGCCAGCGGTACGTGATCCAGCTCGGGCTTTTGTCGCGGGCGCTCGCCCCGGGACACCCCGAAAATCCCACGATCACTTCCACTCCCAGCCTTTCCGCCAGAAAGACGGTGCGGCGAAATGTTTCCGCGTCGCGGTTCGCGATGGCTGGGTCTGGATGCAGCGGGTTTCCGTGACAACTCAGCGTGGCCACGCGCAACCCGTGCGCATCAAATTTCTTTTTCCAGGCCTTCAGCTTGCCCGTATCGCCCAGCAGTTCCTCGACTGGACAGTGCGGGTTGCCCGGATAGCCGCCGGTGGCGATCTCCATGGCCTCCAGGCCCAGCGCGCGGACTTTCTCGAGCATTTCGTCCAGCGGCAAATCGGCGTACACGGGATCGAAAACTCCAATCGGGATTTTTCGTAGCCGGGTCCTCGCCATGCGTTGGTCAGCCGCTCCTCTCCGCGATGCGTCTTTTCTTGACGCTACGGCTTCTCGCCGACAATAAAGACCGAGGTCTGCCGCAGCTCGATGTCGGCCCTTCCGCCGGGCAATCCGGCGGGCAAAAGCTTGGGGTGGAATCCGGAATCTTTGCCGTCGCGCATCGAGCTTTCCAGCAGGCTCCTGGTTTTCTCGTACGCGGCGTCGCCGCGCTTCCAGCCTGCTACGCTCAGCCAATGATCGAACGATCGCGCCTTCGAATCTTCTTCTGCGGCGATCACGCGCAATCCGGCCGACGCAAACATCCTGCGCAGCTCGCTGGTGGGGATAGCGCGCGTGTGCGACGGATCGCGCGCAATCTCGATGCGGTTGCGCAACTCCCCCGCCGCAGCCTCTTCGGGAACAATCATGTCGAGGACTCCTGCGCGTCCGCCCCGCGTCAGCACTCGTGCCATCTCGCGGACGACGCGCTGCGGGTCCAGGATGTGGTGCAGGCTGTAGCTGGTCACTGCCAGGTCCAGTGAGCCGTCTGCGAATGGCAAATGCTGCGCGTCACCCAGCAGGACGAACAGATTGCCAATGCCCTCTTTTTCCACGGAATTCCGCGCGCGCCCCAGAATCGCGGGCGTGAAGTCGAGTCCAGCGACCCAGCGGACGTGGCGCGCGAAACGCAGCGCCAGCGTTCCGGGCCCGCAGGCCAGATCGATCGCGCGGTCGTTACGGCCCGCGCGCGTCAGCCGCGCCAGCAGTTCCGCCTCGCGCACGCGTTCCTTCACCGCGAAGTCGCCAAACACCTCCGCCGTGCGCGTGAAGCGGTCGCGAACCAGTTCCCCCTGCTCTCGATCTTTGCTCGCCATCTTTAGGGGTCCCCGTCATTGCATTGGGGTCGGAGCCGCAGCCGGCATCAGCTCGTTCCGCTGCTGTGGCAGGACTGCCTCGCGGCCGCGTCGTCCGGATCGCCGCTGTGGTTCCCCCCGAATCATCGCGCCAGAATACACCGGGCCTGGCGCTCGGCGTCAATCGCCCGTAATTCCGGCACCGCGGCGTCGCACTCGGCGATGTGCTGCGGGCAGCGCGGGCCAAACGAGCATCCGGGCGGCAGCGCGTCCAGCGCCGGCACTGTCCCCGGAATCGGCGTGATGCTCCCTGCCTGCAGGCGTGGCGCGGCGCGCAGCAGCCCTTCCGTGTAGGGATGCCGCGGATTGCGCAACACCTCGCGCGTTGGCCCCTGCTCGACGATGCGCCCCGCGTACATCACCAGCACGCGTTCCGCGATCTGCGCCACCACGCCCAGATCGTGCGTGATGAAGATCAGCGATAGATTCAGTTCCGCTCGCAGTTTCGCCAGCAAATCCAGAATCTGCTTCTGCACGGTGACGTCCAGCGCCGTAGTAGGCTCGTCCGCAATCAGCAGGCTCGGTCCCGCAGCCAGCGCCATGGTGATCAACACGCGCTGCCGCAAGCCTCCCGAAAGTTCGTGCGGATATTGACGCGCGCGGCGTTCGGGCTCGGGCACCGCCGCGCGTTCGAGCGCTTCGATCGTCCGGCGGCGAACTTCCGCGCGGCCCCTGCCGGTTTCGTGGACGCGAATCGCTTCCTCGATCTGATCGCCGACGCGCTGCACCGGATCGAGCGCGGTCATGGGCTCCTGAAAAATCATCCCAATCTCACCGCCACGAATCGCGCGCATTTCCTCGGCGGACGCCGAAACGAGATCGGCAACCCCGCCGCCCACTCCATCTCCGTTTCCCTCGGAACGTCGAGCGTCCGCGAGGTGCAGCACCGCCTGGCCTCCGACGCGCGCACCCGGCGGCAGCAGGCCCAGCAGCGCCAGCACCAGCATGGTCTTCCCCGATCCCGATTCGCCCACCACTCCCAGCGATTCGCCGCGTCCCAGCCGGAACGACACGCCGTCCACCGGCCGCACCCAGCCTGCCGCGGTCGGCAGCTCGACGCTCAGCTCGCCAACTTCCAGCCTCGCTCGCATGGCACCATCATATGTCTTTGCGCGAAACGCCGCTCGTCTTTGCCGCGAGAACCGCGAAGACTCCACAGGACGAGGATGCCTGGCCGGTCGCGCCTTCTGCGAACGGTAGGTCTTCGGCCCCGTGGCCTTTCCCTCGCTGTCCTCCCGAATATCAGTAGCGCGTCCCGTTTACACCGAGCGCAGCGAACGTGCCGGCTTTCTTCTGCGGCCGCAG
>JBJKQB010000046.1:0-16388 GCA_046705825.1 Candidatus Acidiferrales bacterium
GCCTCGAGCGGATGCCCCTCGGTCGGCATCATTTGCGTCTTCATGGTGACGGGAACGAAAATGTCCGGGGTTTCGCCAAGTTGCACGCCATCGAATCCCTTCCGTGCCACGCCGACCACAGTCAGCGGCGTGCCGTTCACAATCAGCGGCTTGTTCAGGATCGACGGGTCCGCGCCAAATTGCCGCGACCAATAACCGTAGCTGAGCACCGCCACAGCATTCGCGCCCGGCGCGGTTTCATCGTTCGCGTCCAACACGCGCCCCAGCGCCGGCTGGACTTCCAGCGCCTGAAAGTAGTTTCCGCTGACCAATTCGCCGTGCGCGCTCCGGGTCGAGCCGCGGCCCGATACGTTTACGTCGGTGTCGTGGTAGGCCAGCAGCCCCGCAAAAACCGTGGCGCGCTCGCGCAGCTCTTTGTACACAGGGTAGGTAAAGGACTGGGCGCAGTTGTCGATGTCGGACCAGCAGTGGCCCGGCGTCGGCCCCGGCGAGCGCAGCACGACCAGCTGGCCGGGATTCGGAACGGGCAGCGTGCGCAGCAGGACTTGATCGGTGAAGGAAAAGATGGCGGTGTTGGCGCCGATGCCCAACGCCAGCGTCAGCACCGCGATCGCCGTGAATCCCGGCGCTTTTCCCAGAACGCGTAGGGCATATCGCAGGTCCTGCCAAAGCGTTTGCATCCCAGCACCCCCAAACCCACCGAGCCCAGCGCAACTATTCCACCGAACGAGCCGCGCGTTAACAGGACGCAGAAAAAGTCGCCGTGCCTTGTGGGTCGCACCTTCAGGTGCGACGTAAGGCTCTGCTATCAGTGTGGGCTTTAGCCCCTGAAGGTCCCAAGCCGAATTTTTCCGCAGTCTCTTAATCCGTTGCCCTGCGCGCGCTTATGAGACTAGCAAGCTGGCGCTGCAGCGTAAACCGTCCGCTTGCGGGAGAAGCCGTTGCGGACGCGGACAGCTTTCGCCATGCGATCGCGATCCGATGTACGCAGCCAGGATTTCGTCTCAGGGAAAATAGGGGAGAAGGACACAACGCGGCGAAGGGCTTACTTCTTCTTCGGAGTCGGAGGAGTCTCGTCCTCATCCTCATCCTTGAAATCGGAGGAGAGGCCCATCATGCGCTCCTTCAGCGTGTCGCCCATGCCCGCCAGGACGTCGCGGCAGGTGTCGCGCAGGCGCTTTTCGGCGGCTTTGGCGATGGTGTCCAGCACGGCCTGAGAATGCTGGCCCAGCGTTGTGGCGGAAGCGAGCAGCCAGGAATTCGACGCGTTTTCCAGCCGCGCCTTGTACTGTTCGATGGACTCGTCCGTGGATTTCTGCATCTGCTCGATCCATTCGCGCTGCTTGGTCTGCCAGGTGGCGTCGACCGCTTGCATCAGCGGCTGCAGCTGCGTGTGCAGCTTTTCCTTGGCCTGCTCGATGCCGCGCTGCAGCCGGTCGTCCATGCTCTTCTGAAATTCCGTCAGGACGCCTTCGCGGCTGAATTCCATGTCCGAGCGCGCCTTCTCGGCTGTTTCGCGGGAGGCGTGCTGCAAGCGGTGCAGCGATTCCTCGGTGGTGCGCTGCACGCGGTCGGTAAACGTGGCATTCGCGATTTCCGCCGTTTCGCTCAGCTTGTTGCGCTCTTGCTCGACCAGTTCCTTGGCCGCCTCTTCGATTTCCGCCTGGCTGTGTTCCAGGTACGTGCGCCGGAAATGATCCAGTTCCGACGCCACCAGGCTGGAGACTTCCGCGGCGCGCTCGCGTAGTTGCGACGTGGATTGCTCCACCGCCTTTTCCAGCGACGACTGCATCGTCGTGTGCGCCTTCTTCTGGTACCACTCGGAGGCCTTCAGCAGTGCTTCGTAGGTGGCGTGCTCGGTGGCCGTGGACTTCTGCTCGAAATCGGATTCGATGCGCGACACAACTTCGCGCAGCGCCTTCTCGACTTCCGCGGGATAGTGGCCGGTTTCCTGCCTCAGGCGCGCCAGCGTTTCCTGGATCATCTGCTCGGAGGCGTGCCCGGCCTGCTCGCGAACCGTTTGCTGAATCTGGTGCGCCTGCTCGGAGGCCTGCAGGATCTCGTCGCGGATGGTGTCGTGCAGCCGCGCCACTTGATCCGAGGCGATTTGCGCCTCGACGCGAATCGATTCGCGGGATTGCTCGGCCTGCTGCTGCGCCTCGGCCAGCTCGGATGCGGCCTGGCGCGTTTCTTCCAGTTTCCCGGCGACTTTCTGGTCCAGTTCGCCCGAGGCGCGTTCCACCGCTTTGTGCGCGGCCTGTTCGACCAGCGGATCGATCTTTTTGGCGCGTTCCTCGATGGCCTGATCGGCTTTGCGGTTGATTTCGGCGACGCGCCCGACCAGCAGCTCATCCAGCTCGCGCCGGGTCTGCTCCATGGTGGATTGCGCCGCGTTGCGCAATTCCTGTGCGGCAGCTTCGCTGCGCGCGCGCTCGGCGGCCAGTTCCGCGCTCAGCGAAGTTGTGCTCGAGCGCGCCTGCGATAACGTTTGTTCCAGGGCCTCGCGCAGCGACGAACTCCGCGCGGCCACGTCCTGCTCGGCGCGTTCGAGCGCGGCCTTCGAAGCCTCCGCCAGCTGCTCCTCCATTTTTTGCGAGCTGCCTGCCACCGCTTTCTCGAACTCGGCGCGCCAGCGCTGCGCGGTGACTTGCGCGTCCTGTTCCGACTTCTCGAGCGATCCCTGGCGCACGGTTTGCGCCGTTTCTTCCAGATTCTTCTTCCATTCCTCGATGTGCTTCTGCGCCGCCTCGGGAGACGATAGAATCTGCAGCGAGGGCATCGAAGCTTCGCGCTCGGCGATGGCCTTCTCCACCGCGCTCTCGACCGCCTGCTTCAAATTCAACGCCGCGGTCTGCCGCGCCGCTTCCTGCGCCGCTTGCTCTGCCGCGCCGCTGACCGCCTGTTCCACCGCCTGGCGGACTTTGGAATCGAGCTGCGCCGCATTCGCTTCGCCGGCTTTGCGCGCCTCTTCGACAATGGCGTTCGTGCGGTTCGCCGCTTCCTGAACCAGCTTCTTGGCTTCCGATTCGGACACGCGTTCCATCGAAACGCGGATCGCCTTCTCGACGGCATCGTGCAGTTGCACGTCGAGTTGCTGGCGGACGATGGTCATCTCGTCGTTAATGGCCGCCTGCGCTTCGTGCCGCAGCGATTTATCGAGCGCCTCCTTGGCGTTCGTGACCAGCTTAGCCACGTGCCGGTCGAGCGCCGCTTGCGTTTCTTCCGATGCGGGCACCGAGGGCGGCACCACGTGGATTTTGCTCTGGTCCCTCGCCGCTGCTTCGGAAGGAACGGAAGGCCGCGCCGGAGCGCCCGCGGACGGCGCAGCTGCAGAAGGCGCTATATTGGTCGTCTCCAGCGTGCGGCTCGAGGTGTCCGCGGTTGCCTTCTCCAACGCCGCAACGGCTGAATCTACGGGCGAAGCCGGCTTCTGCGCCTCAATTTCAGTGGAAGCGGCCGGTTCTTCACCGCTGACGGGGAACCAGTCGTCCGGCGGAAAGGCGATGCCCCAGACGTTTCCGGCGATCTCAAATTCAAGCCCAATTTGGAACAGTTCCCGAACTGTCTTCGGGCGCTGTACCCAGATGACGCGGCCCGACACCTTGCGGGGTGGCAAAGAATGTTCCGGCCTGGGTATGTCCAGTGTGACCGTGGCGTTCTTTGGAACGTAGTGTTTCGATTGGTACTTGCAGCCGTGGCAGTTGACCGCTGTGGTCGTGGTGCGTTCCTTGAAGGGTTGGCCGAGCGCGTCGACACCCGTCACTGTGATCGGCACGGCTTGCACAATGCGCGTGCTACGGCGCTTTTGCGCGCCGGGATCGTTCGAAGCGAGCGGGTCAGCCAACTGCCCCTCCAGGTGCAATCGAGCGTAGCATTATCACAGGGCTAGGTCGATAGATCACTGGTTCTGGTGTGGGAAGAGTAACTCGCCTTTTTCGAGGGGCTTAGCCATCGCCTCCGCATGCCCTGTGCCGCACTGGCTCCGAATAACGGAAAACCCGGGCAAAGCTACACGTTTGCGCGGATAGCGAACTCTACCGCACCAACCTACCCTGAACCCAGCAGTTTCCGGGTGTCTACAGCCTGTGTTCAGCTTGCGAAAATGGCTGCGTTGGTGGATTCTTGCGCCCCTGCTGGCGGTGTGCTGCCTCGTGGTGTGGGCCCTGGTGATCCATCAGTTCGCGCCCAAGCTGCGCCGGCTGGCCGAGCAGCGGACCGAACTCTACTTCCGCACCCATTTCCATAGCCACGTCGAGATTTCCGGCTTCCACGTCGGCTCTGTATTTCCCCATTTGGGCGTCACCATGCGCGGTGTGGTTTTGCGCCAGTATGGACAATCGGGCGCGCCGCCGATCATCCAGATGCAGCAGGTTAGGTTCGACGCGCGGACCCTCAGCCTGTTCAGCCACCATCCCAAGATCGAAGCGGTCTGGCTCGACGGTTTGCAAATCCGCATTGCGCCGCGGCCAAGAGGCGCCGCGCCGCTCATTGCGCGCACCGACAAAGATTTGGCCAAGAGCTATCCGGTGGTGATCAAGACGGTCTATGTGAAGGACGCGCAGCTGATCATCCTTCCTCGCAACCCCGCCAAGCGCCCGCACGAATTCGATTTGCACCGCTTGGTTCTGGGCCCGCTCGGGTTTGCTCGCGCTGCGACGTTTCGCACCGCCCTCACGAATCCGGTGCCCACGGGCGAGATTCAGTCCTCGGGCAGCTTTGGTCCCTGGGACGCCGAAGATCCCGGCGCCACCCCGGTGAACGGCCATTACACCTTCCAAAACGCCGATTTGGGCACGCTGCGAGGGCTGCAAGGGATGCTGTCGTCCACGGGAACGTTCAGCGGGCCGCTGAATTTCCTCGCAGTGAACGGCGAGACCGATACGCCCGACTTCGGTTTGCGCGCAACACACCATGCGGTCGACCTGCACACCGATTTTTCGGCGATTGTCGACGGCACGAATGGCAACACCATTCTGCAGCGGGTGGTGGCGCGCTTCGGGCACTCCACCCTGGACGTCAAGGGCGAAGTGGTGGACAAAACGCCGCATACGGGGCGCACCATCGTCATGGATGCCGCGACCGATGGCGCCACGGTCCAGGACCTGTTACGCATGGCCGTCGGCTCGAATCCGCCCGTGATGACGGGAGCGGCTCTTCTGCACGCCAAGATCAACATCGGGGAAGGGAAAGCCGACTTGCTCGATCGCATGCGGCTGAGCGGCCACTTCGAGATCGGCGGCGCGCGATTCAGCGCGCCCGATACGGAGGAGAAGATCGCGTCCTTGAGCCTGAAGGCGCAGGGAAAGCCGAAGGACCCTCCGCTGGGCGATCCGGCCACGGACTTCAGCGGCGATCTGCAGGTGCGCCAGGGAATCGTCACATTGTCGCGCTTGACCTTCGACGTGGCCGGGGCCGCGGTAGCCCTCGACGGAACCTACGACGTGAACAGCGGCGCGCTCGACCTGCGCGGCAAGCTGCGCATGCGCGCGAAGCTGTCCCAAACGACCACCGGCGTGAAATCCCTGTTCCTGAAGGCCATTGACCCGCTCTTCGAGGGCCACGGCTCAGGAACGGTCTTGCCCATCAAGATCACCGGAACGAAGGATGAGCCGGCCTTCAGCCTGGACTTCCACGATAAGCGCAACAACGAATAACCCGGGAAGGAAGCGGCGGCGCAGGATCGCGTAAGCAGGGGACTGCGATCGCGTAGCATCCGTCGCGAGAATGAACGCCTGCAGAGTTCGGTGCGGAGAGCGCGCCCGCGCGAGTCGCCTCATTTCTGCCCAGCTAAAGTAACATGAAGGCATGGGTGACGCGGGGGACGAGGGGCGGGTGCCGAGCCCAGGCCCGGAGCTGGCGGCGGCGCAAACAGCCGGCGTCGTCCTCGACAAGTGGACGCGATGGTTGATCGCCATCGCCGTGATGATGGCCGCGGTGATGGAGTTGGTCGACACCTCCGCGGTCAACGTCAGCCTGCCTTACATCGCGGGAAACCTCTCGGCAACGGTGAACGAAGCGACCTGGGTGCTCACCTCGTACCTGATCGCCAACGCCGTCATTTTGCCTCTATCGGGATGGCTGGCGAATTACTTCGGACGCCGCCGCTTGCTGATGTTCAGCGTGATCGGCTTCACCGCCGCCAGCATTCTGTGCGGGCTCGCGCCGACCCTGCCGCTGCTGGTCCTCTTTCGCATCCTGCAAGGCGCGGCGGGAGGCTCGCTGCAGCCCACCACGCGCGCGATTATGCTCGAGGCGTTTCCCCGCGAAGAGCGCGGCCACGCCATGGCCTTGTGGGGCGTGGGCATCGTGATTGCCCCCATCGTGGCCCCGATGCTGGGTGGCTGGCTGACCACCGATTATTCCTGGCGCTGGGTCTTCTTCATCAATTTGCCGGTCAGCATTGTCGGTTTATTCCTGGTGTGGAAATACGTTTTTGACCCGCCCTACATTCGCCGGCCCGCCTCGCGCATCGACTATTGGGGTATGGGAATGCTGGCGACGGGCATTGCTGCTCTCCAGGTGGTGTTCGATAAGGGCCAGGAGGACGACTGGTTCGGGTCGCACTTCATCGTGGCCATGGCGGTGATCGCCGCCGTGGGGCTGACCGCCTTCGTGATTTGGGAACTGCACACGCGCCATCCTGCTGTGCACTTCCGCCTGTTCCGTTATCGCACCTTCGTGACCGGAACCAGCCTGTCCATGATCCTTTTCTTTTCGCTCTACGGGAGCATCGTGCTGCTTCCGCTGTTCATGCAGGAGTTGCTGAATTTCCCGGCCATCACCGCAGGCTTGTGGAATTCGCCGCGCGGGATCGCCACGCTGTTCATGATGCCAATCGCAGGTTACCTCATCGGGAAGCGCTGGGACATGCGCGGGCTGCTGGCGGGAGGCCTCGTGGTCTCAGCCATCGGCGCGTACATGTTTTCCTACTTGAATTTGAATGCGGGGCCGTGGAACTTCTTCTGGCCGCAGATCGTCATGGGCGCGGGCCTCTCGTTCATGTTCGTTCCGCTGGCGACCATCACGGTTGACCCGATCCCGCAGGAAGAAATGGGCTATGCCACGAGCCTGATTGCCTTGGCCCGCAATCTGGGCGCCGGAATCGGAATTTCCGTGTTCACCGCCTTTCTGGCGCGGCGAGATCAGTTCCATCAGGATCGCCTGGCCGCTTCTATGCGGCAAGTGCCGGGCCTCCTGCCGGGGACACTGGCAGGATTGCGCCGGCATTTGGCCGAGCGGGGGTGGGGACCAGCGGCGGCCGCCCACAAGGCTTTGACGATGCTGTACCAGCAGTTGTTGCGCCACGCATCGGCGCTGAGCTATCTGGATGGATTCCGCGTGGTCGCCCTGCTCCTGCTGATTGCCGTGCCTTTCGTTTGGATCATGCGCAAGCCGCGGTTCAAGTCGTCGGAAGTGGGAGCGGATTGAACCGCTGCTGCAAAGCGCCGCTCGTGCATGAAGACCGTCCCTCATCCCGACGGCGCGTGCGTGGGCTTTGGGCCTTGCGTGTCGTGCGCGGCGGCTTGTTGGGCCAGATCGCGGAACGGCTTGTCTTACACCGGCGCCTGAGGAGCGGCGCCCCCGGGCAGCGCCAGGCCTCCCGCATAACTCCATGTAATTGCTGGAAATGGAAACTGCGCCCGCGCGGCCGTTCTACTGGACGGGGCAGCTTGGTAAAATAAGGGCATGGCTGATGCCTCCACTGAGCCGCTTCCTGCGGCTTTCGCGCAGCCGCTTACTGTGGGCCTATCTCCGCTATGATCGCGCTGCAACTTTTCGCTGTCCTGGTGTTGGTGGGCCTGAACGCCTTCTTCGCCGCTACCGAATTTTCGCTGGTCGCCGTGCGGCTCTCGCGCGTGCGCCAAATGGTGCAGCAGGGCGACCCGCGCGCCAAGATTGTCGAGCAGCTTCTCGGAGACCTGGGGCGCGTCGTTTCCGGCGTGCAGGTGGGGATTACCCTGGCCAGCCTGCTGCTGGGGTATCTCGGCGAGGTGAGCCTGTCGACCGTGCTCACGCCTCTGGTGCGCATCATTCCGCGGCCGTGGGCGCTGGTGGCGGCGCACAGCGTCGCCTTCGTGCTGGCGTTCGGCTTGCTCACCGTATTGCAGGTGGTGCTCGGCGAACTTGTCCCCAAGAGCCTGAGCTTGGCGCGCGCCGAGCGCGTGGCCCTGATCGTTGCCCGCCCGTTTCGCTGGTTCCTGAACACCTTCCGCTGGGCCATCGACCTCTTGGACGGCTTCGCGGACAAATTCGTGGGCTGGCTCGGCATCGTCTCCGCGCAAAGCCATACGCTGGTGCGTTCCGCTGAGGAACTGCAAGTGATGGTGCAGCAGGCCCGCGACCGCGGCCTTTTCCCCGCGCACGAAGCCAACTTCATCCAGAACGCCATGGAGCTGGGACAAGTGCAGGTGCGCGAGGTGATGATTCCGCGCCCCGACGTTCACGCCGTTCCCGTGGATGCCAGCCTGGAAGAGGCCATGCGCGTGTTTGCGTCCACGCAACGCTCGCGCCTGCCTGTCTACGAAGGAACCCTGGATCACATTCTTGGCTTCGTCCACATCAAAGACATGATATGGATTCTTCTGGAGCGCGCGCGCCGCGCGGAAGAAAACGCGCCACCGCCCGAGTTTTCGCTGCGCAGCTTCTTGCGCGACGCTCTGATCGTTCCGGAAACGAAGCCGGCCAGCGAATTGCTCGTCGAATTTCGCGCGCGCCGCACCGAGCTGGCCATGGTCGTGGACGAATTCGGCAGCATTCTCGGCCTGGTCACGCTGGAAGACATCCTCGAACAGATGGTGGGCGAAATTCATGATGAATTCGATGTGGTCGAGCGCCCCATTTTCCTGCCCGACGGCGCAATGGTCGTCGACGGAGCCGTGAACGTGCGCGACCTCGATTCGCAGTACGGTGTCGCCCTGCCCGAAGACAGCTCCTATGAGACGGTGGGCGGCTTCGTCCTGAACCAGCTCGGCTTCATTCCGCGCGGCGGTGAGAGCTTCGACGCCGGCGGCTACCGCTTCACCGTCCTCGAAATGGAGCGCCGCCGCGTCTCCCGCGTGAAGATCAAGCCGATTCCCATTGCGCCTCCCGCCCCTCCCGAATCCGGGTCTGCCGGGACCAAGAGCGGGTCCGCCTCCGAACATGAATTGGCCGGTTCGCGGCTGCCGAGCGAGTCGCAACGCGCGACGCGTTCGGAATCTCGCCCGCGATCGTCGCGCACCGAACGCGCCGGCCGGGAAGATCGCCGGCACGCATGATTCGTTATCTCGGCCTGCGCCTGCTGCTTGCCGTTCCCGCCTTGTGGTTGATCGTCACCATGGTTTTCCTGCTGGCGCACATTGTGCCCGGCGACCCCGTCCAGCAGATGCTGGGAGAAGGGGCGCAGGCCTCCGACCTTCAGCAGTTGCGGCACCAGTTGGGGCTCGATTTGCCCCTGCCGGTGCAGTACGAGAAGTACCTCTTCGGAGTGGTGCGCGGAAATCTGGGCGAGTCCATCCGTTTTCAGGAGCCGGTTGCGGACGTCGTGCTCGAGCATTATCCGGCCACGCTGGAATTGGCTTTTTTTGCGCTGCTGGTCTGCGGCGTCATCGCCATACCGGCGGGCGTGTTCGCGGCATCGCGCCGGGGCACGGCGGCCGATCACTCGGTGGGCGTGTTCACGCTGTTTGGTCTGTCGGTGCCGAACTTCGCTCTTGGCCCCGTGCTGATCCTCGTTTTTTCGGTGCTGCTGGGATGGTTGCCCGTTTCCGGTCGCGGCGGGATCGGGCATCTGATTCTTCCCGCCATCACCCTGGGAGCGGCGCTCGCCGCCATCCTTACGCGCATGGTGCGCACCTCCGTGATTGAGGAGCTGTCGAGCGATTACGTGCGCACCGCGCGCGCCAAAGGACTGCGCGAGTCCGCGGTATTGTTCCGGCACGCCTTTCGCAACGCGCTGATCCCCATTCTGACTATCCTCGGGCTGCAGTTTGGGACCCTGCTGGCGGGCACCATCGTCACCGAAACAATTTTCTCCTGGCCCGGTATCGGGCGGCTTTCCGTGCAGGCCATCGAGGCGCGCGATTATCCGCTCTTGCAGGGCTGCATCCTGCTGATTGCCGTTTCCTACGTGCTGGTGAATCTGCTGACGGACGTGGTCTACGCCTTCGTGGACCCGCGGGTGCGCCTCCAATGAAACCATTGCGCGAGTTTCTGCGCCACAGCGGGCCGGGGCGCTGGGCCTTTGGCCTGGCTCTGCTGCTGGTGATTCTGGCCATCGGCGCGCCCTGGATTGCGCCCTACGATCCAACCGCGCAGCACCTGTCCATTCGCCTCGCGGGCCCCAGCCTGGCGCACTGGATGGGTACGGACGATCTGGGCCGCGACGTCCTCTCGCGCATCATTTACGGCGCGCGCGTTTCCATGACGGTCAGCGTGTGCGTCGTATTTGGCGCCGGGATCGTGGGGCTGGCTCTGGGCGCTCTGGCTGGCTATTTCGGCGGCTGGTGCGACCGCTTCCTGAACGCCATCCTGATCAACGCGTTCCTCTCGTTCCCCGGCATTCTCCTGGCCATTGCGTTCGCCGCCTTTCTGGGTCCGGGAATCGACAAGGTGATCATCGCTCTGGTCATTACCGGATGGGCGGGATACGCGCGCCTCGCCCGCGCACAAATCCTGCAGGCGAAGGAGATGGAGTACGTTCTGGCCGCGCGGTCGCTGGGAGCGTCGCACAGCCGTATCCTTGTGCGCCATCTGCTGCCCAACATCCTGCAGCCCGTGCTGGTGCAGGCCACCATCGGAGTGGCCGGCGCGATCCTGGCGGAATCGACGCTGAGCTTCCTCGGCGTAGGCGTTCTGGCGCCTATGCCGAGCTGGGGCTCGATGCTCAACGACGCGCGCGCGCATCTGTTCGACGCTCCGCACCTCGTGATTTTCCCCGCCGTGGCCGTGATGGCCGCGGTGCTGGCGTTCAACCTGCTGGGTGATGCACTGCGCGACTGGATGGACCCGCGCATGCGCGCTTACCTGATCGTGCGCTCCATGGCTCAGCCGGGCGCGAAGATCGACAGAATTCAACCATCACCCATTAGCGCGGAAACGGTGACCACCGGCAAGTAAATTGCTCCTCCCGAATGGAAAACACTTCACGCCGCTCCCCTTGGACATTCCCCGACGCTCCCGCCTTCGTTCAACTCTTGGCATTCGCCTGCAGTGAGGCGTAAAACAGGGGAAGCAGCGGCCCCGGCTGAATCTCCACCGCTGCCCGCTTACGTGAAGCTTCAAACGGCTTCCGATCATCCAAAGGGAATCAGACGGCGAAGGGAGAAATCATGCAAAGAACGGCTTCTGCAGTTTGGACGGGCGCGTTGAAGGATGGAAAAGGCACCATTTCAAGCCAGAGCGGGATATTGTCGAGCACCCCGTATTCGTTTACCACGCGATTTGAAGGCGCCAAAGGCACCAATCCCGAAGAGCTGATCGCCGCCGCGCCTGCGGGTTGTTTCACCATGGCTCTTTCCGCGCAGCTGGGCACCATGAACTTCACGCCGCAGAGCCTGCGCACCACGGCCACGCTTTCGTTCGAGAAACTCGATGCCGGCTGGACCATCTCGAAGATCCATCTGGATGTGGCCGGGCGCGTGCCGGGAATTTCAGCCGAGGCCTTCCAGAACGCGGCGCAAAGCGCCAAGGCGAATTGTCCCGTGTCGCGCCTCCTCAAGGCCGAAATCACGATGACGGCGAGCCTCGAGCAGGCGGCCTAGTCGATGCGCCCGCGAGGACGGGTGCGCCAGGGCGTGAGGCAGGCGGCGGAATCCAGAAGGTGATAGGCTCCTGGTGACATGACCGGTCCAATCCTAGCCGCCGTCTTTGGAGCGCTGATCACCGCCAGCATTCTGTGGGAGGCGTTCGAGACCATCGTTCTGCCGCGCCGGGCCACGCGGCGGTTCCGCTTCACGCGACTCTTCTACCGCGGCACGTGGGCGCCCTGGCGCGCCATTGCCCGCCGGATGCGGCGTTCGAAATCGCGGGAAACGTTCCTCAGTTTTTATGGCCCGCTTTCTTTGCTCTTCCTGTTCGTCTTCTGGGCCGCCGGAATCATTCTCGCGTTCGGGCTGCTGTATTCCAGCGCCGCCGGCTTCGCGCGTTTTGGACCGGCAAGCGCGCGGGGGCCGCACGATTTCATCACCGGGACTTACTTCAGCGGCAGCACGTTTTTCACTCTGGGTCTGGGCGACGTGACACCGCACGGCTGGGCGCAGCGCTGGCTGGCTGTGGTCGAAAGCGGGCTGGGATTCGGCTTTCTCGCGCTCGTCTTCAGTTATCTGCCGGTGATTTATCAGGCGTTCTCGCGCCGCGAGGTCAACATCGTCCTGCTCGATTCGCGCGCCGGCTCGCCTCCCACTGCGGCCGAGTTGATTCGCCGCCACCCTGGGCCGCAGGGCTGGAACGAGCTCCAGCAACTCCTGCGAGACTGGGAACGCGTTTCAGCCGACATGCTGGAAAGCCATGTTTCCTATCCGGTGGTCGCCTATTTCCGCTCGCAGCACAGCAACGAATCATGGCTCGCCGCTCTGGCGGCGATTCTCGATGCCAGCGCCCTGCTGATCGCCGGACTGAGCGGTTTTCATCCGGAGTCCGTGGGCAAGCGCGTCGAGAGTCTCGTCCCTGCGGCGAGCGACAATCCCGGCGCGTTTGCCGCGCCAGTGCCGCGCAGCCCCGATTCCAATTCCACGGACGGCTCGGGCGCGAAAGCGGCTTGCGCGCGCCAGGCTCGCCTCACGTTCGCCATGTGCCGCCATACTGTCGTTGATCTGGCGCAGGTCTTCAGCGCGACCCCGCGGCCCGCAGCGGATCGCTTGCCCCCGCCGGAACTCGAGCGCCTTCGCGCTACCCTCGCGCAAGACGGTTTTGTCCTGCAGGATACCCCGGAGGCCAATCAGAAATTGATCAAGCTGCGCGGCATGTACGAACCCTATCTCGAAAGCCTGGGACGCTTCCTGCTCATGGACGTCCCGCCCTGGATCCTGCAGGGTGAAATCATCGAGAACTGGCGCACCAGCGCCTGGGGCCGCATCTCGGGTTTCTCCGCCGAGGCGGTTTCCACCGCCGACGACCACGACTGATCGGTTGTCTTTTCGGGAGTTGCCGCGGTCCTCTTACAGCGAGCTGATCAGCTCGATGGAGAGCACGCGCGCCTTCTGCGCCAGGTTCTGCGCGCGAGCCCAGTCGCCGCCCTTGCTCGCGTCGCCCGATTGCTTGATCAGCGTGCGCACATTTTCCAGCAAGTCCCGCTGGCTCGAATTGAGCTGGCGCTTCTCCGCTTGCGCGATGTTCTGCTGGGCCACGCCCAGGTCGCTTTCCGTCTGGCGCTGATAGTTCTGCTGCGCCGCTGGAGAGACCTGCGGAACGATCTGCGGCGCGGTGGCGTGGTCCGGCGTTCCCGCTTCGTGTTCGCCCGCGGGCCGCTCCGCCGGACGCCGCGCAGGCGCGCTGGGCACCTTCATCGTGGGCAGCTCAGCGAGCAAATCCGGCGCGCCTGCATTATCCGAAATCCGGGGCGCAAGCGGAGGGGCCGGCTGTGGAGGCGATGCGTCTGTGTCCGGCGCCACGTTCATTGGCCGCTGGTCCTGCGGCTGCGGCGCGGCGGACACCGGAACATTCGCCGTCACTCTGTTGTGTGCGCATCCGGCGCAAGCCGCGCAGGCGCACCCCGCCGCGATCGTCAGCAGTCTCCGAAAACGATTCGCTCGGCTGGGCATTACTCCGGCCCTTTCGCAAATGGCTGGCCGTAGTCTCGATGTCTTTCGGCTGGCACTTCCACCAGGCGCGCCAGCGGAAGCTCGATGCGAAACGTCGTTCCGCGGCCAAGCTCCGAACTGAATTCTATCTGACCGTTGTGCAGCTGTACAAACCGGAACGTGTTGGCCAGGCCTACGCCCGTGCCGCCCGGCCGCGTGGTGAAAAAAAGCTGGAAGATCTTCTTCTGGTCCTCGCGCGCGATGCCCCTTCCGCTATCTTCGACCATAATCTCCGCGAAGTCTCCGTTGCGCCGCAGTTCCACGCTGATGCGCCCGCCCGCCGGCGTGAAGTCGCATGCGTTCAGCAACAGGTTCAGCACCGCCTGGTGAATCAACTGGCGGTCCACCAGCACGGGAGGGAATTCGGCCGGGAGATCGACGCGCAGGTCGAGGCCGGCCTGCGTGACGGCGGGCCGCGCCGCGTCCAGCACATCCTCCAGCAGTTGCCGCAGATCGTTCTCTTCCAGCTTGAGCTCGACCGGCTTGGTGAAGCTCAAGAACGTTTTCACCGCGCGGTCCAGGCGGTCGATTTCGCTGTCCAGCATCTTGACCGCTTCCTGCGGTTCGGACTCGGCGGGCATGTTGCCCTTCAAGACTTCCAGCCACAGTCGCATCGAGTTCAGCGGATTCTTCACTTCGTGCGCCACTCCCGCCGTCACGCGCCCGAGAGCCGCCAGGCGCTCGGAAACCAGCAATTGGTTGCCGATTCGTTCCAGCGACTCGAGATCGCGCAGCGTCACCAGCGTCCCCATGCGCGCGCCCTGCTCGACAATCGCTTGCGCGCCGACGCCGACCCGCACCGTGCCATTCCGCGTATGCAGCAGCGCTTCCTTGTTCTCCACCGGTTCGATGTCGTCTCCCGCGATATCGATGGCCGAGCGGATCGAATGCCCGGCGGGGAAAATTTCGCTCACTTTCTTCCCCCGCAATTCGTCCGGCGATTCGCCCAGGAAATTCCGCACCGAAGGGCTGACCAGCACGGCGCGGCCATCTGCGCTGAACAGCAGCAGGCCGTCTTCCAGCCCGCTCATCACCTGGTCCAGGTTTTCGCGCAAGGTGCTGAAAATTTCGCGGACGTCGCGCAATTGCTTCCCGATCCCCGCGATTTTCGTGCTCACCACGCCCAGTTCGTCGCCCTGGCCCACCACCGGCTCGGCGTCGAAGTGCCCGGCGGAGATGCGGTCCAATTGCTTCGAGATGCGCTCGATGGGCGCCAGCGAGAAGCGGCTGACCACGAAGGCCAGTAGCGTCGAGAGCAACACCGCTCCCAGCGCCCAATACCCGGCGGAAATCAGCGCGGGCGAAATCTCGTCGCGGATCAGCGCCGACGAAAGCCCGATATGCACCGAGCCGAACGGGCTGCGGTTCACGTCGAACGCAACCGAAGCCTCGTAGGTCATCTCGGGGCCGAACAGCTGCCGTAGCTGCTGGAAGAATCCCGCATTCGCCAGCGACTCGATGCTCGGCCGCGACGGCAGAGTTTGCCCGCGCAATATCGGACGGCTCGACGAGATGACCACCCCGTCGTTGTCCGTGATGGTGATCTCCAGAATGCTGGGATCGAAGCCCAAGTCCGACTCGATCAACGAATCCAGCGTGCTGCTGTTGTCGAAGGCTTGCTGCAAGTAACTGCGCAGGTCGGCTGGATTGGTGGGCGGGAGTTCTCCGCTTTCGTTCGCTTCGCTGACGGCTGTGCTGCACGCGCGCAAAATCTGCTGCGCCACGAAATCGGCGTTGCGCGAAGCCTGCCGCAGCGTCTGCCGCGTCAGCCGCGCGAGATACAGCCCGGAAACCACCGCAACCACCGCGAAGACCAGCAGCGAGGCCGCAAGCGTGAACCTAGTTTTCAGGCTGAGACGCACGTTTCCGCCCCGCCTCGTAGTCTTTGAGCTTGTTGTGCAGCGTCTTCAGGCTGATGCCCAGCAGTTCGGCGGCGCGCGTCTTGTTCTGGCTGGTCGCCGCAAGCGTTTGCAGGATCAGTTCGCGCTCGGCGTCCTCCACCGTCGTTCCCACCGGAAATCGAAGGCCGCTCAAGCCGCCGGTCGTCACCGCCGGAGCATGGCCGAAGTCGGAGGGGAGGTGCGAGCGCGTGATCACGCCGCGGTCCGACGCGATGGCGGCGCGCTCCAGAACGTTGCGCAGTTCGCGCACGTTTCCCGGCCAGGGATACGAGCGGAACAGCTCCATGACGTCCGCACCCACGCTGGTCACCTTCTTGCCGTGCTTCTCGGAGATTTCTGTCAGCAGATGGTCGATCAGGATGGGCAGATCGTCCTTGTGCTCGCGCAGTGGCGGCAGATGAATATGGAAAACGTTCAGGCGGAAGTAGAGGTCCTGGCGCAAATGGCCGTCGGCCACGGCCTGTTCTGGATTCTTGTTGGTGGCGGCCAGCACGCGAACGTCCACCGGCGTTTCGACCTTGCTGCCCAGCCGGCGGACCTTGCGGTCCTCCAGAACGCGCAGCAGTTTGGCTTGCGTTTGCGCCGGCATTTCCCCGATTTCGTCCAGCAGCAGCGTGCCGCCGTCGGCCAGCTCGAAGCAGCCGATTCGCCGTTCCGCGGCGCCGGTGAACGCGCCTCGCTCGTGGCCGAAAATCTCGCTTTCCATCAG
>JBJKQB010000047.1:0-3130 GCA_046705825.1 Candidatus Acidiferrales bacterium
GGCCGGAACTGACGTGGTGGTTCGATCATCATCAGAGCGCGTTCCTGAAACCCGAAGACGCGGAGCACTTCAAGCACGATCGTTCCGGCAAGAAATTTTACGATCCGGCTTACAAATCCTGCACCAAGCTGCTGGCGACCGTTGCGGCACAGAAATTCGGGTTTGTTGCCGCGCCGTTAACGGACCTGGTGCGCTGGGCGGATATCATTGACGGCGCGCAGTTCGCTTCGCCGGAGCAGGCCGTAAGGCTCGCCGAGCCTGCCATGCAGCTGGCGCTGGTCATCGAGGCGGCGCCGGAGTCAAACTTGGTGCCGCAGCTGATTCCGGAACTGACGAGCCGCTCGCTGTCGGAGATGATCGAGTTGCCGATTGTAAAGAAATACCTCGGTCCCCTGCTCGAAAGGCATCGGCGATCCATGGACATCATGCGCGAGCGCGCGGACTCGCGCTGCAGTGTGGTCTACTTCGACGTAAGCGATCTCGATCTCGAAGGCTACAACAAGTTCATTCCGTATTTTCTTTATCCCGACACGATGTACACGGTGGGCGTGAGCGCTTCGCCCACGCGCGCCAAAGTATCCGTAGGAACAAATCCGTGGAAGGTAGCGCCGGAGGAAGTGAACCTCGCGTCTCTGTGCGAACAGCATGGCGGCGGGGGACATGCTCGCGTGGCGGCCATTTCGTTCGGACCGGGTGACCTGGTAAAGGCGCGCCAGGTGGCAAAAGAGATCGCGGCGACGTTGCGGCGAGTCTCCGAATCTTCGCCGAGCGCCCCGCGCACTGTGGCGTAGCTTTTTTGGGGCGGGCGATTTGCTGCGCGGGACGAGAGCGGTAGTTCCGTTGCTTGCTTCCGAGTAAACTGCAGCAGTGTCGTTAAGTCGACTGAGAAGAGACGTTCCGCTGCGAAACGGGTCTCGAATTCCGCCGTGTTATACTTTTGAAATTGTGGGCCGCTAGCTCAATTGGCAGAGCAGCTGACTCTTAATCAGCGGGTTCCAGGTTCAAGTCCTGGGCGGCTCACCATCTCCAAACATGCACCCGATCCTCTTCCACGTCGGCTCTCAGCCAATTTACACGTATGGCGTGTTGGTCGCGGCGGGTGTGCTTGTAGGACTGTGGTATTTGCGCCGCCAGGCGCCGCGCGCCGGGCTTAGTCCGAAGCGCGTTTGGGACATGGCCATTTACGGGATTTTTGCGGCGCTGGTCGTGGCCAAAATCTGGTACGTCTTCGGCGACTGGAGCTACTACGCCGGCCACCCGCACGACATCCTGAGTTTGGCGACCATCGAGTCCGGCGGCACGTTTTACGGTGGAGTGATCGGCGGCGTGCTTCTGATCCTGATCTACTCCTACGTCTATCGCATGCCGCTACTCGCGATTCTAGACACGTTTGCTGTTGCGCTTCCCATCGGCCACGCAATCGGCCGGCTCGGTTGCTTCATGGCTGGATGCTGTTTCGGCAAGCCGACCACGCTGCCATGGGCCGTGACGTTCACGAGTCCTGTGGCGGGCCGAATCAACGGCACCCCGCTCGGCGTTCCCTTGCACCCGACCGAACTCTACGAAGCCGCGGCGGAATTCATGAATTTCCTGATTCTCGTGTGGATGGGGAAGCGCCAGCGATTCAAGGGCCAACTGCTCGGCACATATTTCGTCCTGTACGGATTCGAACGCGGAATCATCGAGTTTTTCCGCGGCGATCCCGGCCGGACCATGCTGTTTCATAATTCCTTTTCGCTGATGCAGGTCGTAAGCGTTTGCCTCATCCTCACCGGCACATTCCTGTGGTACCGCGGTCTTCGCGGCGCCGCGCCAATCCAGCCGGTTGCGGTCCCCGCCAGTCGTTAAGCGTTCTCTGCGCCTCTGCGGTAATGTAGGCGCGTGCTAAAGTGACCGGGGAGCCGCTCCTGCGATCGACCGCCGAAAACCGCGAGTTCAGTGTTGCGCCTGAATATGCCGGAACTCGCCTCGACCGTTTTCTTGTCGCGCAGCTTCCTGACCTGAGCCGCTCTCGAATCCAATTGTTCATCGATGCGGGCCGTGTGCGCGTCAACGGCATCGTGCCGAAAGCCTCCTATCGGGTGCAGCCGGGAGAAAGTATCGTGGTTGAGATTCCTCCGGCAGCGCCCGCTGGCATCGAAGCCGAACCGATTGCGCTCGAAGTAGTCTTTGAAGACGACGACATTGCCGTGATCAACAAGCCCGCCAACATGATCGTCCATCCGGGCGCCGGAAAAGACGCAGGTACGCTGGTCGCGGCGCTGCTGCACCGCTTCGGTGGAATCGACGGGCTCTCGACTATCGGAGGGCCATTGCGCCCGGGAATCGTGCACCGCCTCGACAAAGGCACCTCGGGCGCGATGGTCATCGCTCGAAACGACGCCGCGCACAGAAAGCTCGTCGAAGAATTTCGCGACCGCCAAGTGGAAAAGACCTACCTCGCACTGTTACACGGCCGCACGAAAGGCGAGTCCGGCCGCATCGAGATGCCGATCGCGCGCGATTTGCGCCGCCGCACGCGCATGACGACCCGTCGCCGCGAAGGCCGTCCCGCGCGCACCGACTGGCGCGTCCGATTCCGGCTCGACGCATTCACCGTGATCGAAGCTGATTTGCACACCGGCCGCACGCACCAGATTCGGGCCCATTTTTCCGCCCTTGGCACGCCTGTCGTGGGCGATACGCTCTACGGCGCGCCGCGCCAGGAGCGTGCTGGCGGCCAAACGTTGCCGCCCCTCGGGCGAAATTTTCTCCACGCTGCGAGGATTGCATTCGCTCATCCGCGCACCGCCGAACGCGTGGAATTCCGGGCGCCATTGCCCGAGGAATTGCGGTCCTATTTTCGCCAGCTCGCAAACATTGCGGGAGTCTCGGTCGCCGAATCCGTTCTAGAGTTGTAGGCTCGCCCGAGAAGCGTCGCTCGAGCACTTCCCCCGAAATTCTGAGTGTTCGGTTGCGCTGTGGTGACCGAGTTTCTATAATTTCCTCTTGTGAAACGTGCATGCGCCTTCGTCGCGTCTATGGTGTTTTTAGGAATGTCGGCTACGAGTGGGCGCGCGCAGTCGGCCGCCACCGTTCCGCAGAGTCAGCAATCGCAACAGAACGCGTCCCCGCAGACGCCACCCAAGCC
>JBJKQB010000048.1:0-13284 GCA_046705825.1 Candidatus Acidiferrales bacterium
GTCTAGTACATGGTGATGCCGGCGGCCTCTTCGATGATGGCGCGGCGATCGATGGGCTTCGAATTGAGGATCTGGACGATGCGGCCCTGCTCGATGATGGCGTAGCTGTCGGGACCCAGCCCCACGCCCATGAAGATTTCCTGCACGTCGCGAAGACGGGCGACGCGGCCGTTGATCAGGTATTCGCTCTGCCCGGAGCGATAGAGCCGCCGCGCGACGACCACTTCGCCGGGCTTCAGGTGCACCGCAGGCTTCTCGCCGCGCTTTTTGCCCCGCTTTTGCTTTTCTCCGCCATCGGTGGGAGATTCCGAGTCGCTCGGCGTAGCCGCTTCCGGGACCACGGCAGCATCCCCCGCGCCATCGCCGGGGGCTTCAGTTATCTCCTCGGCAGCATCGGCTACCGGCTGCGGGCCTTCCAGGACTTTGGCCGCGGCTTCGGCGAGTTCGGGATCCAGCAGGGTAAGCGTGACTTCCGCCAGGCCCATGGGCGGGCGCTTGGCTGTGCCGTTGAAGATGCAATCGGACATGCGCTCGGCGCGCAGCATCTTGTGGCTCTGCTCGCCCAGCACCCAGGAAATGGCGTCGACCACATTCGACTTGCCGCACCCGTTCGGGCCGACGATGCACGTGATTCCATTCCCGCTGAACGTGATCGTCGTCTTCTCGCAGAAGGATTTGAAGCCGAGCAATTCGACTTTACGCAGTTTGAGCACCAGATCCTCGCATCTTCAGTTTGGCACGCGCAAATTGCTACGCCAACGCGGTTGGGGCCGCATGTGGCGCACCTGACTGGGGAAGGGGCTACTGCGTGAAATCAGCTCAACGGACTCGCGAGACAAAAACTGTGGCGGGTCGATAGTCAATGGCCCTGCCGCCTGGCGCTGACGGATCGGCGGTACGGGAACCCAAGCTAGCATGGCACAGGGACGGTGTAAAGCGCCGTTTTGAAACCTGTTTCGTGGCGTAAAGCGGGGGGAGAGCGTCCGTCCGGCAGCTTTCACCTGCCGCTGCTTTAGTGGGCCGAACGCAGGCGTAAGAGGTTCTGAACGTCGGGTTTATCGATGTTCTCCGGCGTGACCAGCACCGGAGCGATATCGATCTGTTTCTGCACCGGGCGGTGGGCCAGATGATCCACCAGCGCCTGCACCCCCAGCTCGCCCATGCGAAACGGATCCTGCACCACCAAACCATGAATCCGGCGATAGCGCATGGTGTCGAGGTACATCTCGCTCGCATCGAACCCGACAAACACCGTTTTCCCGGCCTGCTGCAAGCCCTGCAGCGCCATCAGCATTCCTGCTGTCGAAGATTCGTTGGGCGTGAACACGGCGTTCACGTCCGGGTGCTTTTTCAGCAGCCCTTCTGCCGCAAGTTTCGCCGTATCGCGCGTCACGCCCGCGTATTGCTCCGAGAGCAGCGCTTCGATCGCTGGATACGCCCGGATGCGTTGCACGAATCCTTCCTCGCGCGCTTCCGTGCTGCCAACTCCCTTCTGATAGCGCAGCACGAGGACCTTGCCGCCTCGATCGAGCAGGCTTCCCACGCGGTCGGCGGCGAGAGCCCCGCCTTTGCGGTTATCCGTGGCGATAAAGCTTACGATCTGCGCGCTGTCCAAGGGCGAATCGATTACAACGCAGCCGATTCCGCCTCGCGCCGCTCTTTCCACAGGTTCCACCAGAAAGCGGTTATCGAAAGGAGAGAGCACAATGCCGTCCACGCCGCCCTTGATCAGGCGTTCGAGGATTTGCGCTTGCTCCTCGCGGTCGTCCTCGCGCAGGGGAGCATCGCAGCTGAGATTGACGCTCCTACCGGCGGCTGCCAATTCCGCCACCGCATGTTTTGCGCCGGCTTGGACGAACTTCCAGTACTGGTGCAGCGAGCCCTGCAGAACCAGCGCGATTCTCAGTGCGGCAGGCATTCGGTTGGTCGCTGGGCCGGACGTTACGTGCTGCACTCTTTCCTGTCAAGGACCCGAAAGCTCATTTGCGGCGCAGTTGTGACCCATGCAGCACCGCCGCGTCGGAAACGCTGCGCGACTTTTGCCGCAGGCATCCCCATCGTTCGGGTTAGAATCCCATGATGACCCAGTCCCTCCCTACTACGTCCCCATGCGTCCGCGCGAGATAAGACCCGCTCGGGTGCAGGACAAGGCGAGGAGTGACGAGCGATGACTTTCAAGCCGAAAACATGGTTCGTGGCAGCCCTTTTCTTGGCAATGGCCTGCCCGGCTCTTGCGCAGCAGCGTTCCACGCCGGCGGCCAAGCCGGCGGCCGAAAAGCCTGCCGCGGCTACCGCGCCAGCGGCCATGCCAGCGGCCGGCGCGCCCGCATCAAATGCCGCAGCTTCCGTCAGCCCGGCGCAATTGATTGAGTTCCTCAACCAGACGATCAGCTGGTATCGCCACGTGACCTTGCAGCAGGAGATCGCCACCGATCCTCAAGAACAGCTGACTTTGTACGACAATCGCCAGATCGCCAATCGGGTGGTCAGTCTCGCACTCGAGTTCGCGCGCGCCCAAGCCGACATCATCGAACAGGCGAGTGCAAAACAGGCTGCCGCTTCGGGCGCCGCGCTCCCGCAATATGAGACGCTTCGGCAAATGAAGGCCAAGCTCGACAAGGACTATCAGGACACCCAGACGGAATTGGACGGCGATAAGCAAAAGTTGGCCGTCGCCACCGGCAGCAGTCGCCGGAGACTTGAATCCACCATTTTGGAGTTGCAGGCTGAGCTGGCCCTGACGCAAGCGCGCCGCGACGCGGTGGATAGCATGACCCAGTTCGTCAGCAGCTCGACCGCCAGCGGGACCGGAGCCGCGGGGCTGCGTTCGCAGATCGAAGCCTTGGCCGCTTCCGTTCCCAACGTGACCGCGAATGTCCCACAGGCAAGCAAAGAGCAGAAGGCGCCCCTGGTGCCCGGCTCCGCCGCCGCTAACTCGTCGTTTGCAAACGGGCCTGATGTCTCCGGCATATGGGAGCTGACCGCCGATCTTTTCACGCTTTCCTCCAAGAGGCGAAGCGTCAACTCCCTGATTCGGGAGACGAATGCGCTTTCGGCCAGCTCCAAGCAACTGCGCGGCCCGTTCGCCGCGCAGCTGCGTGCTCTGTCCGTGAAGGGCGATCAGCTCGCCGCACAGGCAGATACCGCGAACCAGTCCACGCTGGATCAGGAGCGCCAGCAGCTGGACGCGCTAGCGGCGCAGTTCCGCCATATCTCCGCGGCTGTGATTCCCTTGAGCAAGCAATCCGTGCTGCTGAACCTCTACGAAAGGAATTTGACCACTTGGCGCGATGTGATCAGCGCCCGCTACAACGCCGATCTGAGGAATCTCGGGATTCGCCTGGGATTTCTGGCCGTGCTGCTCGCTGTTCTGTTCGGGCTCTCGGAATTGTGGCGCCGCGCCGTCGTGCGCTACGTTCAGGACGCTCGCCGGCGGCATCAATTCCTGCTTCTGCGGAAATTTGCGCTGTGGTTCGTTATCGCCGTGATTATCGCCATTACGCTGGCCGGCAAGCTGGGATCGATTGCGACATTCGCGGGCTTGCTCACGGCCGGCGTGGCTCTGGCCCTCTCCAACGTGATTGTCTCGATTGTCAGCTACTTCCTCCTGATCGGCAAATATGGAATCCGGGTGGGCGACCGAGTGCAGGCGGGAGGAACAACCGGAGAGGTCATCGACGTCGGACTGGTGCGCTTTCACATGATGGAATTGGATACCGCCGGCACGCCGACCGGGCGAGTCGTGGCTTTCTCCAATTCGATTGTGTTTCAGCCGTCTTCCGGGCTGTTCAAACAGATTCCCGGAACCAGTTTTGCCTGGCATGAGGTGAGCGCGACGGTTCCGCGCCAGGCCGATTTCACCCTCGTTCGCAAGAAGCTGCTCGAAGCGGCCGACGGCGTCCTGCGCGATTACACCGACGACATCGCCCGCCAGTACCGCCAGATGGAAAAGACGGGAATGCTGATTTCGGAGAAAGGCTTGCGGTCTCGTGTGGGGCTGCGCCTCTCGTCGGCGGGCGTCGAAGTCACCATTCGCTATCCGGTGGATCTGCAGCACGCGGCCGAAATCGATGCGCGGATGTCGCGTGAACTGGTCGTCACGCTCGAAGAAGAATCGGAAAGCGAAGCAGCCCCCAAGGTGAGCGTGAAGGCGGACGTGCCGGCCGGCGGCGGCTAGAAAGGGCGCTGGCACGGGGAAACACGATCAGCTACCCGTCACGGCACGCCAGGAGCGCGTAGCGCACCCGGATCAAGTGATTTCATCGATTTGAGCTTTGCGTCCGAGCAGGAGATTGCGCGCTCCCACCAGCGCGCGGAATTTCTCGGGATCGCCTCCCGCGTCGGGATGGCAGCGCCGGGCCGCCTTGCCGAAGGCGGATTCGATGGCGCGCTCCGACGCGCCAGGTGAAAGCCCCAGCAAGCTCAGTGCTGCGGCGCGCTGGTCTTCCGGCCAGCGCCGTTCGCTGGCCGCCGCACGGCGGTTTCGTTTCGCGCCGCGCGCCGCTTGACGCAGCCCCGCCAGCTTCTCCGGCGCAATTCCGTTTTCCGCAGCGTATCTTTCCACCGCCTCCAGGACGTCCTTCAACGCAACCGCCTGGAAGGTAAGCGATTGATCCAGCGTTTCCACCCATTCATCCGCCGAGAGACCGAGCGTCTCGCCCAAACAAACGGAGTACTCGACGCTTTTTGCGCTGCCCGCATTTCCCCCCTGTTCCGCGATGCACAGGAAGAACTGCGTGCGTCCCGCGCGTTGTTTGGTCCGGATGAACATACGTTCGGCTGGCTGTGGTCCCGGCCTATCGGCCGCGGCCACGAACCGGAAAGCGAATCAAAAGCGAAAAAGACATGCGCTCCCGAGAGCAGCATTCCTGCTCTTGAAACGCGCTTAAACGGGTGTTTTTTGCGCCGTACAGCGTTCCGTCCGCACGGTTGGGTATACTGGCGGATTGTCCCACACTCGAGCGGGGGTCTGCTTGGGCTTTTGGGGGATGAGGGCGCGAGAGCGAGGGCGTGAGACAGGAGTGTAAAAGCTGGACAGGGGGTTGCGGATTGTGCCAGAATCCCGCCGCCGATTGGTGCCGACTTCCCGGGGTGTGTTTTGGAGTTCTCCAGAACCTTTTTTCAGCGGGAGTTTCGAGCGCCTTCGGAAGATCACGCGAAGAGGAGTCGCAACGTTGGCTCGAGAACAGGGTGTGGTGAAGTGGTTTAATGCATCGAAGGGCTACGGCTTCATACAAAGGCAATCCGGCGAGGATGTGTTCGTTCATTTTTCGGCCATTCAGATGGACGGATACAAGTCGCTGACCGAAGGGCAGCTGGTCGAGTTCGAAGTCAAGCAAGGCCCCAAGGGCTACCAGGCCGAGAACGTCACGAAGGTTTAGCAACCACTCCGCTGCTGGTTCGCAAGGCCTCTGAGGCGAATTCCGCGCGCGCGGAATTGTGCCCGCCCGGTTTGCGTCCATTCTTGGCCGTGCCGCCCAGTGTGGTAGACTATTTTCATTCTGAGGTGAACGTTTGGCGCAACATCTTTCCCGAAAAGAACTCAAAAAGGACGAAGTACGCGAGACACTCGCGCACGGAGCGGAAGCGCTCCTTTCCCATAAGCAGGGAACCACTTACATACTGATCGTGGCTATCATTATCGCGCTGGCATTCCTGGGCTGGCGCACCTATACGTCCAAGCAAACCACCAAGGCCGCGGCCGCCTTTAATTCCGCCATGCACGTCTTCGAGGCACCCACCGCGGCGCAGCCTGGACCTCCGGTTCCCGGCGTGCCTACCTTCAAGGACGATGCCGCGAAGTACACGGAGGCCGCGCAGAAGTTCGAAGCCGTGTCCAAGAGTTATTCGCGCACGCGTCCCGGCCAGCTGGCGAGCTACTATGCCGGCCTCAGCCTCGAACAGCTCGGGCAGGATCAGCCGGCAAAGCAATACCTGGAAGCCGCGAGCAAGAGCAAGGATGTTGGTTATGCGTCTCTGGCAAAATTTGAACTGGCCAAGCTGTACGACAAATCCGGCCAGAGCGACCAGGCGGTCAGGCTGTATCAGCAATTGATGGCTGCGCCGACGATCCTGGTGCCCAAACCCGTGGTCATGCTCGCGCTCGCCCATCATTACCGGCAGAAGAATCCCGCCGAGGCGGCGAAGTTGTACAACGAAATCAAGTCGCAGTATCCGGACACGGCGATCGGCGACCAAGCCGGCCAGGAACTCGCGCTGCTCCCTGGAAAATCCTGAGCCGCGGGGGCCTGAGCATGCCGCTAGCGCCGTACGCCATGGATGTGCGGCGCACGCGCGGGCGCCGCTACCCCGAACCTCCCCATCCTTACCGCAACGAGTACGCGCGCGACCGCGACCGCGTGATTCATTCGCGCGCCTTCCGGCGGCTCGAAGCCAAAACCCAGGTCTTCACCACCCGCTATTCCGATCATTTCCGCAATCGCTTGACGCACACCCTCGAAGTGGCGCAAATCGCCCGCACCGTCGCCGGAGCCCTCTCCCTCAACACCGATCTGGCGGAAGCCCTCGCACTGGCTCACGACATCGGGCATCCCCCCTTCGGCCACGCGGGAGAACGCCGGCTCGATGCGCTGATGCGCGAGCATGGCGGGCGTTTCGAGCATAATCTGCAGGCGCTGCGCATCGTGGAGAATTTCGAGCAGCGCTATTTGGAATTTCCCGGGCTGAATCTGACCTTTGAGGTGCGCGAAGGCATCGTCAAGCACTCGCGCGATTACGATGCGGCGGAATTTCCCGAGCTGGCCGAATATCTGCTGGAGCAGCGCCCGCCGATCGAGGCCCAGCTGATCGATCTAGTCGATGAGATCGCCTACAACACGGCCGACCTTGATGACGCCTTCGAGGCGCGCTTGCTCGATCTCGATCAACTGCAAGCCGAGGTGCCCATTTTCGGCTCAGCCTACGCCGAAGTCGATTGCGCGCATCCCCAGGGCCGCCGCAAGCTGAAATTCAATGAAGCGCTGAAGCACGTGCTGGACCTGCTGGCGACCAGCCTGATCGAACACACGCGCCAGAGCATCGAAGCTGCCGGCGTGCAGGCGGTCGAAGACGTTCGCCACGCGCCGAAGCGGCTCGCGGGCTTTTCTCCCGCGATGGCGGAGCAGAACGCGGCGCTGAAGCGTTTCCTTTCCGCGCGCGTCTATTCCCTTCCGGCGATCGCCGAAGAACGCGACCGCTCGGTTCTGGCCCTCGAGGAACTGTTCCGCTTTTTCCTCGCCGATCCCGATCGCTTGCCGCCGCACTATGCCGAACAGGCGCGCCGCGATCCGCCCCATCGCGTGATCTGCGATTACATTGCCGGGATGACGGATCAATTCCTGCTGCGCCAGTGCCGCGAGTTGCTGGCGCAAGTGCTGTAGGTCAACGCGGTGGATGGGGACCGGGGCAGGAGGGCAACGTAGAGGGCGGGCGCGCGGGGCGCGGTTCGCCCGCGACAGGATTCCTTCAAAGTCCTTTTTACTCGCGCACGATTTCCGCGTTCGCGCTGGGCACGGAGATGCGCATGAGGCGCGAGCCTTCGAGAAACACGTCGATTTCGTTGTCCTGCGTCGTAACTTTAAGCTCTTCGAGCTGTTTCCCATCGACGTCCTGCGCGCCCAGCGACTCCACGGTCGCGCTTCCCGGCGTCAGCTCCTGGGGCACCAAGACGGGAAAGGTCTGCGCCCCCTTCTTGTTCCAGTCGTAGAGATGAGCGAGGACGGCGTACTGGTCGTACAGGTTGTTGTCGAGGATGGCGATACGCGGGGAAGAAAACGTGAATTGCTGCATGAACGGGCGCGCCTGACCTTCCAGCAGCTGACTCGTCACCACCGGCCCTTTGAAATCCAGCACGGCGGAAGCCTTCTTCGCTCCTTCCGTTGACCATTCGTAATGCACGGGGGTTCCGTCGGCATGCAGCACCAGCGTACCCGTCACCCGCGTGGTGCTCTTCTGGCCGTGGATTTCGGTGACTCCTCGCGCGGTCCAGTTCCCGCCGTTCGGTGAAATCTCGAAATCTTCCTTCCCTACTTGCTGGCCGTTCACGAGGATCCGCAAGGTTCCTTTGTCACGCTCGAATGCAGACGCGTCGGCTGAATTCGCTCGCGGGGGCGTAAAGGCAGGCGCCGCCCTGTGCGGCGAGCGCGCAGCCGCTCCGGGCAAAACCGCCAGGAGCGACACAGCAGCTGTACCCATTGCCGCTAACAGCCAGCGCAAACCGCCGCGCACAGCAAGGCTCGAATCCTTCATGCAATCACCTTGGAGAAAATCCCCAGCGCCAGAATTTGCTCGACTACGCGCGCCGGTTCGGCGCTGCTGTCCACGCGATAATGGGATAGCTGGTAGAAGGGCAGGCGCTGGCGATAGAGTTCGCGAAAGCTGAATTCATCGCGGAACAGCGGCCGGTTGGTGATCTGTGCGCAACGCGAGAGCAGAACGTCCACGGGGCATTCCAGCCAGATCAGGATCGCCGCGTGTTCACGCAGCAGCGTCATGTTGCGGGGCTGTGCGACCGTTCCTCCACCCAGCGAAACGATGCGCGAGCTCTGCGATTCCGCGGCCTCGCCAATCGCGCGCCGCAGCTCTTCCTGCTCCATCCGGCGAAATTCCGGTTCGCCCAGTTGCGCGAAAATCTGCGGGATTTCGAGCCCCGCTGTCTCTTCGATCCTCGCGTCCAGATCGACGTGCAGCCATCCCACTTGCCGGGCCAGAAGACGCCCCACCGTGGATTTGCCGCTGCCCATGAAGCCGCTCAGGCAGATCAGTTTTCCAGGGCCTTGATCCATCGCCATTGAGGAGACGCGCCTGCAGCGCCGCGACGAGCACAATTAGCCGCAGAATCCCTCGCCCGCTCAGCGCTTGACGATGTTGATTGTACCATCGAAGGAAGCCAGCCTGACGCTGGCGCGGCCCGCTGTGTTGTACGTCCCGAACAACGCTTCCCCTTCCTGCGGGGTGGAGCGATCCGAGCGGGTCGGCCGGATCAGCTTGGCATCGTTGTTCACTTTGCCCTTCAGCGACGTAGCGCTCAGGTCGAAAGAATCGCCCGGCGAGAATTTCAGCTCGATCAAGCCGCTGTAGTTCTTCAGGTTGTATTGTCCGTTGGGAAGGAATTGCCCGGAAAACAGGATATTGCCGGTCGAGGTAGTGCCCTGAATATTCGTGCTGCGCGTATCCACGAAGCTCATATTCCCGCTGATGGAATTCGCTTGGATGTGTCCTGCGCAACGCAGGCAGGAAAAGGATCCACCCACGGTACGTACCGTAAGATATCCGGCCACATCCTGCAAATCGACGCCGGCGGCTATCGTTTCCACATTCATGTCGCCGAGAACATTGGCCACGCTCACGCCGCCCGTGTCGTCGTGAATCTGCAGTTCGGCGTTTTCCGGGACGTCCACCTGGTAATCGACGCGCAGCTCGCTGGGAGAAACATTGTTGCTGAGCAGGCGTGTGGCGATATCCACATGGTCGCCGTTCTGCACGGCGCCCAGATCCACACTTGCGCTGTCGATGTTGGCGATGACCAGCACTTCGGATTTGGTCCAGGCCTTCACGGTGACCGTGCCGCTCGGGCTGTGAATGCTCACGATGGGATGGCCGTTAACTTTGAATTGCTTTTCGATGCGGCGGGCGGAAGCGGGAAGTGCGGTGAAGGCCAGGGTGGGAAGGAGGAGGAAAGCAGCTCTCCAGTTTCCCTGCGGAACAGCAAACCGTGTGTGCATGAGCCTACTCTCCCTGTTCGGTCATCTGGGCCAGCAAACCCGCCTTCTGCTGATAGGCGTCGTAGAGGAAGTCGCGCGCCATTTCGCTTTGCGGATTTTCGCGGACGCTCTTTTCACACAAAGAAATGTAATTGTCAACAATGGCGAGGTTCTTGTGCAGCGCGGCGGCCACCAGGGGATCGGCGCCAACCGAGGCGACCGTGGCGTGCTCCACACGATTCAGCTGCGCGTTTAGCGCGTTCGTCGAGCGCTGCGTTCCACGTATCCAGCGGTAATTGTTGATCTGCCTCGTAATCGGGCCGCTGGCCGCCAAACCGATCACGGCCAGAATGGCTGCGAAAGCTCCCGCCAGCGCGGGACGCGGCAGGCCCAGCCAGGCGAACCAGCCTTTCCCGGGGACTGCTACGGCTTGTGGTTGCGCTTCGCGGATGATCCCTTCGTCCTCGAGTTGCGCGCGGATTGAATTCCACAGATAGGCGGGAGGTTCGGCGGGTTCATTCCCCAGGGCGCGGGCCGCCGTCATCATCGCGTCGAAGTCTTCGGCAATGGCGCGGCAACTCGGGCATCCCGCTAGGTGCGCCCGAGCGTCCGGACGCCTTTCCCCTTCCATCCAGGAATCAAGTTGATCGAGGAATGCCATGCATGCGGGAACGACGGCTGTGCGCGGCTCGCGGATGACTCCTTCGTCTTCAAGCCGCGCGCGAATCGAATTCCAGAGGTGTGCGGGGGGCTCGGGGGTTTCGTCCATGCTGCGAGCGGTGGCGCCGATCGCGGCCAGATCTTCCGCCACGCTGCGGCAGTGGCTGCAATTGGCAGCATGGGTGCGAGCGTCCGGCGTCCGTTCACCCTCGATCCAGGAATCAAGCTGATCGAGAAACGCTTTGCATCCCATGGTTCCCATTTTCAGTCCTCGCCTGCGGAACTTCCGGCCGCCCGCCGCTCCTCGCGCGCCTTTTCGCGCAGAACCTCGTGCAGCAACTCCCGCAGCCGCATGCGCGCCTTGTGCAGTTGCGACTTGGAGTTCCCGATCGAGCAGCCCATGATCGTTGCGATCTCGTTGTGTTCGTAACCCTGCATGTCGTGCAATACGAACACCGCCTTGTACCCGGGCGGCAACTGCTCCACGGCCCGCTGCAAATTCAGCCGGTCGATGGAGCCGGAAAGTGTGAGGTCCGGCGCGCCAAAATCCCGGCGCGGGCCTCCGCTTTCTTCATCCGGTTCGGTGACCTCTTCCAGGGAAGTCTCCGTCCCCGACTTCTTGCGCAGCTTCATCAGTACGACGTTGACCGCCAGCCGGTGCAGCCAGGTGGAAAACGCTGATTCACCGCGGAACGTCGCGATCTTGCGGAACAGCTGGAGGAACGCCTCCTGCGTTAAATCCTCCGCTTCGGCGGTGTTCCCCACCATCCGCAAACAGAGCGAATAAACCCGCCGGCTGTGCAGGCGGTACAGCCGCTCGAACGCCACGGCGTCGCCTTGCTGCGCCAGCCGGATCGCGTCCGCTTCCGGCAGCTCGCTATTTTCCGTTCGCCTCGGTCGGGCCACGCTACCCGTCAAGACGCATCCGTAACTGCGATGCGCCTCCCTTCCTGGAAGTTGTACTTGCCATTGACACACTCACGAGCGTTCCGGCCCAGCGGCCCCCGGTCTGCGGGGAGCGGCCGGCTCGGTCTCGCTATTGTCGCAGAAGTTGAAGTTTGCAGTCGAGACGAGTGGAGCCCTGTAGCGCCGCCTGAGACAGCCAGTTCCCCGGTTTTTAGCGGCAAAGTTCAACGACAAATGCAGGCGGCTACGGTACGGTTCTCGCCTGCCTGCAGGCGCTACCCGCGCGGTCCACACCCATTCGCTCGAATTTAAAATGATAGCACCACCCGGGATGGACGTCAGGTCGAGGCGGGGCGCGGAGATACACCGGGCAGCCCAGCGGCGCGCTTGGGCAACAACGGCGTTTCCATTTCGGCGGCGAAGAACTCAAGTTGGTCCGACGGCAGAACGCGCAGAAACGACTTCAGCACGACCTCGGATTCGCGCAGGCAGGTATTGAAATCGTAATGCAGGCAGTCCAGCGTCCTCCAGGCACCGGCGCGGACGCATACCCCGCGTGAAAGCTCGTCCGCCAGGCTGGCGAATTGCCCCTCGATTTGCGCCAGCGTCTCAGAAAGGATGCGGAGCTTGTGGGTGAATCGTGAGCGCTCGCCGAACAGCACGCGATGCAGAAAGCCGTTCCGCGAAGCGGCGCTTTTTGCCGCATGGCCGCGGAAAAACTCCGTGCGCATCGGCTCGACCGATGGAATTTCGTCCAGCCGCCGCCCACGGCGAATCAGGATTTCGCAGCAGCCCACCAGAGCTTTGGCCAGTCCTTGCAACAGATCCACAGCCACGCCCACTTGCTGGTGCGCGCAAACCAGCTCTCCGCGGGCCCGCAACGACATGGCGTCATCCAGGGCGACGCTCATCATCGCGTACGCACATTCCCAGCGGCCCACGACCGCTTCGAAAATGCGGCTCTTGTCGCGAGGCAGGGCCCGAATCCAATCGTCGCAAACGCCTCGCCGATCGGGCGAATTCCGCCCTTTTTGCCTAGACATAGATGGCCCCTGGAAACCGCGCGGATTATATCACCGGTTAGCCAGTTGGGAAGCCTTCCGTGGACCTGGGCCCGCTCCTGCCAATACCTTTATTCTACCTCGCCTATTTCTGCACCGGCGGGATTATAATGGCGCCCCTTAAGGTTGGTTCCGCAATGAAGCGGACGCGCGGCATCTGTTCGCCACGCATATACTTGCGGAAGTTCGCGGCTCAATCTGCAGCTCGGGAGGCTTTCATGCGAATGCTTCGTAACTCCGCCCTGGCCGTTCTCGGCGCCGCCGTCCTGGTCCTGCTCGCGGCCGGAATCGTGCGGGTGATCCACGCGAGAGCGCCGCGGGCCGACGCGCAGTCCTCCGCCAGCCATGGGGTCCAAGTCAGCGACATGGACAAGACCTGCCAGCCCTGCCAGGACTTCTATCACTACGCGAATGGCGCCTGGCTGAAAGCGAATCCTGTCCCGGCTGCTTACCCCAGTTGGAACAGTTTTAGCGCCCTGCAGCAGAAGAACCAGGAACACGAGCACGAGATTCTCGAGCAGGCCGCCGCCGACCGCCATGCCGCGCCAGGTTCCAACGAGCAGAAGATAGGCGATTACTACGCCAGCTGCATGAACGAGCCGGAAGTCAATGCCGAGGGCGCCAAGCCGCTCGCGCCCGAGTTCGCGCGCATCGCTGGCATACAGAACGCCTCCGAGCTTCAGAGCGAAATCGCGCGCCTACAGCACATGGGAGTCGACGCGCTGTTCCGTTTCGGCTCCACCCAGGACCGCAAAAACAGCAGCCAGGTGATTGCGGGCGCCCAACAGGGGGGCCTCGGCCTGCCCGATCGCGACTATTACTTGGAGAACGGCAAGAAAGATGTCGATGCCAAGAACGCCACGATCCGCGTGGAATACGTCGCGCACGTGGCCAAAATGCTCGAACTGCTCGGAGACAAACCGGCCACCGCCGCGGATGAAGCCAAGACCGTGATG
>JBJKQB010000049.1:0-5547 GCA_046705825.1 Candidatus Acidiferrales bacterium
CTCCGGATTCGGCGTGGGATCGGGGATGCGCCCGTGCTCCACGTTCGTGAATCCCGCCTGGCGAAACAGCCCGGCCCATTCATCCGCGGAAAGCAGGTGCGTAGGGATGGTCAGGATGTTGCCCCACTGGTGGCAGTGCGGATTGTCCTTGTAATAGTTGATGATGATCCAGGCCGAACCACCATCGCCCAGCACACGATGGATTTCGCGCAAACCCTTGGCCGGATCGGGCCAGTAATAGGCCGATTCCACGGAGATCGCGCGGGTGAAGAAGTTCGCTTCCCAGGGAATTTCGCCCACCTGCCCGACGATAAACACGAGATTCTCGAACGGGAGGCTGGCGGCGCGCGCGCGGCGAATCATCTCGTCGGAAATATCCATGCCGACGACGCGTCCTTGCGGGACGCCGCGCGCGAGCGCACGCGAAAGCCAGCCCGCACCACAGCCTACGTCGAGGATGTTTTCGTCGCGCGCGATGCGCATCTGCTCGAGCGCGGGACGCGTGATCGGCCAGTGATCCTCTTCCATGCCCTCGCCGCGTCCAGCCTCGGCCCAGCGGTTGAATTCCTCGCGCAGCGTTTCGGATTGTTCAGGATGCGCCACGATAGCTCCTCAATGGAATTTTACTGATTTCCGATCCGCAGATGAATAGGAGCAGTGGCGAGTGAAGAGTGGCGACAAAAAACAGAACCGAAAAGCGGAACCACGGAGGACGCGGAGAACGACGGGAGCGCGCAGCGCAGAGCAAGAGCAGAAGCACAAGGGAAGTGCGACGGGCAAGCGTGCAGAGGAGAAGAGCACGGGTGGACTTGCGAGTTGCCCCTACGAACCAGACGCGGCTGGCTACTCGCGAGCGCGTTACTGCATGGGCGTGCCGCAGACCGCGCAGAAGCGCGCGCCCGGCGCAGCCACGGAGCCGCAGCGGCAGCAGTAGCGGGCGAGAGCGGCGGGTCCGGCTACCACCATCACCTGCGGCGGCTTGGTTTCGGCCGCACAGGCCCAGATTAGCGCGACGACCCAGCCGATCACGGTCCACCCAAAGAGCAAGTTCACCAGCAAGATCGCCGTAAAATCGCGCTTGTTATGCGCGATGATCGCGGGCAAGAAATACAGGAACGCCGCTACCAGCACGAACAGCATGGCCGGGCCTCCTTCCGCAGGAGTCTAGTTTGCAGCACCGTGGGTTCAAACTCCTCCTGGCTCATGGTACGCATGAAAGGCAGAAGTTGTTCCGTTCCGCAGAGCAGCGGCCTCTACAGGCCAGCGACTAAAGCAATGGCGCCAAATCAGGAGTGCGGCGCCGCCTCGGGCTTGTTTTCGACCTTCGAGAGGAGCTGCACGAAGCGCTGCTCGCGTTCTTCCTGCGTTTGGCCCGCGTAGGCTTCCGCGATTTGCGTCGCATTCATGGAGCAGAATTTCGGCCCGCACATGGAGCAGAATTTCGCTTCCTTGTAAAAATCGTCCGCCAAGGTTTCATCGTGCATGGAGCGGGCGGTGTCGGGGTCGAGCGAAAGGTCGAATTGCTTTTTCCAGTCGAACAGGAAACGCGCGTAGCTGAGCGCGTCGTCGCGATCGCGGGCGCCGGGGCGGTGGCGGGCAATGTCCGCGGCGTGCGCGGCGATTTTGTAGGCGATCACGCCCTGGCGCACGTCGTCGGCGTTCGGCAGGCCCAAGTGCTCCTTGGGCGTGACGTAGCACAGCATCGACGCGCCGTGCCAGCCGATCATGGCCGCGCCTATCGCGCTGGTGATGTGGTCGTAGCCGGGAGCGATGTCGGTGACCAGCGGGCCCAGCGTGTAGAAGGGCGCTTCGTGGCACAGCTCGACTTCCTTGTCGACTTGCAGCTTGATCTGGTCCATGGGGATGTGCCCGGGGCCCTCGATCATCACTTGCACGTCGTATTCCCAGGCTTTTCGGGTCAGCTCGCCGAGGACGCGCAGCTCCGCGAATTGCGCTTCGTCGCTCGCGTCGGCCAGGCAGCCGGGACGCAAGCCGTCGCCCAAGGAAAAACTGACGTCGTGCTTCTGGAAGATCTTGCAGATGGCGTCGAAATTCTCGTATAGGAAATTCTCTTGCTTGTGGAAGCTCATCCATTGCGCCAGAAGGGCGCCGCCGCGGCTGACGATCCCGGTGATGCGGTTGCGCACCAGCGGAAGCGCCTTGCGCAGCACGCCGGCGTGGATGGTCATGTAGTCGACGCCCTGCTCGGCCTGTTCCTCGATGACGTCCAGCATGACACTGATGTTCAGGTCTTCGGCGCGGCGCACGCGCGAAATGGCTTCGTAGATGGGGACGGTGCCGATGGGAACGGGCGAAGCTTCGATGATGGCTTTGCGAATTCCCGGAATGTCGCCGCCGGTGGAGAGGTCCATCACCGTGTCGGAGCCGTAGTGCACGGCGCGATGCAGCTTTTCGAGTTCTTCGCTGATGTTGGAGGTGGTGGCGGAGTTGCCGATGTTCGCATTGATTTTGCAACAGAACGCGACGCCGATGCCCATGGGCTCCAGATCGCGGTGGTGGATGTTGGCGGGAATGATGGCGCGGCCGCGTGCCACTTCATCGCGCACGAATTCAGGCGCGAGCTTTTCGCGCCGCGCGACGTACTCCATTTCCTCCGTCACCGCGCCTTGGCGCGCAAAATACATTTGCGAGAAATTCCGCGGGCCGCCATTGAACGACGCCGCGCGCTTTTCAATCCACCCATCTCTCAGAGCCATGATCTGCCTCCGCGATGAAGAACCCTAAACCACAGATGAACACAGATAAACGCAGATGAAAATACCAAAAGTCCGGCACCGATTGGTTCGACTGCGCGCTGAGACACGTCAGCAGTGATTATGGCACTCGCAAAACGGCGCGGCAATACGGGGAGGCGCATCTGAAGTTGAAGCTGCAAAACAAAGCCACAGACGAAATCAGGAGAAGTCTGGGCCGGTCGAGACGAAGCCATTTTCGGATTCGGCCGCCGCGGAGGCGCGACAATCCCTCGAGCGATAGTGCACAACGGCAATCATTCGTGGCGCAACGCGACCATGGGATCGACGCGCATGGCCCGGCGCGCCGGGATGTAGCAGGCGGCCAGCGCCACCGCGATCAGCGCGAATGTGACAGCAAGAAAGGTCAGCGGATCGGTGGCGCTCACGCCGAATAACAGGCTCGACATCAGCCGGGTCAGGACCAGGGACGCCGCAATCCCCAGGGCAACTCCGAGCAGCGCGAGATTCAGAGCCTGCCGCAGGACGAGGCGCATCACGCGGCCCGCATCGGCGCCAAGCGCCATACGAATGCCGATCTCGTGTGTGCGCTGCGCTACCGAATACGAAATGACGCCGTAGATTCCCACAACGGCCAGCAACAGTCCGAGCCCGCCGAAAACGCTGAGAAGAAAGGTCTGAAAGCGCGGTGCTGCATTCGATTGGACCAGCAACTGGTCCATGGTGGCGGGGTCCTGAACGGGCTGGGCTTTATCGATCGACCAGATGCGCTCCTCCACTCCGGATAGCGTCGCGAGCGGGTCCGCTCGTGTGCGCACGACCAGCGCAATGCCTCCCGAACTCCCGATTTGATCATACGGAGCGAAGAGCTCCGGGCCAGGGACTTGATTTGCGCCTTCGTCGCGCGTGTCGGCAATTTCACCGACGATTCGGCCCCACTTGGGATTGTGCTTCGCGTCTACATTGGTCCAGATGCGCCTGCCAACCGGATTCGCGCCTGCAAAGAATTTCTCGGCGAATGCCCGGTTGACGATGTAAACATCTGCGGATTCGGCGGTATCGTGGCCGCTGAAACCACGCCCCGCGACGAGCGGGATGCCTAGCGTTTGAAAATATCCGGGCGTGGCTTGATTGCCCTGGCTCATGGCCGCTGGAGCGCCCGGAGGCATCGCATCGGTGTGCACCGTAGTCTCACCCTTCACGCCCGACAGCGGCGCGTAGAGGGACGCGGCAGCGCTTTGCACGCCGGGAACGGCGCGAACCCGCGCGAGAATCTGGCGCACGTACGGCACGGACTGATCCGGCTTGCTGAATTTTCGGGCGGGAAAATCGAGGGTCATGGTCAGCAGGTGATCCGAGCGGAAGCCCATGTTGACCCGGAGCAGGTTCGCGAAGCTGCGCAGCGCCAGCGTCGCGCCAATCACCAACAGCAGCGCCAGGGCCACTTCGGCAACCACCAGCACATGGCGGAGAAACTTGTGCTGCGGGCCCGCCCCGCTTTGTGCGCCGCCTTTCTTGACGACAGCATTGAGGTCCTGCCGGGAAAGCAGGGCAGCGGGCGCCAGCGCGAACAGGACACCCGCAAGGATAGACGCGCCCAAAGTGAACCAAAGCACGGTTTGGTCGATGCTGAGGTCTTTGATGCGCGGGGTATCCGGCGGCAGCAATGTGCGCAGGCCGTGAACGCTCCAGGCAGCCGCGAGCAAACCGCAGAAGCCGCCAATGACTGCGACAATCATGCCTTCGACCAGCAACTGGCGAATGATGCGCCCGCGCGTCGCGCCCAGCGCCGCCCGGACGGCCAGTTCGCGCCGGCGCGTCCAACCGCGCGAGAGAAACAGGTTTCCAACATTGGCGCAAGCGATCAGAAGCACGAAGCCGACCGCGCCCAAAAGGATGAGCAGAGGCGGACGGCTGTCGCCTACAACGTCGCTCTCCAGCGAAACCACGTGAAAGCTCCAATTCTTGTCGGCGTCCGGGTAAGCCTTGGCTAAACGCGCGGCGATCGCATCGAGTTCGGCCTGCGCTTGCGGGATGGTGCTGCCCGGCCTCAGGCGCGCAATGGCCCAAGTGCCGTGATCCGCGCGTGCGGCACGTTCTTTGTCATCGGGGGCGAACGGAATCCAGAACTGGTCGTCCGTCGCAAAATCGAGGTGCTGCTGTGGAGGCATGATGCCGACAACGGTGTACGGCCTGCCGTCGAGGGTAAGAGTTTGACCAACCGCGCGCGGATCAGCGCCGAAGTCGCTCTTCCATAGCGGAAAACTCAGGATGGCCTCGCGATCCTGCCCCGGCCGCATTTCGGCGCGCGTGAAAACCCTTCCGTAGAGCGGCCTGATTCCCAGCAAAGAAAAAAACTCGGACGAAACTTGCCCGCATTGAAGCTGGCGCGGTGCGCCGCGGCCGGTTAGCGTCATGCCGCAGAAGTGATAGGGAGCGATGGAAGAAAAGGCTGTGTTCTGAGAGCGGATGTCGTCGAGGTCCGGCAGCGACAGTCCAAGGTCCGGAAAATCGAAAAGAGAGCTGTGGCCCCAGAGATCGACAAGCTGCGACGAATGAGGGAACGGCAGAGGCCGCAGCAGAGACGTGTTCACCACGGAGAACATCGCCGTGTTGGCGCCGATGCCGAGAGCCAGGGTGAGGATCGCAACAGCACTGAAGCCGGCTGACTTGCGCAACGTGCGCGAGGCATAGCGGATGTCCTGAAGCAGGGTGTCGAGCCAGACCCAGCCCCAGGTGTCGCGCGTCGTTTCGCGCAGCGCGGCGGGATTGCCAAAGGTGAGCCGTGCGGCGCGTCGCGCTTCGGCGGGGCTCATGCCCGCCGCTATGTTTT
>JBJKQB010000050.1:0-4547 GCA_046705825.1 Candidatus Acidiferrales bacterium
CGCACCGCGCGCCGGATCGCTTCACTGGCGGCCGCCGCATTCCCGCTGGACTTCGCGATCAGGAAACCGTAGGACGCGCGCGTCTGATAAATCGGATAGTAATAAGCGCCGGCCGACGCGACTTGCGAGCCCTCCGACGACGAGTTCTCTCCCACCAGTTGCGTGAAGCGAATATGTCCCACCACACCGACGACCACCGCCCAGGGATCGCGACTGCCTCGCCGAATCTGCTTCCCGATTGGATCCTGATTCGGCCAATACTGCCGCGCCAGGTTTTCGTCGATAATCGCAACCGCCTGCGAGCCGGTGCTGTCCGCATCCGTAAACAGCCGCCCCTTCAGCAGCGGAATCCCCAGCGCCGTGAAATAGCCCGGCGTGACGTAACGGACGTCTCCCCACGGCCCCGGACTCCCGGGCGCCACCGTCTGGCCTTCAATATTGAACGAAGCCGACGAATTGCCTCCGGTGAAGGGCAGCGGGTATCCCGCGCCGGCTGCACTTATTCCCGGCGTGCTCGAAATCCGGTCCAGCACGTTGCGGAAAAACGCGATTTGTTTTTCGGGTGTGTCGTACTGGCTGTGCGGCAGCGCCAGCCCCGCCGACATCACGCCTTGCGGACGAAACCCCGGATTCACTTCGGCAATCCGCGTCAGGCTCTTCAGCAGCAGCCCGGTCCCCGCCAGCAGCACCAGCCCCAGCGCGATTTCGCCCGCCACCAGGAATGACCGGAAGCGCTGCCGCGCGCGGCTGGCTGTCGTCGAACGCCCTGATTCGCGCAGTGCGTCGTACGGATCGGTGCGCGACATGTGCCACGCCGGCGCCGCCGCGAAAATCAGCACGGCCAGCAGCCCCACGCCGATCGTGAACAGCAGAACGTAACCGTCCACCGGAAACGACAGCGTCTCCGCGTGCAAATTCGCCGGCGCCGCCAGCAGCAGAGCGCGGATCCCCACCGGCGCCACGGCCAGCCCCGCCAGAACGCCCAGTGCTCCCAGAACGAGATTCTCGCTCAGCGTTTGCCCCATCAATTGCTGGCGCGACGCGCCCAGCGCCGCGCGCACGGCCAATTCTTTTGACCGGCCCGCCGCCTTCGCCAGCAGCAGGCCCGCGATATTGGCGCACGCGATCAGCAGCACGAACGCGACCGCCCCGCCCAGGATCAGGATTGGCGTGCTCAGGTCGCCAAACACGAAGGTGGTCAGCGGCATCAGGAACATGCCCCACTGCGAAGCCTCCGCGTACGCCTTCACCCGGTTGTCCGTGAAGTGCGACGCCAGCAGCCCCATGTACGCGCTGGCTTTTGCGAACGAAATGCCGGGCTGCAGCCGCGCCACCGCCAGGTAGTTTTCGTTGAACGTGTTGTCGACAGCGAACTCGCTGGCCGCCAGCCCCAGCGGCGTCCACAGGTCCGTCTGCGGATTGGGCCACAGAAAATCCCGGCCCATCACGCCGATCACGCGATAGTCCTGCTGATTCAGGCGGACGCTGCGTCCCACGACGCTCGGATCGCCTCCAAACCAGCGCTGCCAGGCGTGGTACGCCAGCACCACTTCGTGATTCGCGTTGGGCTGATCCTCTTCGCGCGTGAACACGCGCCCCAGAACCGGCCGCGCGCCGAACACCTCGAACCATTGCGAGGAAACTTCCGCGCCGCGCAGCCGTTGCGGAAACTCTCCGGCGCTGTAGTTGAAATCGCCCGTGTCCGCCAGCGCCGCGCTTTGGAAAACCTGCTTGCTGTCGCGCATCCGCGCGAAGTCCGGCGCGGACACCACAATATTCGTCAATCCCAGCTTCAGATAGCGCACCCGCTGCACCACCACGCGATCCGGCTGCGCTACTCCCGGCGGATGCAGGAACAACCCGTTCACCACGGAGAAAATCGCTGTGTTTGCGCCGATTCCCAGCGCCAGCGTGGCGATCGCTATCGCCGCAAACCCCGGCGACTTCGCCAGCATGCGCAACCCGTGCCGCAAGTTTTGCCAGAACGCTCCCATGACCACCCCCATCCCTTCGGATTCCGGCCCGGTCCCCAAAATTCGGCGGGGCGCTGCCTCGGCGCTCTCGGGTGTGTGCGGAGAACGACTGCGCGCGAACGGCGGCGTCCTGTGCCAAGCCCCAATCGAGCAACTTGGCTTCCAGCGACCCAGCACCGTAACTCTGTGGACAGGCTTATCTTACTCGACGGAGAGGGAGGCGCGGTATCGGCCGGGTGTTCGCTTCAAGGATTCCCTTTTGCGAAATCGGACAGCTCGGCCCGCACCGCGCCCCGTGAGTCGCTCTTAGAACAGCTCGAAGTGGATGACGTCCACGATCCGGAAATTCGACCGGTTCAGCAGCACAATGTGGCCGCCGATGATCACGTGCTCGCAATCCGGAGGCGGCGTTGGCAGCTCGCGCACCAGTTCCGGCGGGCAAGGCTCCATGTGCCGACGCAGCCCCGGCGGCAGCGTCCCGCGCACCACCAGTTGGCGTTCGAGTCCGGGCGGCAGGCGGTCGCGCCGGGCGAGGCCGGGCGGCAGATCGCGATAGTGCTGTTCGTACCATTCGTGCATCTCGTCGCGCTCATGGTCGCTGTAATAGTGGCCGTAGCGCCAATGATCTCCGCGGTCGTAATCGCCGTGATTCCCCCGGCCGTGATTTCCGTGGCCGTGATCCCCGTGATCGTAATCGCCCTGGTCGTAATCACCGCGATCGTGCCCGCGCCCATGGCCGTGGCCGTGCCCGTGATCGTCGCTGTTTCCCTGCGCCAACGCCGCGCCGCTGGTCAGAAAAAATGCCGCTGCGATGCAAACCGGAAGCCATCGTCTGGAAATCATGCTCGCCTCTCCCAAACTGGTCTTAAGAACGTGCTGAGGTCCTCGAGTGAGAGCCGCGCCGGGAAAGGTTCAACGCCCTCCCCAAACACACTGCCTCACTTGGAACCGCAACCGCTTTATGAAAAGCTGGTGAGAACGAGCATACATGCGTGCAGGTTCAGTGCGATTCCCGACTCATGCGGCGCGTGTTCGATTCGCAACTGTACCGCCGGCCGGGTGCGCACACCGGCCCCCAGCGCTTGCCGCGATTTGCGGGCTCAGCTCCCGCCCAGCGCTACCCTCACAAGCCGCGGAGCGGCGATTGTATTTCGCCCGGCACAAAACGGGCCCGCCCCAGCGGGCGAAGTGCAGTGCCGGGAAAACCCGTACCACGAAATATGGTTCAAGTCCCGAGGGACGATTGACGGACTGCTTTACCGGTCGATGATCCCGCCGGGGTCCACCGTGCGCCCGCCCGCTCGCACGGTGTACTTGTACACCTTGTGCGGGTCGCCCAGCACGTTGCGCCGCACCAGTCCCGAATACGGCGAATCGCTGCTGAATTGCGACTCGTAGAACGGCGATGCCTCGAATTCCACCGTGAAATAGACCTCCGCATCGGCAGCCACCCACTGCACCTGGTCGTTGTGGCTCTTGCTGATCACGAAGTTCTGCGGATCGGTGATCGCTTCGTTCTTCGGATCGATGGTGACGATGCTGACCTGGCCCTGTCGCGCGCGAGATGGTGTTGCCATTTTCTTCTCCTTCTGCAGTTTCATTGTGCCTTGAACAGCTCCTGGAAATGTGGGTCCCGCTCCAAATGATCGAAATCGGGTGTGTCGCGAACCTCGCTCGCGGAAATTCCCGCCGAGCGGGCCTTCGCCAGCCATTTCATCGTTTCCGCATTCTTCCCCAGTTGGTTGTAGACCAGCGCGGCCGCCAAGAACGCCTCGGGATCGGCGGGCCCGGCCTTCAATGCCTTCCGCAGCGCACTGCGCGCCACAGCGCGCTTCCCCAGCATCGCGTTCGAAATCGCCAGAATGCTCAGCGCTTCCGTGCTGCGTGGATTCACGTCGAGCGCCTCGCCGGCCAGCGCGATCGCCTGCCGGTAGGCATTCGGGGCTTGCCCCCTGCGCCCGGGCGCCCAGTAATAGGCGTCGGCCAGGTTTCGCCATAGACGGTAATCGTCCTCTCCAAGCCTGACCGCCTTCTCATCCGGTTCCACCGCCTCCGCGAATCGCTTCGACCAAAAATAGGCGTTGCCCAGATTTGAGTACGCTCCTGCTGTCGGACGGATGGCAATCGACCGCTGCAGCGTTTCAATCGCGCGGGCGTAACGTCCCAGCTCATTCAGTGTCGCGCCGAGATTGGAATATCCGCGAAAACTGTCGGGCGCCAGATCGATGACGCGCTGAAACGCCTTCGCCGCCTCCTCGTAGCGCGCCCGGTCGTAATAGAATGCGCCCAGCCAGCTGTAACCCGCCCAGTATTCGGGCCGCACCTCGATCGCTCGCTGGTAGGTCCGTTCCGCCTCGTTGAACCGGCCCAGGTGCTGGTAAGCGAGCCCGAGCCCCCGATAAGCCGCATCGTTCGTTGGCTCGGCGTCCAACGCCCGCTGAAACTCTCCGACGGCGCTTTCATACTTTCCCGAGCCCGCGTCGATGGTTCCCAGGCACAATTGCCCGGCCGCCAGTGTGCCGTCCAGACTCAATGATTTTTCGCACGATGCCCGGCTCTTGCCGGCCCACTCCG